>NZ_CP167894.1:1296383-1620479 GCF_041504345.1 Vibrio sp. BS-M-Sm-2
AGCTTCGGCTTACCTACTTCGTCACAATAAACTGCACTGGGTAACAACCGTTCCAGCTGTGTTCATGACTTCTGTGTGTATTACATTCATCCTGAACAACAGCCAGCTAGGCTTCGGTCTGCCAATGCAGCTTTCAACCATCATCGGCGTGGTAAGTGCATTCGGTATTGCAGCTTACGTTATCAAAATTTCAAAAGGCAAAGGCGATATCGACCTTGCTGATGAAGAAGAAAAAGAAGCAAAAGGCGTCACCAAAACCGCCTAGCTCTTTCAGGATATTGATAAAAAGAGACAAGTCTTCATAGAGAGACAAAAGAACAAGCCAAACACACTTCGCTTGCTCCCGTAATCACCCAGTGATTCTTGGAAATTAAGACTAAAGCCCGTCCACCGTGATGGGCTTTACTGTATCTCAATATTGGCATCTCAGCCTGAGAAGCAATGACCGCTCGATATAACCAACGAAAACACAAGCAAAGCTACCGTTACCACGCAATGAGCTTTACACTTAACAAGCGTCTCAATAGGTGAAAATATGGAACTCATTCTCTCTCTACTGCAACAAACCTGTGTCTACTTAGTGATTGCTTATATGCTAAGTAAAACCCCATTGATTCTGCCTTTGTTGAGCATATCTTCACGCTTAAGTCATAAAGTCAGCTGTTATGTTCTGTTTTCTCTGTTCTGTATTATGGGTACCTATTTCGGACTGCAGATTAATGACGCGATAGCCAACACTCGTGCGATGGGTGCGGTTATGGGGGGTCTGTTTGGCGGCCCTGTGGTTGGCTTTGCCGTCGGCTTTACTGGCGGTATTCACCGTTACTCATTAGGCGGTTTCACAGACTTGGCTTGTGCTATTTCGACCACAGCAGAAGGCTTGATTGGTGGCCTATTGCACGTTTACTTAGTCAGAAAGAACAAAGCCAGCCAACTGTTTAACCCGTTGGTGGTTTTCTCGGTAACCCTGTTTGCAGAGATCATTCAAATGCTGATTCTACTGGCGGTCGCAAAACCCTTCGAACAGTCCTACGCTCTGGTCTCTGATATTGCTGCGCCAATGATCATTGCTAACTCAGTCGGTGCAGCGCTGTTCATGAGCATCATCCAAGACAGGAAAACCATCTTCGAAAAATACTCGGCTACCTTCTCACGCCGCGCATTAACCATCGCAGAGCGTTCGGTAGGTATTTTGCATGGCGGGTTCAATTCCGATAACGCACAAAAAATCGTACGTATCGTTTATGAAGAGACCAATGTTGGTGCGGTAGCGATTACCGACAGAGAAAAAATTCTCGCGTTCGTCGGCATTGGTGATGAACACCATATTCCAAATACCCCAATTTCATCACAAAGCACGCTCACTTCGATGGAACAGAACGACATCATCTACCTTGATGGCAAAGAGAACCCATACCAATGCTCCTTGTCGCAGGATTGTAAATTGGGCTCAGCTCTGATTATTCCACTCCGCGCGGGTAACGAAGTGGTCGGCACCATTAAACTGTATGAGCCAAAGCTAAAACTATTCTCGACCATCAATATGTCGATGGGTGAAGGTATCGCTCAGCTATTATCGAGCCAGATCCTATTTAGCAACTATCAGCAACAACAGACGCTACTGACACAAGCGGAAATCAAGCTGCTGCACGCTCAGGTTAACCCACACTTCTTGTTCAATGCGCTTAACACCATCAGCGCAGTAACACGCCGTGACCCAGATAAAGCTCGAGAGTTGATTCAGCACCTATCTCACTTCTTTAGAAGCAACCTAAAGCAGAACATCAACACCGTGAAGCTCAAAGACGAGCTGGCACACGTCAACGCTTACCTGACCATAGAGAAAGCACGCTTTACCGATCGACTAGAAGTGGAATGGGATATCGACCCGCAGTTGTATGAATCTCAATTGCCGAGCTTTACCCTGCAACCGCTGGTAGAAAACGCCATCAAACATGGGATTTCAAACATGTTGGAAGGCGGCAAAGTGAAGATCTATAGCGAAGCTTTCGAGGGTGGATTCAAGTTAACCGTTGAAGACAACGCGGGTAATTATCAGAAGCCATCTCAAGATCACGTAGGATTAGGTATGGAAATTGTTGACAAACGACTCACTAATTTCTTTGGACAAGATTCAGCACTAAAAATAGAATCTCAGCCACAGCAATTTACTCGAATGAGCTTTATCATACCTATACTAAAATAATGGTATTTTCGGAGACAAATCGCTCCGAGTTGAAACAATTAGAAGCAGACATTTAAAAGATAAGCGTGAATCAAGCAGGGATAGAACCAAGATGAAGATTGTAGGATGTTAAAGGCATTAGTTGTCGATGATGAGCTTTTTGCTCGCGAAGAACTGATTGAGCTGCTAACCGAAACCGGAGAAGTGGAAATCATTGGCCAAGCGAGTAACGCGATCGAAGGACTGAAACAGATCAATCTACTCAAGCCTGATGTCGTGTATTTGGATATCCAAATGCCGCAGGTTACCGGGATTGAACTGTTAAGCATGCTTGACCCAGACACCATGCCTTACGTGGTATTCGTTACCGCCTACGACCAATATGCGATTCAAGCCTTTGAAGATAACGCATTTGATTACCTACTTAAGCCAGTCGAGCCTTGTCGATTAAACAAGAGCGTTTGTCGTCTAAATAAAGTCATCAAACAAAACCAGAAAGCACCAGAACAGAACATCTCAGCGATTGCTCCCTGCCACTTAGAGCAGATTCCGTGTATTGGTCACAACCGCATTGTGATCATGGCAAGCCAAACGGTCGAGTGCGCCTATTCCGATATCAGTGGTGTGCATGTTCGTAGCTCATCGCAAACCGCGACCTCACAGTTAACGCTAAAGATCTTGGAAGAAAAAACCGATTTGATCCGCTGTCATCGCCAATATTTGATCAACATAAAATCGATCCAAGAGATCAAACTGCTAGAGAATGGATTAGCGGAGATCATTACCCTTACTGGCTTTGAAGTCCCTGTTAGCCGTCGTTACTTAAAGACTTTAAAAGAGCAACTCGGTCTCCAGTAACGAGTTAGAAGTTCGACGCCTTGTTCCAAAGTACGATCAAAAAAGCCAACGTATGAACTGACCCCCAATAGTTGGACACCAATTATTGGGGGTCTTTTTATGTCCAAATATAGCCGAGAGCTAAAATGTATCATTGCTAAGCAATACTTAGATGGCACGTCATCTCTCTACTTAGCAAAACAATATTCAATTTCTTCAAGACAGATACGGTATTGGGCTCAAGTCTTTGCCATCCATGGTACTGATTCATTTTTACCAACTAACCATGCGGCTACTGCTCGGACAAAACGAAAAGCATTGAATTTAATGTGGACGAATGAATGGTCTCTCACGCACACTAGCGCAGTATTAAACCTCTCATCCCCTGGGATACTCTCAGTCTGGCTCAAACGATTTAATGAGCTCGGTATCAAAGGGCTCAAAATGCGCCAGAAAGGAAGACCCTCAATGAAACAGCAACCTCAACGTACCACTAAGCCTGATAATGAAATGACGCTTGAGGAGCTAAAAGAGGAGTTGGTTTACTTACGAACCGAGAATGCCGTTCTAAAAAAGTTGGAAGAGTTGGAGCAGGAAAAAAACCGTCGAACAAAGAAAAAGCGGTCATAGCTCTAACTCTTAAAGGCAAGTACCCGTTAAAGCACTTACTGCACACTCTACAGCTGGCAAAAAGTGTCTTTTATTATCAGGCTCAAACGAGCAAACGCCCAAATAGCTACGAACGTGAGCTGCGGTTGATAAAGTCAATTTATCATGAACATAAGGGGCGATACGGCTACCGCCGTATTCACTTGGAACTAAAAAATCAGGGGTTCGTGCTTAACCACAAAACGGTTCAAAGGCTTATGGCTCAGCTCAACCTTAAATCGACGGTCAGGATTAAAAAGTATCGTTCATACCGAGGAGAGTCTGGAACAGCTGCTCCCAACGTGCTTGAAAGAGATTTTAGTGCGACTCAACCCGACGAAAAATGGGTAACTGATGTCACGGAGTTCAAAGTCAAAGAGCAGAAAGTATACTTGTCTCCCGTTGTCGACTTGTTTACTCAGGAAGTGGTTGCTTATAGAGTGGCCAAAAGTGCCTGCTTGCCGCTAGTCACGGATATGCTGACGGAAGCCATATCAAAGCTTAAACCCAACTCAAAGCCAATTATACATAGCGATCAAGGTTGGCAATATCGCCATCGACAGTATCAAAAAAAGGTAGCGGAGAGTGGGTTAACACAAAGCATGTCGAGAAAAGGTAACTGCTTGGATAATGCGGTTGCTGAAAACTTTTTTGCTTTACTCAAAACAGAGATGTATCACAACCAAAGCTTTGAAGATGCAGATGCTCTGATAGAGCAAATTAAAGAATACATCGAGTACTACAATACCAAACGTATAAAAGTGAAACTAAAAGGCCTGACTCCGATAGAATATCGAACTCAGGCCTTGAAAGCCGCTTAACAGAAATGTCCAACTTTACGGGGTCACTTCAGTATCAACGTTGGCTTTTTACTATTTGCAAATCGATAGTGTTTGCGAATCGATCTTGTCACCAATCCATAGCGATTAGTCGACTTGCTTAATCTGCAGCTCTTTCGGCACTTCGAAGAACATGTTCTCTTCACGACCTTGAATCTCTTCAACCTCGGTAGCACCCAGCTCACGAATACGATCTAAGATTTGGTTTACTAACTCTTCAGGAGCAGAAGCACCGGCTGTTACACCGATTTTCTTTTTGCCTTCAACCCACTCGGTTTGAATGTCTTCAGGACAGTCAGTTAGGTAGCCTGGCGTACCTAGCTTCTCAGCCAGCTCTTTTAGGCGAGTTGAGTTAGATGAGTTCTTAGAACCAACAACAATCACTACATCAACGTCATTCGCCATCTCACGCACGGCATCTTGACGGTTTTGAGTCGCATAACAGATGTCGTCTTTACGAGGGCCTTGAATCTCAGGGAATACACGACGCAACTCTTCAATTACATCTGCCGTTTCATCAACAGACAAGGTAGTTTGGCTAACATAGTGCAGGTTACTCGGATCGTTCACCACTAGATTCTGTACGTCCTCTGGTCTTTCAACCAAGTACATACCACCAGTTTGGCTCGCGTACTGACCCATAGTGCCTTCCACTTCAGGGTGACCCGCGTGGCCAATCAGTACTACTTCCATATGTTTGCGGCTCGCACGAGCAACCTCCATATGAACTTTAGTCACCAAAGGACACGTCGCATCGAATACCGTTAACTCACGCTCTTTCGCTTCTTTACGAACCGCTTGAGAAACACCGTGAGCCGAGAAGATCACGATGTTGTCGTCTGGTACTTCACTCAGTTCTTCGACAAAAATAGCACCACGCTGTTTGAGCCCCTCAACAACAAAGCGGTTGTGTACCACTTCATGGCGAACATAGATCGGTGGCTGATACATTTCGAGTGCACGCTCTACGATGCTGATCGCACGATCGACACCGGCACAAAAGCCACGAGGGTTAGCTAACATTATTTTCATTTCATTGCTCATCATTTACCGCGGTACTAAGGTTGTTTCTATAGAGTTCGCCGTCAGCGAGGTTCGCATTCTACAGTGAAGCGTCTAGACAGTGAAGCTCTGGGTGACATCACAGCTGTAAGGCTATCTTGTTCTAGCGTGAAGACAGCTATTCTAACGTTAAGATAGTTATTCTACCGCTAAGATGTTGACGTCAAACGTAACGTCTTGACCAGCAAGTGGGTGGTTAAAATCAACCGTCACTGAATCACCTGCGATGTCAGTAATAATCCCTGGGATTTCCATACCGTCAGGACCAGAGAATGCCATGATAGTGCCCACTTCAACTTCAGAATCGCCAACAAACTTAGCACGATCCATATAGTGAATATGATCAGGGTTTGGCATACCAAACGCGTCTTCTGCTTTCAGTTCGATAGACTTTTCAGTTCCAGCTTCAAGTCCCAGTAAGCACGCTTCAAAGTTCTCACTTAGACTGCCATCGCCCATGACGAACTTTGCTGGTTTGCCCATATTTTCCGTACTATCGGCAACTGAACCATCCTTCATTTTAATCGTAAAATGTAGAGTTACTGCTGAATCATTTTTAATTGCTGCCACGTTACTTTCCTTAGATTTCTTTATTATTTGAAAACGCAATTTGCTTCGCTCTCATATTACTTACAGCATAAAAAAAAGCGCCGTCGGAATCAACCGACAGCGCTTAGGGCTATTCTATTCTGTGAGTCATAGACTGACTTTGAGGCAAGCTATTTGCTTTCGTCTTTCTTACGGAAACCATCTAAGATGATCATCGCAGCACCGATACAGATTCCCATATCCGCTAAGTTAAATGCAGGCCAGTGGTAAGTGCCCCAGTAGAAGTCTAAGTAATCGACAACAAAGCCATGTACGACTCGGTCAAACACATTACCTACTGCGCCACCAATGATGATCGCATAAGCAATGTTATTCCACTTCTCTGCTGCTGGTAGTTTGCTCATCCAGTACGTCAGCATGCCTGTTACCGCAAAGGCGATACCCGTAAATAACCAACGCTGCCAACCACTTTGATCACTCAAGAAGCTAAACGCTGCACCGTAGTTATGCACATACAGAAAGTTAAAGAATGGCAGCACCTCAATACGGTTTGCCCAGCCATAACCCATATTGTCCATGACAAAGAGTTTAATGCCGATATCAGCCAAGAAGACCAATAGAGCCAGCCATAACCAACGTACACCAGATTGTTTTAACGAAACTTCACTCATTTCAATTCCTAGTATTTACGAAGTTGATATTCATTGTTAGTCACCTTAAGTGGCTTTGATTACCGACTTGGTTAAACACATTTCCTATAACTAAAAATAACCCCAGTTGATACTGGGGCTATGATTTTTACAAAAAGTTCAGTCTTTCTCTGAGTCGTTATGCGAACTTACGCACTTCGCCTTCACCGTCGATGTTCGACACACAACGACCACAAACTTTCTCGTGACCTTCGATAGTGCCTACATCTGGAGTGTGGTGCCAGCAACGATCACACTTCTCAGCTTCAGTAGCTGCAACTTCAACGAATAGACCAGCAACGTCTGTCGCTTGCGCTGCATCAGACTTCTCGCTCAGTGGCTTAACAACAGCTGCAGAAGTGATAAGTACGAAACGTAGCTCATCTTCTAGCTTGTTGATTTTCGCCGCTAGTGCGTCGTCAGCGTATAGAGTAACTTCAGCTTGCAGTGCACCACCGATCGTTTTCTCTTTACGAGCATCTTCAAGAAGCTTGTTCACTGCGCCACGAACAGATTGGATTTCAGTCCAGAATTCGTTGCTTAGCTCTTCGCCTTCAGCAAGACCAAATAGACCTTCGAACCACTCACCTGTGAATACGAACGTGTCGCGCTCACCCGGCATTTCATTCCAGATTTCATCTGCAGTGAACGACATGATAGGTGCCATCCAACGAACGAGAGCTTCTACGATGTAGTAAAGCGCAGTCTGACAGCTACGTTGAGCATGGCTGCCCTGCTTCGCTGTGTACTGACGGTCTTTAATTACGTCTAGGTAGAAAGAACCCATTTCGATAGAACAGAACTGCATTAGACGTTGAGTCACACCGTGAGTATTGTACTCGCCGTATGCTTTAACAATCTCTTCTTGTGCAGCTTGAGCACGACCAACAGCCCAGCGATCAAGTGCAACCATCTCTTCAGCAGGTACTAGGTCAGTTTCAGGGTTGAAACCGTTCAAGTTCGCTAGGAAGAAACGAGCCGTGTTACGAATACGACGGTAAGCATCCGCTGAACGCTTTAGGATTTCATCAGAAACCGCAACTTCACCTGTGTAGTCTGTAGAAGCAACCCATAGACGCAGGATATCTGCACCTAGCTTGTTGGTTACATCTTTAGGTGCAACAACGTTACCGATAGATTTCGACATCTTACGGCCGTTACCATCCACCACAAAACCGTGTGTTAGTACTTGCTTGTATGGTGCTTCGTCTTTCATCGCGATAGATGAAATTAGAGAAGACTGGAACCAGCCACGGTGTTGGTCTGAACCTTCAAGGTAAAGATCAGCACTGTGAGTGCGCTCTTCGTTCGGGAAGTTGTACTCTTCGCGAGAATCAACAACAGAGAAGTGCGTAACACCTGAGTCGAACCATACGTCTAGCGTATCCATTACTTTTTCGTACTTATCAGCGTCTTCTGCGCCCATAAGTTCAGCAGCGTCTACATCCCACCAAGCTTGAATGCCTTTCTCTTCAACTAGCTTCGCAACTTTTTCAATAAGCGCTGGGCTTTCTGGGTGAAGTTCTGCTGTTTCTTTATGAACAAACAGAGCAATTGGCACACCCCAAGTACGTTGACGAGAGATACACCACTCAGGGCGACCTTCAACCATACCTTCGATACGGCTTTGACCCCATTCAGGCAACCACTCAACACTCTTGATTGACTCTAGTGCTTTTGCACGTAGGCCAGCTTGATCCATAGAGATGAACCATTGTGGTGTTGCACGGAAGATGATTGGAGTTTTGTGTCTCCAACAGTGTGGGTAGCTGTGCTCGTATGCGTGGTGATGCAGAAGTGCACCTTTCTCTTTTAGAACTTCTAAAACAGAGTCGTTCGCTTTGAATACATGCTGACCAGCAAATAGCTCAGTATCTGGCAGGTAAACGCCGTTTGAACCAACTGGGTTAGCGATTTCTAGGTTGTACTTCTTACCAACCACGAAATCCTCTTGACCGTGGCCAGGCGCAGTGTGAACCACACCAGTACCTGAATCCGTTGTCACGTGGTCACCAAGAACAGCAGGAACAGTAAAATCGTAGAACGGGTGGTTGAACTGAGAAAGCTCAAGATCAGCACCTGTAGCAAAACCAAGGTTATGGAAATGCTCGATACCTGCACGGTCCATTACGTCTTTTGCTAATTCAGAAGCAACAACGATACGTTGAGCAGGCAGGTCGCCATTCGCTTCAACTTGGATAAGCACGTATTCAAGATCATCACGTAGACATACTGCGCGGTTCGCCGGCAGAGTCCATGGTGTTGTCGTCCAGATAACGATTGAAATTTCGCCTTGACCCGCATGACCTTCAGCTAGAGTAAATTTCTCTAGAAGTGCCGCTTCGTCAGTTGCAGTAAATTTCACATCGATAGATGGAGAAACTTTATCTTTATATTCAACTTCAGCTTCAGCCAGAGCAGAACCACAGTCAGTACACCAGTGAACTGGTTTGAAACCTTTAAGAAGGTGACCTTTGTCTGCGATTTTGCCTAAAGAACGAATGATGTTCGCTTCAGTGCCAAAATCCATAGTGCGGTAAGGTTTGTCCCACTCGCCCATGATACCAAGACGTTTGAAGCTCTCTTTCTGACCTTCAACTTGACCCGCAGCGTACTTACGACACTCTTCGCGGAATTCAGCAGCCGAAATCTTCTGACCAGGCTTACCTTTCTTCTTCTCAACCATTAACTCGATTGGAAGACCGTGACAGTCCCAACCAGGGATGTACGGTGCATCAAAACCAGAAAGGGTCTTAGATTTGATAATAATGTCTTTAAGAATCTTATTCAGCGCGTGGCCAATGTGAATGTCGCCGTTCGCGTATGGAGGGCCATCATGTAGTACGAAAGATTTTTTACCTTTCTTTGCCTTACGGATTTCGCCGTAAAGATCTTCTTTGTACCAACGCTTCAGCATTTCTGGCTCACGATTTGCCAGATTGCCGCGCATTGGGAACCCTGTTTCTGGTAAGTTCAGGGTATCTTTATAATCACTCATCGATTCTTAATTCCGTTATATTGGGCGAAGTTAGACATTATGTTAATCGGTGGAATCATCCGATTAATTCTTTAGCTGAAGCAGCCACACCCTTGCGGCTTCAGCATCCAATTCTATTTGATTCTTTAGTGCGTCGAACGATTCAAATTTTATCTCGTCGCGCAGTTTGTGCAAAAGTCGTACTTCTAACTGTTTACCATATAAATTGGCTTTAAAGTCAAAAAAGTGCACTTCTAATTGCTGCCTTACCCCATTAACTGTTGGTCGTTGTCCAATATTAGCAACGCCACCGACAGGAACACCATCGATATCCAAAGCTTCAACAACATACACTCCCGATACAGGAGAAACACAACGCTTTAATGGAATATTAGCGGTAGGGAAACCGATAGTTCTCCCTAGTTTTCGACCATGGGACACTCGACCACTAATACTGTAATCACGTCCTAACATGGTAGCACTTGCAGCCAAGTCATCGACCGCTAATGCATTTCGTATCTCAGTACTACTTACTCGTAATTGGTTTAAGCAATAGCTTTGGGTGCTTACCACCTCAAAACCGTACTTCTCGCCCGCCTCTTTGAGCATAGCGAAATTACCAGTGCGACCTTTACCAAAGCAAAAATCGTCACCAACCACCAAGAACTTCACACCAAGCTTATCAACCAAAAGATCTTTAATGAATGCTTCTGCGGATAAACTTGCAAAATACTGATTAAAATTGACACACAATAAGCGACTGATATCTAGCTTACTCAGTTGCACGTATTTGTCTCGTAAGCGAGTTAAACGTGCTGGCGCTCTATCTCGGGCAAACAGCTCCATAGGCTGCGGTTCAAACGTCATAACAACAGAAGGTAGCCCTAATGCTGCAGCTTGTTTAGAAACCTGACTCAGAACCTCTTGATGTCCTAAATGAACACCATCGAAGTTACCTATGGTTAATACACAGCCATGATGCTGCGCTTTAATATTGTGTATACCTCGGATCAGTTCCATTATGATCAGCTAAAACCTGTTATTTGCATCATTTATTGTGTGAAACCGACGGATTATATACTAATCAGTATTAATCTGTCGCTGCTTTTAAATGTTTTACTCGGATACCTAAAACCAGTACCGAAACAATATAAACAAAGCCACCAAGTCCAATCAAGCCTGTTAGCATCAGCGCTCTCTGACTAAAGCTCCATTCAAGCCACTGTTGCATATTATCTAGCTGCCACAAAATAGCCGCAACCATCACACCGCCAGAGACAATTAACTTCGCGCAGAACAACAAAGTCGTCTTTGTTAGTTTGTAGACACCAGCAAGGTGTAAGCCGCGATATAGCAGTGCCATATTCACAAAGGCAGACAAGGCTGTCGCAATCGCCAAACCAACATAACCATAGAAATAAGCAAGGATCGCGTTAAACACCATATTGGTCACCATAGCGATAATGCCGTACTTAACCGGTGTTTTCGTATCTTGGCGAGAGTAGTAACCCGGAGCCAATACTTTAATCAGCATAAAGTTAAGCAAGCCTGATGCGTAAGCTACCAATGACATCGATGCCTGCTGTACATCATGTGGAGAAAACTCACCGCGCATGAATAGCACCATCAGCATTGGTTTAGCTAAAACGATAAGACCTAACATCGCAGGAATACCAAGCAGCAAAACCATGCGCACGCCCCAGTCCATGGTATGCGCGAACCCTTCCCCTTGAGCATCTACGTGTTTACGAGATAAAGCAGGAAGAATCACGGTCGCAATCGCGATACCGAATAAACCGAGAGGAAATTCAAGCAGTCGGTCTGAGTAGTACAACCAACTGATAGAGCCTGTTGCGAGGAAGCTGGCAATAAAGGTATCAAACAATAAATTGATTTGACTGACCGATACACCGAATAAAGCAGGGATCATTAGTGTGCGGATCTTAACTACACCCGGATCTCTCCAGCCCCACTTCGGCTTAACCAACACACCCGCTTTGATCAAGAAAGGCATTTGGAAAAGAAATTGGACTAAGCCACCAAGAAACACACCAATGGCTAAACCAATTTCTGGTTGTTCTAAATTAGGTGAAATAAACCATGCAGCGCCTATGATCATCACGTTCAAGAACACTGGAGTAAAAGAAGAGACCGCAAACTTACCTAATGTATTAAGAATGGCCCCAGATAAAGCTACGAAGGTGATAAACCACAAATAAGGAAAGGTAATCTTGAGCATAAAGCTCGCTAGCTCAAATTTTGGCGCTGATGGGCCATCATTTAGCCAGTCGATAAACCAACCCGCACCAAACATCGCGGTGATCACGCCAGAGCCCAATACCCCGATAACGGTGACGATAGACACTAAAACTCCGAGCGTACCTGATACTTTGGCAATTAAATCTCGAGTCTTATCTTTATCACCTGCTGCGTGATATTCCGTTAATACAGGAACAAACGCTTGAGAAAACGCACCTTCTGCAAAAAGTCGACGTAAGAAATTAGGAATTTTATTAGCGAAGAAGAATACGTCAGCACTCGCTCCAGCCCCCATCAAATTTGCTACTACTACATCACGTACTAGCCCCAACACACGGGAAACAAAAGTCATTGCACTGACAATCAGGCCTGACTTTAATAGTCGTTTACTCACAGAAACCTCTGACACTGGTTGATTACTTTCAAGCGAGGATAAATACTATCCTATCCTAAGAAGCATATTTATTAGCATTGGTCTAAAAATGCTGTTAGAATCCCCGCCATCTTAACCGCGATGACCTTTCCATACCAAAGTTTGTTTGGCTACGATTGGTTTTTGCACAAATCATTTGACAATTAAGCGCTAATGAGGGATAGTCCTCGCCCTTAAATTGTCACCGAACTAAGTTTTTGGGAGTTAGACCCTTGGCAAACAGTAAATCTGCTAAGAAGCGCGCTATCCAAGCTGAGAAACGTCGCCAGCACAATGCTAGCCGTCGTTCTATGATGCGCACTTACATGAAAAAGACTATCGCAGCTATTGCAGCTGGTGATAAAGAAGCTGCAACTGCTGCTCTTGTAGAAGTTACACCACTTCTTGACCGTATGGCGACTAAAGGCCTTATTCATAAGAATAAAGCTGCACGTCATAAGTCTCGTTTCGCTGCTGCAATCAAAGCTCTTTAATAGAAATTTGATTACAACGCAAAACGAAAAAAACCGGCCTAGGCCGGTTTTTTTATATCTAAATTTTGAGTAACGCTTTTATTTTACGTGCTAACAGCCATTTTACTTACCGATAGACAATTAAGCAGATAGATAAAAAACAATCAGGAAAATAAAGAGAGAAGCAAATTGGTACGTAGATAGATAGATAGATAGATAGATAGATAGATAGATAGATTTTAACGTTCGACATGAAATACTGACACTTCCTTGTGTCATTCCATCGCTGATAAGAAATCCCCCTCCCACCAGCAATTAGCTACTTACAGTAAATACCATGCAGTAGATTAATCATCGCTTTGACTTCTTCGCTGCTCAATGTGTAATACACGGTTTGAGCTTCTTTGCGAGTTTCGACCAAACCATCTCTTCTCAACCAAGCAAGATGTTGAGATAAAGCAGACTGACTCAGTTCCAACTTGCCACACAACTCCCCAACCGACAGCTCAGTACCATGTAATAGGCACAAGATCTGTAAGCGACGCTCGTTGGCCATGGCTTTGAGTAGAATCACAGCTTGCGCTGAGTTCTTCTCCATCTCTTTTAAGTTCATAGTTTGGCTCCCTACAACCTTTACGCCAACTACGGGCTATCAGTATTTCCGGCATATGGTGGCGTTATGATAATCGATATCAATTCATTAACAAACCGCCTCACTCGAACAATTTGCTAAAATCTGCGTCGCATACGTTTTTTACTGCTGGATGTTGGATCATCCTCTCAGCAAATATGACGTAGTACTCCTCCTTTAACTCTTCAATACCACACAATAATTGCAGTGACGTATCTTCCTCAACTTCAGACATATAAAGCGTCGGCGCTAAGAATATTGCGTCATCGTGATAACGAGCAAAAGCCTTCATCAATGCCGCGTCATCAAACTCCCCCAAAATATCAGGTTTAAGTCCTTGTCTATCGAACCATTGCAGTACTTTACGTCCCATCGAAGTTCGGCTTCCTGGGATCAAAAGCTTTCTTTGTTCTAATACTGCGGGGAAGTTAACACCTTCAACCTGACCTGAACTAAAAAAGCTCATTCCACTCTCACCCAATTTTTTACTAAACAGACCCGGGCTTTGACTAGAGTCCACCGGACAGTCAGACAAGATCATATCGAGTTTATGTTGTGAGAGTTGCTCAAGTAACATTTCATGGGTCGATTCAAAACAGCGTAAATGAATGCTGTTATCAGGGGGAATGGTCGACATCAGTATCTTACTGACGAGCCTTTTAGAGAGTGCATCTGCAACGCCAACATCAAACAAAATATTGGAGTGCTGGCTGTAATTCACGATATCCAGCATCTCGTAACTCAGGCCAAACATACGATCGGCATATTTAAAGACCAGCTGTCCAAGCTCTGTAGGCTCAACACTGCGGCCATTACGCTTGGTCAACTTGCCATCCATGCGCTCTTCTAAGGCTTTTATCTGCCCCGTTACCGTTTGTGGTGTTAAGAATAGGGCTTCTGCAGCTTTAGTAACTGAGCCTTGCTTGCAAACCATCCAGAAGTAATACAGATGGTTATAGTTGAGGTGCGACATAGATGTGCCGTAATAAAAGAGTAGATAGCCTTTTATATCAAATATGACACCGCCACTCAATAAACTCGGAAAAACCAAACCTAACTAAGTATTACTACCTATTTTTACGAAGTGTCTGATTTCATAATGTAATATTTCAGTGAATATTTTCAATTTTTCTCCAACTTTTAAGATCTAAATCACCAAGTTACAAATCACATAAAACCAAACAAAAACAATTAGTTAAAATGACAATATTTACTGTCAAAATATTTAAACAGTAAATCATCACAAAAAAAACCAACCTAAACCAAAATGTAATATTACTGAAATATTTGTTCTCTAACATCACGCTCAGATTAAACAAACAGACCAAACACAGACTTAAACGGTCCAATGGAGAATACATTATGAACCAAGCTACTACTGCAGCAGCGCCTATCTCGAGCACTACTCGTTGGCTACGCTGGGCTAACTTGGCATTCATGCTTTACCTACTATTACTTTCAGTTTCAATGGTTGGTACAGGCTTCAAATGGGCAACAGGCGAGCAAGCAAAGGTTCTTTTTGAATTTGCTTCACACCCAGTTGCAGGCTTAATGATTGGTTTAGTAGCAACAGCGCTGATTCAGTCATCTAGTACAGTTACTTCAATTATCGTTGGCCTTGTGGCCGGTGGTTTACCTGTTGAGCTAGCAATCCCAATGATCATGGGTGCGAACATTGGTACTACGGTAACCAATACGCTAGTTAGCCTTGGTCACGTTCGTTGTAAAGAAGAGTTCAAGCGTGCATTCGCAAGTGCGACAATTCACGACTTCTTTAACCTATTAGCTGTGGCTATCTTCCTACCACTAGAGATGGCGTTTGGTATTCTAGAGAAGATTTCTCACTGGTTAGTATCACCAATGCTAGCAACAGGTGATATGAGCATGGGTGGTCTTAACTTCATCAAGCCAATCACTAAGCCAGTAGTCAGTGCGATTAAAGAGCCTCTATCAACATTTGGCGACACTGTTGGCGGCATCATGCTTATCGTTCTAGGTATTGCGACTATCTTCGTAGCCATCACAGTAATGGGTAAGCTAATGAAGAGCCTAATGGTTGGTCGTGCTCGTGAGATTCTAAAGAACGCAATCGGTCGTGGCCCTATCCACGGTATCGCTTCTGGCTCTATCGTTACTATCCTTGTTCAGTCTTCTTCTACGACAACAAGCTTGATGGTTCCGCTAGTAGGTTCAGGTGTTCTTAAAGTACGTGACGTTTACCCATTCACTCTGGGAGCAAACATCGGTACATGTATTACCGCTCTACTTGCAGCAACAGCAGTATCTGGTGAGTTCGCAGTATTCGCACTACAAATTGCTCTAGTACACTTGGTGTTCAACATCATGGCAACGGTATTCATCTTCGGAATCCCGTTCCTACGTGAACTTCCAGTTAAAGCGGCTGACATGATTTCGGATATGGCTGTGAAGAACAAATCTGTAGTAGCAGGCTACCTTGTTGCGGTATTCCTTGTACTGCCTGGTACAGTGTTAGCTCTGACTGCTTAATAGCAAAACAAACATCGCTTATAGCAAAGCCCGCAACCTAGGTTGTGGGCTTTTTCTTTTCTGCACAGCGGATGCGAGTAGCGAAGGGCCAGAAGCAGATTAGAGATACGGGTAAGCGAGTAACGAAAAACACGAACTGTGATAGTCGTACTTGGTAT
This sequence comes from Vibrio sp. BS-M-Sm-2, assembly GCF_041504345.1. Taxonomy (NCBI): domain Bacteria; kingdom Pseudomonadati; phylum Pseudomonadota; class Gammaproteobacteria; order Vibrionales; family Vibrionaceae; genus Vibrio; species Vibrio sp. BS-M-Sm-2. Next base: position 1,312,611 of record NZ_CP167894.1, read on the forward strand.
ATCGCCGACTCAAACCTAGGTATGTTTTTCGTATTCCTAATCTCATTTACTCGTTTCTATTCTTAGATCTTCGTATCTCGCATCTCGTGCACTCGTATCTAGCTACCCTACTTACCCTGCTCATTACGCAGGTACATGATCGCAACCATGCCAAAACCGATAAATTGCCATAGATACTGTCCATCGCTTGCGCCAGTGATGGTTTGAGTGAAAGCCATACAAGCAGTCACAAACAAAGAAGAAAATGCAGCATAAAGTAACCACGGACGGTCTTTCCCGACCATGAACTCACCTGCAAATACAGAGCGAATAACCAGTAAAAATGGAACACATTGCAACGCAATCAGAATCGGAAACATAAAGTCGAACGTTGGGCTAAGTAAAGCATGACCGACTTGGCTCTTATCCCAAGTGCCTACAATATAGCCTTTCCAACCAGCCCAGGTGTCTCCCGCATATGCGGTATCCGGCGAAATGAAGCCAAGTAGTACGCCCATCACTTTATCGATAAAGCCATTTTTGAACCAAAAGACGAACAGGAAAATCTGAATTGGAATGATCTGAAAAGCAAACTTCTTCAACATGTATGTACCCCAAATAGTGAATTATTTGGTGACAAGTATGTGGAATTCGGCGTGTTTACACTTGATGCAAGGCAATCGAGCCTAAGTCCAAACAATAATCAAACATGTTGAGAAGCCTGTTGGCACAAGAAAAACTTGCGGGAATACCGGAGCTATCAGCTCTCATGAAACACCTTCGCTTGAAAGAGAGTTTAGGCATTTAGAAAAGGTTTGGTTTTTATAAAGATTCAATAAGATCAAAGAGTTGACCGTCATGCTCTTTTTTCACTTCAGTGTAGCGTTGATAATTGTATTGTGAGCCTTTTGGATTATCCGATAGCTTGTCAGCCACACTGAGTAGATAAAAGCTAATTGGACTCGGCGTACTTTCAGCAGCATAAGAAAGGTAAGGAAAAGCTTGATTGGCATGTTGGTTAATTAACAATGCAAGCCCTAGGGTCAGATTGGCAATATCACAACGTGGGTTCATCTCAAAGGCTTGCTTTGCCAATTGCAGAGCGCGTTCGCGATCTTCTTGCTCACTGTTTTGCAAATAGGCCAAAGACTCGGAATACGACAGCAAAGCATTGACCAAATAATTATCTCGCCCTTGCTGTTGAATCACATCCAACTGAACCGCTATGTCTTCAAATGGCTGACCACCTTTGCCTTGGTAAAAAAGCGATATCCCCTCAGAGATAACACTCCAATCCTCGTAGTTTTCGATAGAGGTCACTCGATGACTTGCCACGCCGTATTCTGAGCTCATAGGAGCAATAATGGCTTTGATCTCGAGAATCACATCCCCAATGGCATCAAAGAAATTATCTTGGCTGAAGCGCTTTTCCACTTTCTGACTTTGATTGGGCTGGCGGTTGTTTTGTACAAGTACGCTCAGTACATACTCTCCACCCTTTTGCTTGAGCCAACCTTTGAGTTCGATACCATTGTTGGCCAGTGATTGCTTACCTTGTTTAGATAGCTGAGAAAAGTGGTAACCCGATAGGTTTTTAGCTGAGTTCAGCCCATAGAAAAGATAGTTATACACACTCTCCGACATCTCATAATCGTTCGTAGAATCGAGTGTTATATCATGGATATAAACGGGAATTACATCATTTTGATTAGCAGAAATAACAGTGGTGTCATTAGTTGGGACATCGAGTTGCCACGCCCAGGTAGCTATTAAGCCAACAGAGAATACCGCTGTTGTAATCCGGGCGATGGTTTTCTTTTTCGACTTAGCGACAAGGGCCTTAGGTTCAAGCTGAGAGACGTCCTCGATGGGAGTTGGTTCGATGCTCGGCTGAGTCACCTCAACATCGAACAGGTAACCTTGCTTAGGAATGGTCTGAATAATCTGATATGGGCGTGACTTATCCTGAAGCTGACTGCGCAGTAAGCTGATGACCTGTCTGACCAAGTTGTCAGACACTTGAGTTCTTTGCCACACATCCGCGGCAATCTGCTGCGTACTCACCACTCGCCCACGATTCTCAATGAAATAGCTCAGCAATTTAGATTGCAATGGCTCTAGATGAATCGCCTCATAATCAATCACCAACTGATTCTTATCAGGGTAAAATGAAATAGGGAAGTCATGTTGCAATACAAAGCAATGCGAGCGAGTCATAGCAGTTCTGTAGTTAGAAAAGACCCCACAAGGTTATTGGTTTTATAAATGGTAAGCAAGCCAAGCATCACAAATAAAAAAGGCTGCACAGTGGCAGCCTTTCAATCAAACAAAACAGATTCAATTAAACCGAGAATGGGTACTTAATCGCTTCGTGGCACTCGTAACCTTCAACCCAGAAGTCATCCATCGTTACCCAAGTTTCCAAATCTTCTAGAGACTTAATCTCCGGATTGATATGGAACGTAGGGCCCGCTAAAGGCTCACGCTTCAGCTGAATATCACGCATTGGCGCCAGTTGATCTTCATAGATATGAGCATTAACTAGCTTGTGGTAAGCAACACCTGCTTTTTTACCGGTGATTTGTGCCATGATCGCTAGGAACACGTACACTTGAACCATGTTGAAGTTCAGACCTAGTGGTACATCACAAGAGCGCTGAGTACTGTTTAGGTACAGAGTGTCACCAAGTAGAGAGAAATGGTGGCTGTACATACACGGACGCAAGCATCCCATATGGAACTCGCCTGGGTTGTAGAAGTTTAAGATCTCACCACGGTCATCGATACCATTCGTCAGGTCATCTACAATCTTCTTCAGTTGGTCGATATGACCGCCGTCAGGTTTTGCCCATGCACGGCCTTGAACGCCATAAACACGGCCCATGTCATCTTCACCCTTGCGGTAAGGATTATTCAGCCATGCTTCGTTCAGGTTCGAGTTCGCATCCCAAGTTTTAGTCCCTAGCTTACGAAAATCTTCAGCATTATCGTAACCACGGATGTAGCCAAGCAGTTCAGCAACTGCCGCTTTCCAAAAGCTCTTACGCGTTGTGACAAGTGGGAACTGGTTGTTACCAACATCATATTCAAGGTCAGCATTGATCACGGTTAGGCAGCGCTTGCCCGTGCGTTCATTTTCAATCCAAGTACCGTTATCAACGATACGCTGACAGAGATCTAAATACTGTTTCACACCAATTCCTTACTTCGTCTGTTGTGGTAATTCGTCTTTGTAGTGACCACGCTTGTATGCCCAAACCATCATCAGCGCACCGATGATAACCATTGGCAATGACAGGATTTGTCCCATAGAGATAAAGCCGCCGAACAAGCCTAGATGTGCATCTGGTTCACGTACGTATTCTACTAAGAAGCGGAATGTACCATATCCTGCAAGGAATAACCCTGATACAGAACCAAGAGGACGCGGCTTTTTGATAAACCAGTTCAAGATGAAGAACAGCACAATACCTTCAAGCGCCATTTCATAAAGCTGAGATGGGTGACGAGGAAGTGGACCGCCATTCGGGAATACGATAGCCCATGGTACATCCGTAACACGGCCCCATAGCTCACTGTTCATGAAGTTACCTAAACGGCCCATACCTAAACCAAAGGGTACCAATGGTGCAATCATGTCTGCGACGCCAAAGAAAGTGCGACCATTCTTTTTCGCATACCAGAACATTGCGGTAATAACACCAAGCAACCCGCCGTGGAAAGACATACCGCCAGTCCACACTTTGAATAGGTAAAGTGGGTCGGCTAGGAAAAGATCAAAATTGTAGAACAGTACATAGCCAATACGACCACCCAGCACCACACCTAGAAAGCCAGCGAACAATAAGTCTGAGACTTGCTCGCGAGTCCAACCACTACCCGGCTGATCAGCTCGGCGATTTGCTAGCCAAAGAGCAAACATAAAACCGACAAGGTACATTAGGCCGTACCAACGAACTGAGATTGGTCCTAGTTCAATAAGAACAGGATCGATATTTGGGAATTCGATAAAACCCTGAGACATACTTGGCTCTCTATCTAAATTGATTAACGGTTAGCTCAATAACTAACAGAAAAGACACTACAGCAGCATTGTAGCTGCTATAAACATTAAAAATACCGCAAAGAATTTCTTCAGCACAGGGGTTGGCAGTTGAGTCGCCAACTTAGCGCCAATTCGAGTGGTCAACACTGAGGTGCAAGATATCGCAACCAGAGCGGGTAGATAAACGTAACCTAAACTGAAAGCGGGTAAATCGTTAACCGATGAACCATGCCAAATGAAACCTAGCATTCCCGAAATCGCGATAACACAACCGCATACCGAAGATGAGCCGACGGCTTTACGCATTTCCACACCGTGATGGTTAAGGAAAGGTACCGATAAAGACCCACCGCCAATACCCGCTAAGCTTGATACCAAACCAATCCCACCACCACACAACACGGTTTTAGCTGAACCCGGCATCGATTTTTGGCTCTTAGAGCGAATCGACAACAGCATTTGCAACGCCAATACCAAGACAATCACACCAAAGATTTTTGGTAGGTATTGAGCTGGAATCACATCGGCCACAAAAGAACCGAGGAAGCCACCTATCACTACACCTGGCATCAACCATTTAACGACAAATATCTCTACGTTACCCAACTTTAGATGGTTAATCGCAGACGATCCCGACGTAACGATGATGGTTGATAGCGAAGTAGCCAATGCCATTTGCATCGCAAACTCTTGAGGGATACCCGCTTTAGGAAGCAAAAACAGTAAGGCAGGAACCACCAGCAAACCACCACCAATGCCTAGCAAGCCAGCTAAAACACCAACAATAGCACCAAGGCCTGCTAACAAGCCTATCAGTTCATATGACACGTTAAATCCTATTTTTTACCTGCTCGAATGAAGCCTGTAAATTCACGCTCTTCGAAATAGTTCAGCATCATACTATAGATGTCACTACCATACGGTTTTGAAAGTGCCTTATTTGCCAAATCCTGTAATTCAGCCAAGTTCGATTGACGAATCAAATATTTGGTTCTTGCGACATTCGAGGTATTCATACTTAACGTCTCATACCCCAATCCAATCAATAGCAGCGCGCCCATCGGGTCACCGGCTAATTCGCCACAAATACACACAGGTAATTGATATTGCTTACAAGTATCATGAATTTGTTTTAATGCCATGATCACCGCAGGGTGCATTGATTCATAGACATCGGATACTCGTGAATTGTTCCGATCAACCGCTAATAAATATTGGGTTAAGTCGTTGGTACCAACTGAAACGAAGTCGACCTTATGCGCAATCAACGGCAATATGTACAGCATGGACGGCACTTCAATCATGATACCAACGCGAGGCATACGCACTCGGTTATCAAGCTCATGCACTTCGTCATACGCTTGTTCAATCAGCTGTAGCGCGTCATCCAATTCCTGAGCACCTGAGATCATCGGCAGCAAAATACTCAAATTATGGCTTTCACAACTCGCACGTAGCATGGCACGTAACTGAATAATAAAGATGTCAGGATGATCGAGCGTAAAACGAATACCACGCCAACCAAGGAATGGATTGTCCTCTTCGATAGGAAAATAAGGTAAGGCCTTATCACCACCGATATCGAGTGTACGCATCACCACTTGTTTCTCTGGGTAACTTGCCAGCACAGAACGATACTGCTTGAATTGTTCATCCTCTGACGGGAATCTTTGCTGCAACAAGAAAGAGATTTCAGTTCGATACAGCCCTACTCCATCAACGCCTTGGTTGATAGCGATGTTAGTGTCTGCACTCAAGCCCGCATTAAGCAGGATCTCGACTTGCTTGTCGTCTTGGGTTTTTGCCGGAAGGTACAGCTCGCGATTGACCATAGAGGAGAGCTCACTCTCTTCCAGAATCAGCCCTCGATACTCTTTGAGCAGGCTTTTAGTCGGCTCAATAAAGATCTCACCGCTATACCCATCAACAATCGCTCGCTTACCATTAGCTTGAGCTAGGTTGAGATTTACCCCCATGACTGAAGGTATGCCAAGCGCTCGAGATAAAATCGCTGCGTGCGAGTTCGCCGCCCCTTCCAAAGAAATAACCGCCAAGAGCTTTTCTTTGGGAATAGACGCTAATACCGAAGCGGTTAACTCACGAACCACTAGAATAATCGGCTTATCTAAGGTGCGGAGTTCATGTTCAGAGTTATGGAGGAAATAGAGCAGCCTTTGTCCGAGCTCTCGGATATCTTGCGCTCTCTCACGAAGATACACATCTGACATACGAGCAAAGCGATTCGAATAGCTCTCAACAACCTGTCTTAATGCCCAATCGGCTTTATCGCCCTTCTGAATTTGACTCTTCAGATCCTTACGCAACATAGGATCGTTGAGTAAGTGAGTAAACAGGTCAAAGATCGCCAACGCATCTTTATTGATTTCGCTATCTAAGCGCTTTCGCATGCGCTTAAAGTCATTGAGGGCGTTTTCAACCGCTACCGCCAACAACTCATGCTCTCTCTCTACATTGAGCGTCGAAGCAGGATAAACATCGGTGAGTTCAGGCTGAGTATTGTCCCACCACAAATCACCAATCGCCACACCCGATGAAGCTGCAATACCTTTAGTCGCAGGTAGTTTCTGTTGCTCTAACAGCCAATGACCTTGAGTTTGGGCGTGCGCCACAATAACGGCAAGTTGTGCTGAGAGCGTGACAAGGAAAGATTCTTCCATCTCACTGAATAAACGAGGGGTCTTCTGTTGAATAACCAATACACCAAGCACTTGCTTGCGGTGGATAATCGGAGTGCCGAGAAAAGAGTGATAGACGTTTTCTCCAAGCTCTGGAAAAAACTTATAAGCAGGGTGAGCAGACGCTTGTGCAAGGTTGATAGGTTCAGCACTTCTTTTAACAAGGCCAACCAGACCTTCGTCAAAACCAATGTGAATGCTATTACCTTTGAAGATCAGGCCTTGAGTTGCCATCAACTCAAGGCGCTGCATATCATTATTTGCCAAATACACGGTGCAACATTCCGTCTGCATCGCACTGCATGTCTCTTTAACCAAAATATCAAGAGCCGTCGACACATCTTCAACTCTTGATACGTGTTCAACTATTTCCCTTAGTTGACTGAGCATGCTTAACCTCTACGCAATTTGCGCTTTCCTTTTATTTTTCGCTCTTTAAACGGCATTGCTAAAGATGCGAACTCTTTCATCGCTCGACGGTACACATCTCGCTTGAAAGAAACAACTTGTCGAACTGGGTACCAGTAACTCACCCAACGCCAACCATCAAACTCAGGTGTACTTCCACGCTGCATATTGATATGCGATTCATCGCAATCTAAGCGCAAAAGGAACCACTTCTGTTTTTGTCCAATACAGACAGGTTTAGAATCCCACCGAACCAGTCGTTTGGGTAGCTTGTAGCGTAACCAATGACGACTTGTCGCGACGATCTTTACATCCTTTTTGGTAAGGCCAACCTCTTCATACAACTCGCGGTACATTGCTTGTTCCGGAGTCTCACCTTCATCTATTCCCCCTTGAGGGAATTGCCATGAATGTTGCCCGTATCGTTTAGCCCAGAAGACCTGACCATGGTTGTTACAGATTACAATACCAACATTTAATCGGTAACCATCGCCATCTATCACTGGCCAACCTCTATCTAAATTTTTAATTACTCTGATTTTTCCACATATCCCCAATCGGAGCAAACTTAGTGACGTGATAAGCGCTATATTTATGAATAATAACTAGGAATATGGATAAGTTTTGCTCAAGTTCTAGTTACCCACACAATAGTGAGACATAGACCACATTTATTCACCTTTTCTGTGAATAACTATGTGAAGAATTACCCGCAATCGTTTTTTTTAATCCATAGATTCATCAACACCAAAAACGACAAATCAATCAAATTCATTTTATTTCCATACAAATCAATAAATTAAAATATTATTTTGGTTTTAAAAAACATTAGCAATGTAAAAGATCTTTCAGAAATCTGACATGGTTAAAGATCAACCACTCCGATGTTTATCCACACTACCAAGTGAAAGATTCATTTTGAACCCCATTTGGCAAGCATTTTATCCACCATAAACCCCTGTTTATTTATCCACTAAATTAATATTTCAATTAATTACCTTTATGTCCTGTGGATAACCCTGATTTTGATCCCTTCATCGCAAGGAGATCATTTCTTAACCAGTCGTCATTTGGTGGTAACTTCTGATAAAATCGTTTTTTTGATCATGCCTTTTATTATGAAACCAGAACCACAAACACAACAAGAGCTGTTAGAGCGAGCGTATGCTATCGCCGGAATGACCTTTAAAGAGCTTGCCGATGAAGCCGAGATGGTGATGCCAAACGACCTTAAGCGCGATAAAGGCTGGGTTGGGCAGCTATTGGAATGGCACTTAGGCGCACCTGCTGGCAGTAAGCCAGAACAAGATTTTGCCAAGCTAGGTATTGAGCTCAAAAGCATTCCGATTGGCTACTCTGGAAAGCCACTCGAAACCACCTTTGTGTGTGTCGCACCGCTAATGGGTGTGCAAGGCATTACCTGGGAAACCAGTCACGTTCGTAACAAGCTATCCAAAGTGTTGTGGATCCCTGTTGAGGGAGAAAGAGAGATCCCATTGGCAGAAAGGCATGTAGGCTCCCCTTTGCTATGGACACCAAGCGAAGCTGAAGATGAGCTGCTAAAAAGGGATTGGGAAGAACTGATGGAATTGATCGTGTTAGGCAATGTTGAACAGATAACAGCAAGGCACGGTGAAGCACTGCATTTACGTCCAAAAGCCGCCAACAGTCGAGTGTTAACAGAAGCTTACGGTGCAAGTGGAAAACCAATCAAAACTAAACCACGTGGTTTCTATCTACGAACTCAATTCACCCACAAATTGCTGACGACACACTACGCATAGGTCGTTTTAACACGCCTCAAAGATCTGATGATCAATATGTTATAAACCGTCGGTACTAAAAAACGAGTTCTAATGAGGTTTGAGCGCCAGTTCAATGTCGCAGTAGCTTTGGCTTGGTTCATTACCAAACTCGTCATATGCGTTGTGCAAACGAAGGTAGGCCTTTTCAAAGCCGAGCCGGAGTAACTCCTCTTTCACTTGATCCAAGGATCCAAAGTGAAGCGGCTCGCCATCTTGCTTTACCGGTTCTAGCTTGTGTTTATACTCCACCGCCAATAGATACTCTGAGATATCAGAACAACCAATAACGTACACTTTGGGGGTTTGATAAGAGTCTTTGTGCTCTCCATGTAACCACATGTCTAATTGATGCTTTTGCATAGCCAGCCTCCCTTGCTCTCTAAAGCTTAGTAGAACTCTATTTCTTTACTAGGGCGTGTTGATTTTTCTCGATTAAAAAACCAAAAAAGAGAAGCAAAAGCTTCTCTTTTTTGGTCAGTTCTAGTTCAAAAGCTTACACTTTCGACGCCATAACTATCCCTGTGACTTATCTAAGGGGTTGAAAGGTGCTATCAACCCCGCAGATTACGTCGGTATTCGAGCACTTAGAACACGACGAAGGTGACGTACTCGACGTTCAATAGTAACGACTTCTGGCTCAGAAAAACCAATAGGTCGACCGTCAGCTTCAAGACCAATATCTCTTAATAAGTGAGTATTGTTCCATGGTAGATCATATGAACTACGACGAACTTTTCGTTGCCATTCACGCTCTTCACGACGAAGGTCTGCACGGATAAGGACTGTTGCTAATTTTAAATATACTGAGTGACGCATAATAACTCTCCAGTTGTTGAATAAACTGAGGAAAAATAGCGTATTAGATAGTATGAGGGCTTCTCATTTAGCTGCTATTTTTCCGCAGCCAAATAAGGATACGGATCTATTAGTTAGGTTTATCTTGGGTGTTTCGATCGGCCATGGCTGATGTTTGTGACATAACAGTCACCATGTCAGAACACGGATCAAACGAAGCGCAAATATGCTGTATAAAATCGAAATGTTTCATTTGCGCCTCCAAACTAACTAAAAAATCCAAAAAGAAATGGGTAGTAGAAGCAGACAAGTCTTTGTTAAATCGCTGCTTTCACGGTTAAAGTCTAACCAAGTGAGTATATTATTCAACCAATAATTGGTTAACATTTTCAAAACAATGCATTCACCTAAAATATCAGTTGCATATTCATTTATATATAAGATATTCACTATAATTATATAAAATCACAGCATATCTCTCTTAGTCACTGAGAGTTCATCTCTCGATTGTTCGAACATAAACGCAGAGATTAGCAACAAAAAAGCCACGCATGATGCGTGGCTCTTAAATTTACACTAACAGATTGAATGACTTAGCAGAGAGTTCTACACAACACCCTCAGAAATAAGGCTGTGTTTATTCAGCAAACGGTACATCGTTGCTCGTGATACTCCAAGCTCCTTGGCCGCCAACGAAACCTGTCCACCATAGGACTCCAATACAATCAGCAATGCATCGCGCTCTGAACGCTCACGAATGCTTTTCAAGCTACGGCGTTCATCATTCTGTTTTGGTAAATCGAGTTGGTGATCCTCAATGATCACGGCATCAGACATCAACACAACACGCTTAATCTGATTCATCAGCTCACGGACGTTGCCTGGCCAGTGATAGCGATTCATCGAACGAATGGCATCGTCTGAAAAGCTCTTAGCCTGAGCATTAAACTCTTTCGAGTACTCACGAAGGAAATGATTAGCCAATACTGAAATATCACTCACACGTTCTTTCAGGCTAGGGATATGAATACGCAGAACATTGATGTAGTGGTAGAGCTCTTCATTGAAGTCACCTTCGATCAACGCCTTCTCTATATCAGAGGAATTCGCAGCCAGAATACGTACATCGACAGATTTAGGCCCATTCGCGGTTTCAATCTTACCTTCTTGCAAAAAGCGCAACAGATTCAATTGTTGATTGCGCGGCATTGCTAAAACATCATTGAGTAAGATGGTTCCACCGTTAGCTTCTTCCAACATACAAGGTGTTGTAGCTGGCTGTGCTGAAATACCAAACACCTCAGCCTCTATTCTCATTTCAGATAAGGCACGGCAGTTAACCGTTAAAAATGGTTTCTGAGCTCGTGACGAGTTTTGATGAATAGAACGTGCAATCGTCTCTTTACCTGCCCCACTCTCGCCATAAATTAAGATACTTACATCTGTCGGGCCAATACGCTTCACTTGGTCTCTCAGGCGCTTCACAGCTACAGAATCACCTAGTAGGCCCATGTTGTTATTGATGCCGTAGTTTGGCCATACCTTCTGCTCAAGCTTAAGCATACCTAGTTGGTGACCAATGGTACTTAACAACTGAGCATCTGGTATTGGTGCCGTGAAAAAGTCGATACAGAAGTTAACGATAAACTGGCAGATCGTATCAGAGCTTAATTGAGATTCACGGATAAAGGCGAGCCATCTCACCTGCTTGTTATTGCTCACAAGGTTAGCAATACCATTGAGACTGAACTCATCATGACTAAGATCGACAATACCAATACATGGGCCGATATCAGCAATCAAGGCATCGGCTTTTCGTAAATCTGCACACTGGGTACACTGCCAACCCACTTGTTCTAACACTGATAACCAGGGTTCGTACGCACCACCAACGACGATAAGAGAACCTGGTAAGGAATCCATCTTAAATTGAGTTCCCATCCTTCTTCCTTATTCTATTTTTATTTAAATCAGGCTAATACGAGTCAATGCTTCATCGTTCGACAAAATGCCACGAGATCGTATTCAGCGCAGAGACGTATAGTAGTGAGACTATCTTAGATTTTATGTCTCAATAGTAAGACTATGTCAGAAATAACGATTTTTCGAATCAAGAGTGCGGTACAGACTAGGTTTTGAAGCCCAAAAACAGAAAAAGCCACCCGAAGGTGGCTTTTTAATTTTGTGGGCTGCTACGACCCTTAAGCAAGAATTACGCTTGTGGACGCATTGCCGGGAACAAGATCACGTCACGGATTGTGTGCGTGTTTGTAAATAGCATTGCTAGACGGTCGATACCGATACCTTGACCCGCTGTTGGCGGTAGGCCGTGCTCAAGAGCTGTGATGTAGTCTGCATCGTAGTACATTGCTTCGTCATCGCCTGCGTCTTTCGCGTTAACTTGCGCTTTAAAACGCTCGTCTTGGTCTTGTGCATCGTTAAGCTCAGAGAAGCCGTTCGCTACTTCACGGCCACCGATGAAGAATTCAAAACGGTCTGTGAAGAACGGGTTGTCATCGCTACGGCGAGCTAGAGGAGAGATGTCCGCAGGGTAGCCAGTGATGAACGTTGGTTGAATTAGCTGAGGCTCAGCCGTTTCACCAAAGATCTCTTCAAGAAGCTGACCACATGTCCAGAACGTTTCTACGTCTACGTGTACAGATTTAGCGATAGCTACCATCTTCTCACGGTCTTGCAGATCTGCCTCTGTTAGCGCTTGAATCTCTGCGTGCTCAGGGTTGTAGTGTTTGATTGCATCGAACATGCTCATACGAGCGTAAGTGCCACCGAACTCAACTGTTTCATCACCGTAAGGCATAGAAGTAGAACCAAGAACGTCCATTGCTGCCGTGCTTAACATCTCTTCAGTCAGATCCATAAGGTCTTTGTAGTCAGAGTACGCTTGGTAGAATTCCATCATTGTGAATTCTGGGTTGTGACGCGGAGACAAACCTTCGTTACGGAAGTTACGGTTGATCTCGAATACACGGTCAAAACCACCAACCACTAGACGCTTAAGGTAAAGCTCAGGTGCAACACGTAGGTACATGTCGATGTCTAGTGCATTGTGGTGAGTGATGAATGGACGTGCAGTCGCACCACCCGGGATCACGTGCATCATTGGCGTTTCAACTTCTAGGTAGCCTTTTGAGCTCATGAAGTTACGGATTGAAGATACAAGCTTAGAACGCACGATGAATGCATTGCGAGAATCTTCGTTCACGATTAGGTCAACGTAACGCTGACGGTAACGCATCTCTTGGTCAGTTAGACCGTGGAACTTCTCTGGTAGAGGGCGAAGTGCTTTAGTCAGCAATTCAAACTCTTCCATGTTCACGTAAAGGTCACCTTTACCTGATTTGTGAAGCGCACCTTTAACACCGATGATGTCACCGATATCTAGGCCTTGGTACTTCTCTTTCAGTACTTTTTGTACGTCTTTCGCTGCGTATGCTTGGATACGACCAGAAGTTTCTTGAATCGCAAGGAATGGACCACGCTTCGCCATAACACGACCAGCGATCGCAACGATGTGGTTGAGCTCTTCTAGCTCTTCCTTAGTCTTCTCACCGAATTCCGCTTGAAGATCGCCAGCTAGGTGCTCACGACGGAAGTCATTTGGGTGACCGTTAGCTTTGCAGTTTTGGCGGATGTGATCCAGCTTGCTGCGGCGCTCAGCGATTAGTTTGTTCTCTTCAGGTGAAGAAGCTTCTTGTGCGTTTTCGTTTTGAACAGCATCAGTCATTAGAGATGTACCCTGCTTTTAAAATTTGGACAGCTATATTTTTGCAAATATAGGCATTTTTACCAATATTATTGGTAAAGCTTAATAGTTGGTAAAGCTTACAGACCTGATTTCAGGCTAGCTTCAATAAACTTGTCTAAGTCACCGTCAAGAACCGCTTGAGTATTACGGTTTTCGATGCCGGTGCGTAAATCTTTGATACGAGAATCATCCAGTACGTAAGAGCGGATTTGACTGCCCCAACCGATGTCTGATTTGGTTTCTTCGCTCGCTTGTTTTTCAGCATTTTGTTTTTGAATCTCAAGTTCAAAAAGCTTAGCACGTAGCTGCTTCATCGCTTGATCTTTGTTCTTATGCTGCGAACGGTCATTCTGACATTGAACCACGGTGTTAGTCGGAACGTGAGTAATACGTACCGCCGATTCCGTGGTGTTTACGTGCTGACCACCAGCGCCAGAGGCACGGTATACGTCAATACGTAGGTCAGAAGGATTAATGTCGATCGTAATGTTGTCATCAATCTCAGGATAGATAAACGCAGATGCAAATGAAGTATGACGACGACCACTTGAATCAAATGGTGACTTACGAACTAGACGGTGAACACCAGTCTCTGTGCGTAACCAACCGTAAGCGTACTCACCAGAAATACGTACCGTTGCGCCTTTAAGGCCAGCAACATCACCATCCGACACTTCGATAACTTCAGTCTTGAAGCCTTTCGAATCTGCCCAACGTAAGTACATACGCAACATCATTGAAGTCCAGTCTTGAGCTTCTGTACCGCCCGAACCTGACTGTAAATCGATGTAGCAATCTGATGCATCGTGATCACCAGAGAACATACGACGAAATTCCAGCTTCTCTAGCTTAGCTTCTAGCTCAGCCAGTTCTGGTTCAATTTCGTCAAACGTTTCTTGATCTTCTTCTTCAACCGCAAGCTCTAATAGGCCATCAACATCCTCAACACCTTGGTCAAGTTGGTCGATCGTTTCTACTACCGCTTCCAATGCAGAACGTTCTTTACCTAGCGCTTGAGCACGCTCAGGTTCGTTCCATACATCCGGTTGTTCTAATTCTGCGTTTACTTCTTCTAGACGCTCTTGCTTAGCGTCATAGTCAAAGATACCCCCTCAGGATATTTGTGCGCTCAGACACATCCTGCAGACGGTTTTTTATAGGATTGATTTCAAACATTTTAGCTCATCATTTATGAGTAGAATTTAACCGAAGAATTGTACTCAAAAGTGTGACGGAGATACAGAATTTTTTAGAGTGGTGAACCAAGATTCAACAACTTAATCGGATATAAAATTGACAGGCAGAAAAAACACCTAAAATTTGTAAGGGCAGAAAGGAAAACAAGCCCTGTTTTTGAACAGAGCTTGTTGAATTTAGCGCTAAATGATTAACATTATTCAGCCGAGAGGTGGCTATTTAGCTTCGATGTGATCAATCATCAACTGCAGCGATTGGTTACCACGAAACTCGTTGATATCGAGCTTAAATGCAAGGTGAACCGTTTTCACTGACGCATCAGGCCAACGACGCAAATCCACGTTAAAGGCAATACCATCAATCATCACATTGGTTGGGTGGCCTTTGTATAACGGCTCGAGCATCAGCTTAAGGTGCTTTTCACCCACCAGTTTTTGATGTAGCACTTTAAACTCACCGTCGAAGATGGGCTCAGGGAATGCTTGTCCCCAAGGACCACCTGAACGCAACGTTTCAGCGGTGTGCATCGAAAACTCTTCAGGTAACAGCTCACCATCAGACAAAATAATGCCCTTCAGTGCTGTTTCTCCAAGCTCATTCTTCACGACATCATTGAACAGCTTGCTGAAGCGTTCAAAATCCTTTTCCATGATGGTTAAACCCGCCGCCATTGCGTGGCCACCAAACTTAAGAATCAAGCCTGGGTTTTGAGTGTCAATTCGGTCTAAAGCATCACGCATGTGCAAACCCGGAATCGAACGACAAGAGCCTTTAATACTACCTTCGCCGCCATCTGCAAACGCAATCACTGGGCGGTGGTATTTGTCTTTGATACGCGAAGCCAAGATACCAATCACACCTTGGTGCCAATCACGTTGGAACAGGGCTAAACCAGAAGGCAGGTCGTCTTTACCAAACTCAAGGCGCTCACAAAAAGCCATCGCTTCTTGCTTCATGCCCTCTTCGATCTCTTTACGAGTTTGGTTCAATCCATCCAACTCACTCGCCATACGACGCGCAGCATGGATGTTGTTACTCATTAGCAGCTCAACACCAAAAGACATGTCATCCAGTCGACCAGCTGCATTGATACGAGGACCAAGAGCAAAGCCAAAATCAGACGCCACCAAACGCTTAGCGTCTCGCTTAGCAATTTCGATCAAGGCTTGAATGCCCGGACGAGCTTTACCCGCTCGAATACGTTGTAACCCTTGATGAACCAAGATTCGGTTATTCTCATCGAGCGGAACAACATCGGCAACAGTACCCAACGCCACAAGGTCAATCAGTTCCATCAACTTAGGTTCTGTCATGCCGTGTTGAGCAAACCAGTTCAACTTACGCATGTGAACACACAGCGCCATCATCAGATAGAACGCAACTCCTACACCCGCTAGAGCTTTTGAAGGAAAAGCGCAGCTCTCAAGGTTCGGGTTCACCATCGCATCAACCATTGGCAGTTCATTACCCGGCAAGTGGTGATCGGTAACCAGGACTTCTAGTCCTTTCTCTTTGGCAAAACGCACACCTTCAATCGAAGATACACCGTTATCAACCGTCATGATCACTTCAGCGCCAAGCTCGATTGCCTGTTCGACAACCTCAGGGCTCAAACCATAACCATCTTCAAAACGGTTTGGTACCAGATAATCGACGTTAGAGCTGCCCAGCATACGCAAAGCAAGCACTGACAAGGCTGAACTGGTCGCGCCATCAGCATCAAAGTCACCAACAATGATGATACGTTTTTGATGCTGAATCGCGTTGAACAACAACTCAACTGCAGCATCAATACCGCCCAGTTTCTGATAAGAGTGCAAGCCTTTCGCAGCAGTCTCTAGTTGGTCAGCATTGTCGATACCACGACTCACATAGATGCGCTTTAACAAGTCAGGTAAGTGAGCAGGTAAAACTGAAATGTCGACCTCAGGACGGCGTTGGATCTCTATCATATAAAAATGGGCCCAATATCAATCAGGCCACTCCTTAAATCAAAAACATGGGGGGATAAATTGGCAATACAGAAAACGAGATTATTGCTCTAAACGTTGAAGCAGTTGTGCTGGCGGTAAGTAACCACTCACCAACTCACCACTTGCTAGCACGATAGCCGGTGTACCATTGATGCCAAGTTCACGACCTAATTGGTACTGTTTAGCGATGATCTGCTTCTGTTCTGCTAGGTCTTTGCCAGACGCTGGCATTTGACGGTTGACTTTAGCGTCGTGCATCGCTGTTTTTGGATCATCAGCCGCCCAGATTGCCGCCATTTGATCGGCAACTTGCCCTGTCGCACCTTGGCGTGGGTAAGCCATGTAACGAACGGTAATACCCAGATCGTTGTAGCCCTGCATTTGGCTGTGCAGACGAACACAGTAGCCACACGTAATGTCAGTAAATACCGTCACAACATACTTTTCGTTATCTGCTTTATATTCGATAACTGTATCCGACATTGCTGCTACTTTTTCTGCATTCAACGGAGCTTGACGCTCAGCCAAAACATCACTGAACTTGCCGTTGTCATCCAAAGAGTAAAGTGTACCGGCTAGAAAATGGTCGCCCTCTGGAGAAGAAAAGATAATGCCGCTGTTGGTTTGAACTTCTAAAAGACCATCGATATCCGAAGGAACAATCTTATCGACCTTAATGCCGATTTTTTCAAAACGCTTAGTTAACGCTGCAGTATCAATAGCTTGAGCTGGAGCAGCTTCTACGGCTGTTGATGTTGTTTCTACTTTCGCTTCTGATGCATTACATGCAGTAATCATCAGAGGAAGCGCTAATAGAGGAAGACGGCGTAATACGCTCATTAAGTTCACCTTAAAAATAAATGGATTTAAGCACGTGGGTGATGCTGTGCGTGAATTTGCTTCAGCCTTTCAGTCGCCACGTGAGTATAAATTTGGGTTGTCGATAAGTCACTATGCCCAAGTAACATCTGTACGACCCTGAGATCTGCACCATAGTTCAGTAAATGAGTCGCAAAAGCGTGTCTCAATACGTGTGGTGACAATAGCTCCGTGTCGATACCAGCGACGACCGAGTAATGTTTGATACGATACCAAAACGTCTGACGGGTCATTTGCTTAGCGCGTTTACTCGGAAAAACCACATCAGAACTGTTTTCGCCAAGCAACTGCGGGCGACCTTGTTCAATAAATGTCTCGATCCAATCCACCGCATTTTCGCCCATTGGAACCAAGCGCTCTTTGCCACCCTTACCAATAACGCGCACCACGCCTTGTCTTAGGCTGATGTTTTCCATCGTCAAACTGACAAGTTCTGTCACACGCAAACCGGTAGCATAGAGTAACTCAAGCATCGCCTTATCGCGAAGCTCAATTGGATCGTTCGGATCAGGTGCATCAAGCAAAGCATCAACCTGTTCTTCGCTCAAATCTTTTGGCAAGCGTTGCGGCAGCTTCGGGCTGATCAACAATGCGCTTGGATCATCACCTCTGATTTTCTCGCGATGTAAGTATTGAAACAGGCGACGAATTGCCGACAACATACGAGCACGAGAAGTCTGTTTAAAATCAGCGTCGGCTAACCAACCTTGATAATCCTGTAAACCTGAAAGGCTAATGAAGTCGAGGCGGTAATTGTTCTTTTCCATCCACGCTAATAATTTGGACAAATCAGTACGGTACGAGACAAGCGTATTCTCCGATAATCCTCGCTCCATCCACATAGCATCTAAAAACTGCTCAACGAGACCGTGGTCTGCGCTCTGCCCTTGAGGCGACTGCATAGTGTTACTCACAATATTGGAAACTGTTTTGAGAGTATGCCAGAGCAAATATGAATGCCATAAAAATTACGACTTGAGCGGATAATCGCTGCAATCGAAGTCGATTTATGGTTAGAATTCGCCATCTGAAATTAAAATCGAACGTTTGCTATGAAAATTGGATTATTTTACGGCTCAACCACCTGCTACACAGAAATGGCAGCAGAGAAAATTCGCGGCATTATTGGTGAAGACCTAGTTGATATCCATAACGTGAAAGAAACCCCTCTTTCATTGATGGCGGACTACGACCTTTTATTGCTGGGCATCTCGACTTGGGACTTCGGTGAAATCCAAGAAGATTGGAATGAACTGTGGGAAGACATCGCAACCACGCCAATGAAGGGCAAGGTTGTGGCTCTGTTTGGTTTGGGTGACCAAGAAGGCTACGGCGAATGGTTCCTAGATGCGATGGGTCTATTGCATGATGAACTGAAAACCGCAGGAGCAGAGTTCGTTGGCTTCTGGCCAAACGATAACAGCTACGAATTCGAAGCGTCTAAAGCGTTAACGGAAGACAAATCTCAATTTGTTGGTTTGGCGCTTGATGAAGATTCACAATACGAGCTTAGCGACGACCGTATCGCAAGCTGGGTTGAACAAGTACTGGTTGAGTACAGCGAAAAACTATAACCAAACAGAAGTGCCCCCAGCTAAGTAGCTGAATATAAAAAGACCACAGAATACAAAAAGGCCTCATTACTGCGAAGTAATGAGGCCTTTTCTATTTCATCTCGAAGGACAATCTAATCTCAACGGAAGATTAAACAGTCTCTTCAGCCATCTCTTGTTCTGTTGATTTCCCAACAAAGAACATACAGATGATTGAAGCAGTCGTTGGAAGCAACCAACCCATACCAATCTCAAACAGTGGCAGCATCTTAAGTGCAGACACGTCTACACCCGCTACTTTAGCACCATCAATAAGAGCAAACAGCAGTGACACTAATACCACCACGCGGTAAGCCGCTTTTGGATTAGGGAAACGGCTACGCAAGAACGTCAGTGCTACTAAAGCGATAGCGACTGGGTACAGTGCAAACAGTACTGGTACAGACAGAGAAATCAATTGAGAAAGGCCAACGTTCGCAACAGTTGCACAAGCTACACCATTGATGATTACCCAAGTCTTGTAAGACAGAGGCGTTAGTGAGCTGAAGTAATCAGAACATGCTGACACAAGACCAATCGCCGTCGTTAGACACGCCAACAGTACGATCACAGAAAGTACTAGCTGACCAGAAGGACCAAACAACGATTGAACGTAAAGGCTTAAGATAGCACCGCCATTGTCCGCGCCGGCTGCTACTGTTGCACTTGTTGCACCCAGGAAGAATAGAGAGATGTAAACAAACGCTAGACCCGTTGCGGCAATACAACCCGCGCTAATTAGGTACTTAGTTGTCGCTGCACGGTCAGTAATGCCCTTGCTACGAATCGCATCAACAATCAGCATACCAAACATCAAAGCAGCAAAAGTATCCATGGTGTTGTAACCTTCCAGGAAACCTTTGGTCAGTGGCTGAGTGATGTACTCACCGTGAGCCGCAAGAATATCGCCTTGAGGATTAACGAATACAGCAATCGCCAGTACAACCAAACCAACAAACAGTGCTGGTGTTAGTACCTTGCCAATGACGTCAATAAGCTTACCTTGCGACCAAGAGAAAAACATCGCTACTACAAAAAATGCAATCGAAAAGAGAGTTAGGTGAGCTTGAGAGGCATCGATGAAGAACGGTTTCACCGCCATCTCATAGGCAACAAGGCCGGTACGTGGTGCAGCAAATGCAGGACCGATAATGATAAAGATCAGTACAGCCATGATGGTTGCTGCTTTCTTAGGAAGATCTTTAGTTAAGTGACCCCAAGAGCCACCAGCCACTGCGACCGCGACGATAGTGATTAACGGCAGACCAACGGCAGTCAGCAGAAAACCAGACATCGCTGGAAGGAAGTGATCACCGGCTAATTGGCCAGCTAGAGGTGGGAAGATGATGTTACCCGCACCCAAGAAAAACGCAAAAAGCATAAAGCCCAATGCCATTATATCTGTTAGTTTTAGACTCTGTTTCACAGATAATCCTTAATTATATTTATGAATTTATGTTGTGCTTACATGAATGTTACAGCTCAAAGCTGCCAATCAATCTATAAAATAGTCGCGCATAATGACGAAACAACTGGCTAGCTACAAGTCACCACACAAAAACACCATATAAATTTGCATATGAGAACAAAAAGCAGTGGATTCCACTAGCTATAGAAAAATAGCCACAATTATAAACTAACCATAATTCACAACAATAGTTTCTCAAGCAGAACATTGATTCATACAAGCGGTTAACATTAGAGCTAATCACTTAAAATATCTCGATACTCAGAACATTAATGAAAGACAAAACAGTGCAGACTAAAAGCTTCAATTTTAAGCAATTCTCAATTTACGGCGGGAAAAGCGGTATGCCAGTCAGTACCGATGGCGTATTACTTGGCGCATGGGTAAGCCTGCCACAAAGATCATGTGTACTCGATATTGGAACAGGAACAGGTCTGCTGGCCTTAATGGCAGCGCAGCGTTTTGAGGATGCTTCAATCTCCGCGATAGATATTGATCAACACGCCATTGATGCTGCCACAGTCAATATTGATCAGTCGCCTTGGCAAGATCGTATCTCCCTTCATCACGACAGCGTGTTAACGGCCGACTTTCCACAAAGGTTTGATGCGATCATCTGTAACCCGCCCTACTTCAACTCTGGAGAACAGGCGCAGCAAAGCCAAAGAGCCACCGCCAGACACTCCGACAGCTTGGATCACCTAGCGCTTGCACAGCGTTGTTTTGAGCTAACCACTGAATTCGCGACTGCCAGTTTCATCCTACCGACGCCTGAAGGGGAAGGTTTTATCAAGTTTGCCGAGCAATGTGGTTGGTATCTAGCAAAACGCCTTGATGTGAAAACAACAGATAAAAAGCCAGCTAGCCGAATTCTATTTGAGTTATCTAAAGATCCTGCTTGCGAGCAAGATTTGCAGCGCGAATCGCTTACAATTCACCAGCAAGATGGTTATAGCGAAGCATTTATTGCGCTCACTAAAGATTTTTATCTCAAGATGTAGCAAATACCATGTGATCCTAATCACTAATGCTTCTATAATGTCCGACTACTCTTTTTTATCGTCTGCTTTTGAGGCAGAAACATTTATTGCTTGTGGAGAAACAACAGTGATCAGAACCTTTGCAGAACTCGATCTAAACCAAGAGCTGCTTAAAGCAATTGACGAAATGGGCTACGAACGTCCAACACAGATACAAGCTGAAGCAATCCCACAAGCGTTAGATGGAAGAGACGTTTTGGCTTCTGCGCCAACAGGTACTGGTAAAACAGCATCATTTGTATTGCCAGCACTGCAATACCTACTGGATTTCCCACGTAAGAAATCTGGCCCTGCACGTATGCTTATCCTGACGCCAACGCGTGAGCTAGCAATGCAGATAACCGAACAAGCACGTGAGCTTGCTAAATACACCAGCCTAAATATCTTCACGATCACGGGCGGTGTGATGTATCAAGAGCATGCAGATATCTTAAGTACGACTCAAGATATCGTAGTAGCAACACCTGGTCGTTTGATGGAATACATTGAAGGCGAGCGTTTTGACTGTCGTGCGATTGAATGGCTAGTTCTAGATGAAGCCGACCGTATGCTAGACATGGGCTTTGGTCCTGTTGTTGACCGTCTGTCTGCAGAATGTCGCTGGCGTAAACAAACTTTACTGTTCTCAGCAACGCTAGAAGGTAAAGGCATTGAAGGCTTCACTGAAGACCTACTGAAAAACCCAGCAGAGATCGATGCGAAATCATCACTTCGTGAGCGTAAGAAAATCACTCAGTGGTACCACCGTGCAGACACAGCAGAGCACAAGCTGAGCATCCTAAAACACATCATCACAGAACAAGCTGAGCGCAGCATCGTATTCTTGAAGACACGTGATCGTCTAGGTGATCTACGAGCTCAACTTGAAAGCGCGCAAATCCCATGTGCATGGATCCAAGGTGAAATGCCTCAAGATCGTCGTAACAACGCGATTGCTCGTTTCCGTGACGGTTCTGTAAACGTACTGCTAGCGACTGACGTTGCTGCTCGTGGTATCGACCTTCCAGACGTAAGCCACGTAATCAACTACGACATGCCACGTACGGCTGACGTATACCTACACCGCATTGGTCGTACAGCTCGTGCTGGTAAAAAAGGTAACGCGGTTTCTATCATTGAAGCGCACGATCAACTGATGATTGAGCGTGTAGCTCGTTACACAGACGAACCAATCAAAGAACGCTTCATCGAAGGCATGCGTCCTACGCATAAGAAAGCGGCGGTGACTAAGAAGAAGAAGCCGAAGAAAGAAGATAAAAAAGCGGTAGAGAAACAAAAAATCGCCAAGAAGAAAAAAATCGCCAAGAAAAAGAAAGCAGCAAAGAAGAAATAATCTAACTGCTTCAACGATTCAATAAAAAAGCCCCATGCAGTTCGCTGCATGGGGCTTTTCTCTATCTGGTTAGTATCTCGCCATAGAGCGTGAAGACCATTAATCAATAACGTCTAGTTTTGCTCTTCACGCTTGAAGACAAGCTCTTTCGCGTTCGACTCTTCTTCAACGAAGTAGTAACCCGCCGTATCAAACTGGGTCAGCGCTTCAACCGAGTCAATCTTGTTCTCGATAATGTAACGAGCCATCATGCCACGCGCTTTCTTGGCGTAGAAACTGATTACCTTGTACTGACCATTCTTACAGTCTTTAAATACTGGGGTAATCACTTGGCCATCCAAGTTCTTCGGCTTCACGGCTTTAAAGTATTCGTTCGATGCTAGGTTGATCAACACATTGTCGCCTTGAGCATTCAAC
Organism: Vibrio sp. BS-M-Sm-2; assembly: GCF_041504345.1. Lineage (NCBI taxonomy): Bacteria > Pseudomonadati > Pseudomonadota > Gammaproteobacteria > Vibrionales > Vibrionaceae > Vibrio > Vibrio sp. BS-M-Sm-2. Next base: position 1,336,004 of record NZ_CP167894.1, read on the forward strand.
GCTTCATTTAGCTTGTCTGTGATGATGTTACCCCAGAACTGGTACAAGTTAGTACCACGAGCATTCGCTAAGCGTGTACCCATCTCTAGGCGATATGGCTGCATCAAATCTAACGGCTTAAGCAAACCATATAGGCCAGAAAGCATGCGCAGGTGATTTTGTGCGTAGTCAAAATCTTCATCCGATAGCGTTTCAGCGTCTAGGCCAGTGTATACATCGCCCTTAAAGGCTAGGATTGCTTGACGTGCGTTGTCTTGGGTAAAGGTCTCGCTCCACTGCTCAAAGCGCGCTACGTTCAACCCTGCGATTTTATCGCTGACTTTCATCAGTGCAGAAATATCGACTGGCGTCAGCTTACGGCACTCTTCAATCAACTCAGCAGAGTGTTCAACAAACTCAGGTTGACTAAAGCGTTCCGTCGCTAATGGTGATTCGTAATCAAGTGTTTTGGCTGGAGAAACGACAACTAACATAACTTTACCCTAATCGGTTATCTAACTGGATGCTGCTAGAGTATAGAAAAAACATCAACTTGTCTTTATGACTCTTCCTATTGTTTCGATAGGGAGAATGAGCTTCGATAGACAGAATGAGACAAATGACAGGCAAAGAAAAAGGCTAAGGTCGAAACCTTAGCCTTTCTAATCACTTTAGGATGAGCCGTTTATCGCCCCAACAAGATTACTTCTTGTTGTTGTCCCAAATACCGTCTTCCAGCTGAGACTTAAGCTCTGGGAAGTCATTCGAATCGAATGTTGGTACTTTACCCGCGTCTAGTTGGCGGTTGTAGTCTTTCGCTAGCTTAATCACGATTCCTGATAGCAGGATAATCGCCACCAAGTTAACAATCGCCATTAGGCCCATTGATACGTCAGCCAGTGCCCATACCGTTGGCAGTGTCGCTAGAGAACCGAACATAACCATACCCAGAACAACGATACGGAACAGCACTAGGCCTTTCTTGTTGTTGTGCTCAAGGAAGATAAGGTTCGTTTCAGCGTACGAGTAGTTTGCAATGATTGAAGTGAAAGCGAAGAAGAAAATCGCTACCGCTACAAAGATGCCGCCCCATTCGCCCACTTGTGCTGTTAGCGCACGTTGCGTTAGTTCGATACCCGTTACTTCACCGTGTGGTACATACTCACCAGACATCAGGATGATTGCGACTGTTGCTGAACAGATAACAATGGTATCCATGAACACGCCTAGCATTTGCACGTAACCTTGTGATGCTGGGTGCGGTGGGTAAGGCGTAGCAGAAGCTGCTGCGTTTGGCGCAGAACCCATACCCGCTTCGTTCGAGAACAAACCACGTTTGATGCCGTTAATCATCGCTTGTGCGATTGCGTAACCTAGGCCACCCGCAGCTGCTTCTTGCAAACCGAATGCACTCTTGAAGATAAGAGCCAATACTTCAGGCACTTTCTCAATGTTCGCAAACATCACGTACATAGCGATCGCTAGGTAAGCCAATGCCATGATTGGAACGATGATTTCTGCAGTACGAGCAATCTTACGGATACCACCGAAGATAACGAATGCAGAGATAATTACGATACCAACACCAACGTAGCTACGCTCAAGGTCAAATGCTGTGTTCATTGCGCTTGCAATCGCGTTTGCTTGAACCGCGTTGAATACAAGACCAAATGCAATGATTAGGAAGATAGAGAATAGAACCCCCATCCAACGCATGCCTAGGCCTTTCTCCATGTAGTATGCAGGGCCGCCGCGGTAGTTACCGTCGTTATCACGCGTTTTGTATAGCTGAGCCAGTGTGCTTTCAGCAAACGATGTTGCCATACCTAGCATTGCGATTAGCCACATCCAGAAGATAGCACCTGGGCCACCAGCGGTTAGTGCTACAGCAACACCGGCCATGTTACCCGTACCTACACGAGCAGCGAGACTAGTACAAAGAGCTTGGAAAGAAGAGATACCAGCACTGTCTGCTTTACGGCTGTTCTTTAGAACAGAGAACATGTGGCCGAAATGGCGGAATTGAATGAAGCCTAGTCGTACAGTGAAGTAGATACCCACACCAACCAGTAAGTAAACTAAGATAGATCCCCAAAGGAGATCGTTCATCAAATTGATTAAGTCTGTCACGTGAACCTCGTAATTGAGTTTAAGCACCGATCATGCTTCCTAGCCTTCCTCTTAATCGCCTATGCCTCTGTCAATGTTGTGTCGGCACTCTTGTTATATTCTTGCGGCGATTGAGACTGTAAATGTCGCTTCATGCATCCATTTTACGTATCAGTGTATTTTTTGACGGGCGGATAATGCAGCGAGACGGCCTAAAAATCAATATGCAAATACACTTATATTAAAATGACATTTCACTAATAACACACCTTTTGTTAACACAACATTCAACAATGCAGCTCAATAAAAGTCACATTATCGGGACATAATATCAACAACAGCCATGGCACCGCCCCAACAGGAACATCATCCTATAAAAATGACGTCAGCCTAGGTTTTACAAGGTATAGTGAAGATATTCGTTTTTTTCTAGGCCAATGATATCCCTATACCGCACGGCACCATATACACTTCAATGCATTGTGATCAAAACGCTATTCCATTCGCACAATGAATTAACATTCAATAACCCCCAATTTAATCGTTTACTTAGGTTTGTTTGCTTATTTTTTGCACATAAAAATTCTCACAATGTGTGAGCATGCATGAGAAAACAGAACAAAAGCTTCATAGATTTGAAACAAATGAGAAACAAATCAAAGTTATTGTAAACCTAAATATGATATTTATTGGTTCGTAAGAACTAGTCCCACGGAAGGAGATATGGCTTATGGATAGCTTTCAATTCGATGAAGTATCAGAACTAGAAATGCCTCGTGTAACTCAAAAATCACGCTCAAAACCACTCAAGCGTAAGTGGCGTGAAATCGAAGCCATCAACGATCGTAGACAGCTTGAAAAAGAGCTGAGAGAAATGAATCTAGGACTCGATTTTAGCCTAGACGATATAAAGCTTTAATCAGCACGATAAGAAATCAGATAGCAAAAGGCACCTATTTAGGTGCCTTTTTTCGTTGATGAGGTGACATTTCTCCCTGTGAGTCGATTTGAAATCCCAGTTATCAGAGAAAGCCCCTCTACTATAGAGGCAACTGCCGACTCACTAAACGCACTCTTGTTCATTTTGTCGAACACGGGCTGCGAGTTGACGATACTGATCAGCAATGGTCTCTCCAAAGACAGGGTCATCTTCCGGTTGAAGCCATTGAGATTCAACTTCTTGCCAATCTTTCACCGTGAACGCCTCAACAATCATTGGTAACACATGCTTCTCTTCATATTCCATATGCTTTCGCTGAGCTTTAACAAACGCTTCAAGCTGCTCAATAAAGACTTGCTGAGGAACCACCGCATCTTGAAGGATCATATCGACCACTCCTAAAAATTCCGCCGTTTTCTCAGAAAGCAATTGATGCTCTAACTCCAAGTCTTCAATCACTTGGTCACCGCCATATTGTTTAAGGTAGTAGCGATAAATAACGTCTTCTTTTGGGTGATGGACCTTCTCTGAATGATTCATCAGGTAATCAACCACCTCAGCGATCAAGCTATAGTTTATTTCTCGCTCTTGTTTTAGAAGCTCTAACTTATTGTTGAGTATCGCGAGCAAACGAGCCATATAGCCATGCTCTCGTCTTATCCTTTCAATCATCATAGTATTGCACTCCATTACACCTACTGTTTATAAGTGTATACGAAGATGCTCATTTATGATTTGACTCTGCTCAGAAAATCACCAACCTACACTTCTGTTGGTAAACGCCAGTCAATAGGTTGTTGATCCATATAAGAAAGTAACTTGTTAGTTGTTGAGAAATGCTGACAACCAAAAAAGCCACGACGGGCGGATAATGGCGATGGATGAGGCGCAATCAACACATGGTGCTTACCTACATCGATCGCTTGTCCTTTCTTCTGGGCGTGTGCACCCCATAATAAGAAGATGATAGGTTCAGAGCGCTGATTGAGCTCAGCAATGACGGCATCGGTAAAGATTTCCCAGCCACACTTCGCATGTGAGTGTGCTTTTGCTTCTTCTACTGTAAGGACCGTGTTCAACATCAACACCCCTTGCGATGCCCAAGAATCGAGATAACCATGACTAGGAATCTCAAAGCCCTCTATATCTTGAGCAAGCTCTTTGTACATATTGCGTAGAGAAGGTGGGATTTTCACGCCAGGAAGCACTGAGAATGCTAAGCCATGAGCTTGGTTAGCACCGTGATAAGGATCTTGCCCTAAGATAACCACTCGTACAGATTCAAAAGGCGTCATGTCAAAGGCACTGAATACCTGATCTTGTGGCGGGTAGACTGTTTTCCCACTATTACGTTGCTGTTCAACAAACGCGAGGATACTCTCAAAGTACTCTTTATCACGTTCATCATTAATAATGGATTCCCAAGTCTTTGGTGCGCTCATCGTTTTACTTCCCAATCATCAAGGTTTCTAGGGGCTTTCGCCAGACAAAAAAATAGCGGTATCGGCTAACTGTCCTAAATAAGGCTCTAGTTATACCTCATACAGCTATCAATAAACATGATGTGTAGGGTTCGCTTGTTGATGAATCATATTAATGGGTTCAATTTAAGTTTATCTCGGTTAGCCACTCTTCTGGGGAGTACGATGGTGACCATGACTATGGATGTGACGGTTCGGTGCTGGCAGACGCGCTGCAGCATGGACTGTTGAAGAAGCACTTGGGGTATAAGTTATAGAATACATAATGGCACCCTCCTCTATTGTTACAGTGAACTACATATTCAACTAAACACTATGAAAGAAAGATGCCAATTTTAGGAATAGAAGGAAATTATTTTTTCCTCTATATATTACGCTTCTTCACTCACTTCCATTGCTGAGCGATGAAACATTCTAAGTTGTTGAATTTCCTCTTTCCAGATCGTCGAATCAATGGTTTCTAAGATGAGAGGGATACCATTAAAGCGAGAATCCGAAGCAATATACTCAAAACAGTCCCAGCCAATTTCGCCTTTTCCTAAAGAATGGTGTCGATCGACTCGACTCGCGAACTCAGCTTTTGAATCATTGATGTGCATTGCTCTTAGATAGTGCATACCCACAATGCGGTCGAACTCTGCAAAAGTATGCTCACACGCCGCTTTTGTACGTAGGTCGTAACCAGCAGTAAAGGTATGGCAAGTGTCTAAGCACACACCAACACGTGACTTATCTTCTACCTGATCGATAATCTCTGCTAGGTGCTCAAACTTCCAACCAAGGTTAGTGCCCTGCCCTGACGTATTCTCGATCACCGCGATCACATCAGGAACCGCTTGATGAGCGAGATTGATCGATTCAGCGATCTTTGCCAAGCATTCGCTTTCTGAGATTTTCTTTAAATGACTCCCAGGATGAAAATTCAAAAGCGTTAAGCCAAGTTGATTACAACGCTCCATTTCATCAATAAAAGCCGCACGTGATTTCTCTAGCTTCTCTTCTTCTGGTGCTCCTAAGTTAATAAGGTAGGAGTCATGAGGAAGAATGTGTTCAGCGCTAAAACCTAACATTTTGCAATTGGCCTTAAAGGCGCTGATTGTTTTAGCTTCCAATGGTTTTGCAGCCCATTGTCTCTGGTTTTTGGTAAACAGTGCGAACGCATTAGCGCCAATCTCACGAGCACGCATAGGCGCCTGATCGACACCACCAGCAGCCGACACATGAGCGCCAATAAACTTCATATTTGTTTCCGGTTTTGAGGATGAATTATTGTTTGTCATTAAATCACTTTACACTTTCAGAATGCTTAATAAATAAAGGGTCGTATCGGTTGCAGGTCAATAAAAACACAACAAATGTAGTAAACTTACAACAAATATGACTGTTAAATATTTTTTATACTTTAAAATATTTTGTAATTACTTTGTTTTCAAAGGTTTTATTGATTTGCCTCAATATAATTACCTTTGTAAAAATATGGTTTTTGGTTGTTTTTTGACTTAAATCAATGATAACCTCATGGGTATTAGGTATATATTACCCAGCTCAATAAAAATCGAAAGTTAACACCATAATCAAACCACATTCAGTGGACTAGGAGATAGTTATGATCCAAGGTATTCAAATTACTAAAGCAGCAAACGATGACCTACTAAACTCAATCTGGCTACTAGATAGCGAGAAGAATGAAGCTCGTTGTGTTGTTGCTACTGCAGGTTTCGAAGCTGACCAAGTTATCTCAGCTGCAGACCTAGGCGAGTACGAAAGCCGTGAAGTTGCAATCGAAGCAGCACCACGCATCGAAGGTGGTCAACACCTAAACGTTAACGTTCTTAAACGTGAAACGCTAGAAGATGCAGTTGCTCACCCAGAGAACTACCCACAGCTAACAATCCGTGTATCGGGTTACGCTGTACGTTTCAACTCTCTAACAACTGAACAGCAACGTGACGTTATCGCACGTACGTTCACTGAGTCTCTATAATTTTTAGAGCTTAAATTAGAATACAAAAACGGCGCTCATTGAGCGCCGTTTTTATTTGTTCGAAAAACAAATGGACGTTACGGTTGAACTCGACGAAGCACTGCTTTTAGCGCTTCAAAATCGTTATCAAGATCTTCAGACAACAACTCCATTGCCGCGTGTTTTGCTAGCGGGCCAGGCAGTTCGATATCAGAACCTAGGATGTCATCAACCACTTCTTTGAATTTCGCTGGGTGTGCTGTACACAGGAACAAACCAGTTTCGTTCTCTTGCAGTTGCTCATCCAATAGACGGTAAGCAATCGCACCATGTGGTTCACATAGGTAACCTTGTGCTTTTAGGTCACGTACTGACTCAGCGCTCTGCTCGTCAGATACTTTACCTTTGCCTAATGTATCTAAGCCCCAACCTTTCAGTTGGCAAAGCTCTTCAATACGAGGCCAGTTATTTGGTTGGCTTACGTCCATCGCGTTCGATGTTGTCGCAACGGTCGGTTTTGGATCCCATTGACCTGTTTCTAGGTAGCGAGGAACCGTGTCATTTTCATTGGTTGCTGCGATGAAACGCTTAACAGGTAAACCGAGTGCTTTAGCCAATAGACCAGCCGTTAGGTTACCAAAGTTACCACTTGGTACAGAGATAACGAGGTTTTCACGCTGCTCTTTAGTCAGCTGAGAAGCCGCTTCAAAGTAGTAACAGATCTGAGCCATTAGACGACTGATGTTAATAGAGTTTGCCGAGTTAAGACCAATCTCTTTACGCAGTTCAGCGTCATCAAATGAGTCTTTAACCAGAGCCTGACACGCATCAAAGTCACCATCAATAGCGACAGTGTGAATGTTCTTACCCAGCGTACAGAAAAGCTTCTCTTGCAATGGGCTGATCTTGCCTTTCGGGTAAAGAATCACGACATTGATGTCTTCCATGCCGTAGAAAGCATGCGCAACCGCCGCACCAGTATCACCTGATGTTGCTGTTAAGATAGTGATTTGACCACCATCTGAAACGGCTGCTAAAGACTGAGCCATAAAGCGGCCGCCGAAATCTTTAAACGCCAGTGTTGGACCGTGGAAAAGCTCAAGCGCGTAAACGCCATCTTTTACTTGGTTGATTGGAGCAGGGAATTGGAACGCTGCATCCACCATTTGGTCGATCTGTTCTTTTGGTAGTTCATCGCCAATTAATGCTGACAGAATCTTTGAGCTACGAGGGACAAAGTCCTCTGCTAGCAGCGCATCGATATCATCAAACTTTGGCAGCTCAGATGGAAAAAATAGACCTTGATTACGACCTAAGCCTTGACGAACGGCTTGGCCAAAAGAGACTTGCTCGTCATTTTCTTTGATGTTGTACAGCTTCATAACTCACTTCCTGTAACGATCGAACCTTGCTTATCTAAGCGACAAACGTGAACGAATCCTTCTTCATTTTGTACGTAATTTTGTTCTAACCAGCGTGCAACACGCTCGGCGACATCTTGTTCTTTGCAAATGCTAAATAGAGTTGGGCCACTACCAGAAATACCAGTAGCCAATGCACCTGCCGACAGCGCGTATTTACGAGCGTCAGCAAACCCTGGAAGCAGTTTCTCACGATATGGTTCAGCGATCACGTCTTTGATCATCTTCGCCGCCAGTTCAGGTTGACCTGAATGACACGCGTGGATAAAGCCCGCTAAGTGGCGACCATGAGCAATGATATCCTGACGACGGTACTGAGATGGTAGGATCTCTCTCGCTTCTGCCGTTGAAACCTTAATGCCCGGATAAGCCATCACCCAGTACCAATCATCAAAACATGGGACTTCTTGGCTAATGATGCCTAGCTCTTCAAGCATTAACTGCACACCACCAAGATAACATGGTGCAACGTTATCATAATGGATACCGCCTGAAATCTTACCTTCCATTTCGCCCATCAGAGCAAGCAGTTCCGTTTCATTCAGTGGTTGACCGTGAAAACGGTTTAGCGCATCAAGTGCCGCTACGATTGAGCATGCACTTGAACCTAAACCAGAACCAATAGGCATGTTCTTTTCGAGTGTCATTTCCAAAGGCTTTAGCGCTACGCCTTTTTTATCAAGCTCTCTAGAGAACACCACCCAGCAGTCGTAGACGATGTTTTCTTTGGCTTCAGTTGGCAGCTTAGATACAAAGCTGCCTGCTGTTTTAAGTGAGAATGGTTCATCACCGGCTTTAACCATAACTCGGTCACCCAGCAATGTGCCATCCACTGGAGACACAGCGGCCCCCAGCACATCAAACCCTACACTGACATTACCGATTGATGCAGGAGCATAAACGACAACATCCATATCACTTGAACTCATTCCTAAACTCCTAATTTCCAACCAAGAGTACGCATCACATCAGAGAATACGCCTGCTGCTGTTACTTCAGTACCGGCACCGTAGCCACGAAGTACTAGCGGGATTGGTTGGTAGTAACGGCTGTAGAATGCCAGCGCGTTCTCGCCATCTTTAATCTTGAACATTGGGTCGTCGCCATCAACAGCTGCGATACGAACCTTACATTTACCATCAGCAATCTCACCAACATAACGAAGTACTTTGCCTTCTTCTGCTGCGATAGCTGACTGCTCTTGGAAGTAAGCATCTGCTTCTGGCAAGCGAGCCATGAACTCTTCAACCGTACCTGAATCGTCAAAACCTGGTGGTAGTGCTTGGTCTACTTCAACATCTTCAAGTTCAAGTGCCATGCCTGCTTCACGAGCTAGGATAAGTAGCTTACGCGCCACATCCATGCCTGATAAGTCATCACGTGGATCCGGTTCAGTAAAGCCATTATCTTTAGCAATGTTGGTTGCTTGGCTCAGTGTCATGCCTTCATCAAGCTTACCGAAGATGTAAGACAGTGAACCAGAAAGAATGCCGTTGAACTTCTCAAGCTCATCACCTGCAGAGATAAGGTTCTGAAGGTTTTCGATTACCGGTAGACCTGCACCTACGGTTGTTTCGTACATCAGCTTACGACGTGAGTTACGCGCAACTTCACGCAGCTGATGGTAGTATGCCATGCTTGCTGTGTTTGCTTTCTTGTTTGGTGTTACCACGTGGAAACCAGCCGCTAGGAAATCAGCGTACTGCGCAGCAATATCTTCACTAGACGTACAGTCAACCAATACTGGGTTGATGATATGGTTACGTTGAACCAGAGCCGCTAAACGCGCAAGGCTGAATTCTTCAGTCGCACTCGACATACGGTCACGCCACTGCTCTAGAGGCAAGCCTTCACTGTCTAGCAACAAACCTTTGCTGTTTGCTAAACCACATACGCGAATCACGATGCCTTTTTCAGCCAGTTTGCCTTGTTGACGTTGGATCTGGTCAACAAGCTCGCCACCAACACCGCCAACACCCACAACGAATACGTCAAGGAAGTGCTTAGAGTTGAATAGGTTCTCGTGACACGCCTTGATAGCTTCAGAAATCTTGTCTTCAGGGATAACCGCAGAGATAGCACGCTCTGAAGAACCTTGAGCAATCGCAACGATGTTCACGTTCACTTCAGCTAAAGAAGAGAAGAACTGAGAAGCGACACCGCGTGAAGTACGCATACCGTCACCCACCAGCGTTACAATCGCTACGTCGTCCATGAACTCAACGGGCTCTAGTAGGCCATCTTTAAGTTCAAGTTCAAACGCGTCTGACAACACTTGTTTCGCTTTCACTTTGTCAGCCGATTCAATACAGAAGCTGATGCTGTACTCAGAAGAAGATTGAGTAATAAGGACAATAGAAACGCCAGCCGAAGACATCGCGCCGAATACGCGGCTTGCCATGCCTACCATGCCTTTCATACCAGGGCCTGATACGTTAACCATTGTTAGGTCACTTAGCGTAGTAATACCTTTGATTGCTAGGTTATCTTCGCCAGTGTCTTGACCAATCAAAGTACCCGCACCCTGTGGATTAAAGCTATTTTTGATCAGACAAGGAATATGGAATTGCGCGATAGGTGCGATAGTCTTCGGGTGTAGAACCGAAGCACCGAAGTAAGAAAGCTCCATCGCTTCTTGGTAGCTTAATGACTTAAGAAGACGAGCATCATCGACTAAACGTGGGTCACAGTTGTAAACGCCGTCTACATCTGTCCAGATCTCACAGCAATCAGCACGCAGACATGCAGCTAGCACTGCTGCTGAGTAGTCAGAGCCATTACGGCCAAGAGTGACCAATTCGCCTTTATCATTACCGGCAGTGAAGCCCGGCATGATGTTAACGTGACCTTGTGGAAGTGGCGATTGACGGAAGTTCTGAGTAGACACATCCACATCAACCATAGCTTCAAGGTGATCACCTTTAGCGTATAGGTATTGAACTGGGTCAATCAGGCTTGCTGGTTGGCCTTTTGCTTCAAGTACCGCTTTCATTAACTGGATAGAGATTCGCTCACCTTTACTGATGATGCGAGCATTGACGTGGTTCGGGCACATACCAAGTAGGTTGATGCCGTTCACGAACTGCTTTAACTGAGCAAGAGAGGCATCAACCTGCTCTTGGAACGCAGTACCATCAATAGAAGGTACAACCGCTTTAATCTCTGCAAACAGCGCAGCGAATGAAGATTCGATCTCTGTAATCTGTGCGTCTGCTTCACCATTTTTCAGTGCAGCTTCAATAACAGCGACCAACTTATTGGTTGTTTTTCCTGGAGCCGATAGTACAACGGCTAGCTCTTCTTGCTGGGCATTATTAGCGATGATATCCGCCGCTCGTAAAAAACGATCTGCATCAGCTAATGATGAACCTCCAAACTTTAAAACGCGCATCCCTTTCTCCATAAGTCATAAAAATGGTACAAAAAAAGGCCTGTATCTTGTTGGATACAGGCCTTTTTTTAAAATCCGTTACTTAGCAGCCTGCCCCAACAATGTTAATGTCGGTAATAATAATGGTTGTGGTCATTACTAGGTGGCTTACGTGCTGCATATCAAATTCTCTGCTTGTGCTTTACTCTACGTGTATCAATTTTTACCACTAGACGTCAATGAAAAGTTGCGTTTTTTTTACATTCGCACCATTTTTCAGAGCAAACCATCATTTTAGGGATAAAACACCCTGTATTAACCTTCAATTAAGATACTGAATTCACTCACCGAGCAAATATAAGTAGCTAATTGCATATTCTAATAACAAAATGCTATATCGATTGTGCGGCGAGCGTACAAATTCTGTGCTTTAATTGAACGATAACGTTCGAAAAACAATAATAATGACATCAGGAGTGGGAAGTGAAGAGATTACTTATTCTTATAGCCTTGGCTATGCCTGTTGTTTGTTCAGCGAACAGTTTACCTCTTCTAAATAGTTTGCCTCTGCTTCCCGGTCAAATCGATCGCTCTTCTCATAAATTTTTTATCTCCACCCAAAACGCATCGAATGAAAGCTTCGATACTTGGAAAATAGACAGTGGCTATTCATATAGTTTGTTTTCGGATGTGGATCTTTATGTCGGTACACGTATCAATAGTGCTGCACTGAAACAGGAAAGCGGATTCTTGAGTGGTGTCAGTTATCAGTTCTCAGAAAGAGTCTCTTTCAACAGTTCTCTACACACCTATAAAGATGAAACCGAAGACAATGAGAAATCGGTGGCCGCAGAAGTTTCTAGCCGAGTACAGCTGACCGACAATTTAGATTTGCATGCCACTCTTGATTATGAAGAGTGGCAGCAAGGTGTTGAAGTGGGATTAGGATTTCGCTTCTAATCCAATTAACTTGATATCGATGAATATGTTACGTATTCAAGCCTCTTTTATTAGTTACGTACCAGTTATGATTCAAGCAATAGCTCAGATGAAATTAACACACCATTCCAATCGGCATAAATGTAATCCCCAGGCTGAATCAGTTGATTGTGTATAGATAGCGTGACATTCACTTGGCCTACGCCGCGCTTCTCCGTCTTGAATGGCGATGCACCCAATGCCTGAACACCAAGATCCATTTGCGACATCATGCCAACATCACGCACAGCACCGTTTACAATCACGCCTTCCCAGCCATTTTCTATTGCGAGAATCGCGAGTTGATCACCAAGCAGCGCCTTTTGGCATGAACCATTCCCGTCAACAACAAGCACTTTGCCACAGCCGTCTGTCTCTAAAACCTCGCGAACCTTGGAATTATCGTGATAACAACGAACTGTTACAATTTTTCCAAAGAACGCACCACGTTGACCGAAGTTCTGTAATGGCATATTCAGTAGGGTGACTTTGCTTTCAAACTCATCACACAAGTCAGGTGTTATATCGTGCATATATCCTCCGTGAGTAAGGCGCTACCTGTTAAGTCAGGTGAGCCTCTATGCTTTTATATGTTATTAAAATTAATCCTTTGTTTTCATTGTTCTATGCTCAATTTATTACTCAATAAAAGTTGATTGAGCATATTTATCTACTAGACTCTTAGGAAAGCTTTCAGCTTCCTTGGTTAATAATCCGGTCTTTAGCAACCGAGATGTCCGAAGCATCTCGAATAATCATTCTTGTTTTGGTACTAAATAGTCACCATAACATTGGTTAAGTTGTAGCCATACTATTAAAGTTTGTTGCGATACGGCAATTGATGTAAATCAACAAACTGAATGGAATTAACATTCTCGCGTTGTTAGCATGCTGTTAACATTATAGAATCCTCTGCAATCACTAAAAGAATGATTGAAAGGCGTACTGGATCTACGTTATTGGGCAATACTTCAAGGAAGGCAGATAGCTGGAAGTAAGTGTTTTTTTGAAAACTTTAAGTTATCATCAAAAATACATTACCTGTATGTTATGTTTTTGCCTAGAATTTATTCTATTAGCACAGTTTCGTCACAAATTTAGGTACCGCCAAATGCAAACCCCGCAGATTCTTATCGTTGAAGATGAGCAAGTAACTCGTAACACTCTAAAGAGTATTTTTGAAGCAGAGGGATATGCTGTTTTTGAGGCTAGCGACGGTGAAGAGATGCACCAAGTGCTATCTGACAACCAAGTTAACCTTGTAATTATGGACATCAACCTTCCAGGTAAGAATGGTCTACTACTTGCGCGTGAACTACGTGAGCAAGCAAACGTAGCACTTATGTTCTTAACTGGTCGTGATAATGAAGTTGATAAGATCCTTGGCCTAGAGATCGGCGCTGATGACTACATCACTAAGCCTTTCAACCCTCGTGAACTGACTATCCGTGCACGCAACCTTCTGAACCGTTCAATGAGCACAAGCTCTGTTCAAGAAGAAAAGCGCAGCGTTGAGAAGTACGAGTTCAACGGTTGGGTACTAGATATCAACAGCCGTTCTCTGGTTAGCCCAGATGGCGAAGGCTACAAGCTACCTCGTTCAGAGTTCCGTGCTCTACTTCACTTCTGTGAGAACCCAGGTAAGATCCAAACACGTGCAGACCTTCTTAAGAAGATGACTGGCCGTGAGCTTAAGCCACACGATCGTACTGTAGACGTAACAATCCGTCGTATTCGTAAGCACTTTGAATCTGTTTCTGGTACGCCAGAAATCATTGCAACGATTCACGGTGAAGGCTACCGCTTCTGTGGTGACCTAGAAGACTAATTCGATTGACGTTTCTGGTCGTTTAACACTCGGTGTTTTTAACAGTAGAAGCGCAATCAATAGTTATTAAAAAGGGAGAATGCCAACGCATTCTCCCTTTTTTATTCTTCTTAATTGATAAGGCTTTAGTAAACCGTATCAACCTTAACGTCTTTCTCCACCAGCCACTTCACAGTTTCACCGTCTCTCAGCTCAACCGCAACATCAACAGGCTTTTCGCTATCGATCTCTAACTGCCATACAAACGCCACTTCCCACTGAGTCTCGCTATGTGTTCTTAGATCAAGGTCGTCAGCCGTTACTAGCAAGGTATCTGCACCTTGCTTAACGGTCACGCTCTCCACCGCAAGTGTTGCTGGTAGCTGTGAGTCTGACTCTAAGTAGATAGAACCGTGTAGTGTCTTATCTTGAGCTTCTCCAATCGTTGGCATCTTGTTGTGCCAAAGGTTGCTTTTCATTGTGACTGTTGCTGCAGATACTTCTACTTGATTATCTTGCTGCCATTCTACTTGCGGCGCAGAACAACCCGCTAATGCCACTACGCATGCGGCGAATGCTAATTTTTTCATTATTCTTCTACCTTTGATTTAACCAACTCTTTAAGACTTCAATGTCATTCTGGTATTCGTTATTTATTTCATCAACCCAATCTGAAATGTTCTCCCACCACGCAGGCATATCTGGAGATTGAGCTTTCTGAGCCACTTGCTGGATACGTTTCAAACCAATGGACCCTGCTGCACCTTTAATCTTATGTGCCTCGGAAACGATACTGGCTTTGTCTTTCGCGACCATGTTGGAGTTCAATATTTCCATATACTCCGGCATCATATCTTCAAACATCACGATGCTATCCAAAACCGGTTTCGGCCCAACAATATCAACATAAGACTCTAGCATATCAATATCAAGTAAAGTGGTATCAACCGGTGAAAGAACAGGCTTACTCACGTCGACTTTATCAATGCTCTCAACCTTCTCCGTACCCGCTACTGTCTCAATTACCTCTGGCGCATCTTCGATCAGCTCGCTGATGACATCTTGGATTGCACGAACCGACAATGGTTTACTGATCGCTTCGTCCATGCCTTTCTGGAAGTACTCTTGCTTGTTATTCAATACGTTCGCCGTTAATGCAACCAAAGGCGGCAGCTGGCTGTATTTCTCACGGTAGTATTGGGCAATGTCGAAACCTGTCATATCTGGCAGTTGGATGTCCAGTAATACCAAGTCATAGTCTTCAGGGTTGAAAGCTATTTGCGCCTCTTTACCCGTCATCACTACTGTCACTTCATGGCCTAAGCTTTCAAGTAGAGAACGAGCCACCGTAATATTAAGCTCAATGTCTTCGACCATAAAGATCTTTAGATTTGATTGCTTTCTTGGTGTCTTAATCAATGCTTGAGTATCGTGATTAACAGGCACACGAATAGAAACCGTAAAGGTACTACCAAAACCCTCTTCACTGGTGACTTCAATGTGGCCATCCATCATATTGATCAGTTGTTGAGATACAGCAAGGCCAATACCGGTACCAACGGCGTGTAGATTGTCCGTTCCCGATTTCACCTGATAGTACATCGCGAAGATTTTCTCGATTTCACTTTCAGGGATACCAATCCCGGTGTCTTCTACTTCCATCGTGATGTTAGCAAAGTCGCCATCAATGTCGGCGCTGACTGTCATCACTACACCACCATCTTTGGTGAACTTCATCGCGTTACTTACAAGGTTCCACAGAACCTGTCTAAGACGAGTACCATCCACTTCAACGGCAGCAGGAAGATCAGACAATCGTTCTAGATCGAATCTCAATCCTTTTTGTTCGGCCATCAATGCAGAGATACTTTCAATCTCAACAACGAAATCTTCAAAGTTGATTGGGGTTGGGAATAGCTCAAGCTTACGACGGTCGAACTTATCCATATCGATAATATCGTTAAAGATATTACCCAGTGTCACTGCGCTCACCTTGATGGTTTGCATCTGCTTGCGCTGTTCAGTGGTCAGTTGGCTATCGAGCAACATTCGGCTCAAACCAATGATGCCGTTAAGCGGTGTTCTTAGCTCATGACTAATGGTTGAGATAAAGGTGGTCTTATCGCGACTGGCTTTCTCTAGCGACTCTTGGTGCTCTTTACGCTCGGTAATATCACGACCAAAACCCACTAAGCCCAAGTGACGGCCATCTTTACTGTAGAAAGGCACTTTACGCAGTTCGAAGTAACTCTTACGTCCGTCAGGGTATTCAAGCCACTGGTCATAGGTCAGCGCTTGGTTGTCGGCAAATACTCTCTTGTCGGTTTCAACAACTTGCTGGGCAACCTCTTTGCTGTAGACATCCCAAGGCGTTAAGCCAACCAGTTCTTTTTCTGTTTTTCCGGTGAGCTCTTCCACCGCTCGGTTACAACCAGAAAACACACCATCTTCATTACGGTAGTAAATAAGGTCAGGAGAAGCATCGATAAACGAGCGCAATAGTGCCGTTCGCTCTGCCAGTTCAAGCTGAGTTCGCTCACGTTGGAACACCTCGTTCTCAAGGTCGTACATCGCTTCTGCACGTGCTTCCTCCGCTTTTTCACGCTCTTCAATTTCTTGATTAAGCTTCTCAATATTGAGCTGCAATTTATTGTTGAGCTCTTGGTCTCGCTCTCGCATGTCGCCAAGTTTAGAGACCAGTTTCGCTAGACGCTGACGAGACTCTTCCAACTGGTCAACGACCACCGATAAGAAATAAACCGCCCAAGGCGTGATCACTAAGCCGAAGAAAACTGAACGGACAATGTCGATATCATCAACATTACCTTTAAGTGCGAGGGTAATGCCGACTTGCACAACAACAGCGAGGGCAACAAGCGCTAAGGCGAGTAAGATAGAAAAGCGGACAATCCCCAGCTTTACGAGTAGATCCACGTAATACTGGGCAAGATTTTTCATGGGTTTCATTTAGCGCTCCATGCGATAAGACTAGCAACATTCTACCCTGTTTGAAGATAGGAGGTAAGCTAGCTACATCACACGCAGAAAGAGATCAGCGGCAATATCGCAGGTTAATCCAATTAATATAAATACCGAACAACCAAAACAGACAAAGGTGGACAAATCACCAATTTTATAGAGTTAGCGAATTGAGGATGGATGCACCATAGAACGGTTTCGACCGTCAGATTTTGCTTGATACAGCGCACTGTCAGCCAAGGCAACAGCCGATTCCATTTCATCATCAGGTGTAGGAATGTAAGAGATAATACCAATGCTCACAGTGATGAATTCAGAGACTGTCGACTTCTCATGCGCAAGTTCCAATTTTAGGACTTCGTCATGAATACGCTGCGCCACCAGCTGAGCACCGTCGGTCGTTGTATTTGGCAGAATAAAGCCGAACTCTTCGCCACCATAACGAGCCACACAATCAGATGAACGATTCAACACCTGCTTAAATGCCTGCGAAACCTGAATCAAAGCATCATCACCTTGTTGGTGTCCGTAAAAATCGTTGTAGCCTTTAAAGAAGTCGATATCACACAACATGATCGTCAGTGGTAACTTCTCACGCACATGATAATGCCACAGTGTAGAGAGCTGTTCGTCGAAACGGCGTCGGTTGGAAACCTGGGTCAAACTATCCATAAAGCTGAGACGTTCAAGCTCAAGGTTGGCCTCTTCAAGCTTCTGCTCAGCGAGATAACGCTCGGTGATATCACGCGCCATGATCAAAACACCATTAGTACTGGATACTGGATCTCTAAACGGTGATTTCACGACATCGTACCAAGTGTATTCTCCATCACTAGAGACAACCTTATCGATATAGCGTAACGATTTACCATGATGAAGCACTTGATGATCAGTGTCTGAGATACGCATATACATACTATTCGGCACGACATCTTGCAGGCGCTTACCCACTAGGTCACTGACCGCAGAGATACCAAGCGCCGCCACAAACGGTTTATTACACGCTTGATAAACCATGTTTTCGTTGAAGATACCAATCGAGTCTGGGCTCGCTTCCAAGATGTTTTGCAATATGGTGTCACGTTGCGCAAGTGCCACTTCGGTATCTTTACGCTTCTCCATTTCGCCACGCAATTTCTGCTGCATGTCATGCCAATCGGTCACATCATGACTAATAGAGAGCGTGCCGATGGTTTCTCCATCTTGCGAGAGCAATACACTTTGATAAGTTTCGAGCAAACACCCTTTGCCGTCCTGATCGGTTGTCCACGAACGCTCACTAACACGGCCTTTTAATGCACCACCAGAAACACTCAAGGTGCCCTCTTCCGGGCGACCGTGCCAAAATTTTTTAAACGAGCGATTACTCGCGACCAACTCACCCTTTTTATCTTTCACGTAGATCAGCTCAGACAAAGAATCCAACGCGGTACGAGCAACATTCAGTTCTCGAACTTCTTGGGACAGTTCTTCGTTAGTGTTTTTATAAGGTGAGGCGTGAATCATCCAAGCCTGCTTATTTCTAAAATGGATCTTACGACCGACCAAGTTGATCTTGAACGACTCAAATTCAGAAAGCGCCCACAGGGAGACCTGCTCGAAGGCTCGAGAGTTAATGTGATTGGTTAAGTAGTGACGAAAGCTGTTCTCACTTTCCACAGTAGGAAAGCGAAAATTAACACCGATTTGGCGGATACCGAGCAACTGCATGGCTTGACGATTGGCATAGAGTATTTCGCCACTTCGAACATCAACAAAGTAGAGTGGCGACGGGGTAGCAAGTAGAAGTGTTTCGATATGCGACTGATAACGAGAATAGAGATGCCAGCAGATGAGAGCAATCAGCAATACAACAACGATATAAATACCGTAGCCATACGCCCTGTCCCACAACCAAGTCATTACCAGTTCCATTTACTCTCAATCTATACCATAAAATCTGTGAGGGAAATGTTACCACTATTTGTTGGTTTTATCTGCTGTTACCTACAGTCACCCATTTCTATTAATTGGCTGCGTTTAAAACAGGCAACGTGTACTCGAATGCAGAACCAGTTTTGATGCCTTGAGCACCGGTTTTATCGAGCGAACGGCCTATTTCAGTCATCGCTAACCATCGGTTCTCACACCATAAAGGAGAAAGTAACGTTGGGCGTCTCGCCGCTGAAGAAACACGGTGATAAACCACGTCCGCAGGCGTGCGTTGAATGATATCAGTCGCGATATCGATGTACTCTTCAAGGCTTGGGGCTTCTAGCTTTCCTGCCTTCCACGCCTTAGCCATGGTACTGCCCTCTACTATATGAAGGCCGTGCAGCTTAATACCATCGGTGCCAACGGCTAATACCTTGTCTAAGGTTTCAAGGTTATCCGCTTTGGTTTCTTTTGGTAGGCCAACAATCAGATGAGTACACACCTTGATACCTAAAGCGCGTGCGCGTTGGGTGATCGTTTCATACACTGCAAAATCGTGGCCGCGGTTAATTCGCTTGAGGGTTTTATCATTGGCGGTTTGCAGGCCAAGCTCGAGCCAAATCTCATAGCCTTGTTTAACGTAGTCCGCTAACAGATCCAACACCGCATCAGGCACACAGTCTGGTCGCGTGCCAACACAAAGACCAACGATCTCTGCACCGGGTGCTTTTAGCGCCTCTTCATACATATTCTTGAGCACTTGCACCTCAGCATAAGTGCTGGTGTACGCCTGAAAGTAAGCCAAATACTTCTTGGCACGAGCAATCTCACCCGCACGATCTTTTAGCTGGTCAGCAATACTTTGAATTTGAGTTTGTTCATCAGCAAAGGAAGCCACGTTACAAAACGTGCAACCTCCACGGCCAATTGTCCCGTCTCGGTTTGGGCAGCTGAAACCACCGTGAAGCGTCAGCTTGTGGACTTTCTCGCCATAACGGCGTTGAAGATCTTGGCCGATAGTATTAACTAACTCATGTAATTGCATATTTTCAAAGCACTCAAGTAAATAAGAATGAATATCAGTCTTTTTTTGAAAAAAATTACATCCCTGCAAAATTCGACCAATTAGTTTACTCAAGGCTTTTTGCGAGCAACCTAACAAATATCAATAAACATGCAAAAAATCTGCTCTATTTGCCTAATGTTGCACATTTGTTAGACATTAAATTCAAAATAAAACGAAAAAAATGGTCTACATGGTTCAACTTTCATTGCAATTCGCCTAAACAAAATTGTAGGATACTTACACATATTGGCTATTTTTGAGTATTTACTTACAACTAAAACTTGCTAATAAGTCGGTGATATCCATATCCCACCTATATAAACCACTAGTTTGTGGTTAAAAATAAACGGATATCACTAAGGATTGTTTTTCTCGCAATACTTTTCCTGCGAGATACGGAAAGGATTCAAACCGCCAGCATAGGCAGGTTTAGACCCATAAATATAAAAGGACAAGGCTGACTTTATACAAAGAAGTTGCGCCTAGATTTAACTGGAAGGATGTATCTATGGTAGATCAAGAGCAGAACTCACAGGGTCTGTATACTCCTGAATTGGAGCATGACGCTTGTGGTATCGGTTTTGTTGCGCATCTAAAGAATCGCAAATCTCATGATGTAGTAACTCAAGCACTCGATATGCTTGCACGTATGGAACACCGTGGCGGCCAAGGCTGCGATCCGTGTTCTGGTGATGGTGCAGGTATCCTGCTACAGAAGCCGCACGAATTCTTACTAGAAGAAGCCGTAAAGCTTGGAATTAAGCTGCCATCTTTTGAAAAATATGGTGTTGGTGTTGTACTTTTCCCTAAAGATGAACACAAACGTGCACAGTGTCGTGACATTCTAGAACGCAATGCACAACGCCTTGAATTAGAAGTTATCGGTTACCGTGAACTTCCAACTGACAATTCAATGATTGGTGCTGACCCACTAAGCACTGAACCTCAATTTGAACACGTATTTATTTCTGGCGGCCCTGGTATCACACCAGAAGAGCTTGAGCGTAAACTGTATGTTCTACGTAACTACACAGTTCGTGTATGCCTAGAAAGCGTTTCAAATATCGGTGATGACTTCTACATCAACTCTATGTCTTACAAGACATTGGTGTACAAAGGTCAGCTAACAACTGAACAAGTTCCTCAGTACTTCCTAGACCTGCAAAATCCAACCATGGTGACAGCTCTAGCACTGGTACACTCTCGCTTCTCTACCAATACATTCCCACGTTGGCGTCTAGCTCAGCCTTTCCGTTACATCGCGCATAATGGCGAAATCAATACGGTTCGCGGCAACCTGAACTGGATGAAAGCACGTGAAGCGATCCTTGAATCGGATCTGTTTACACAAGCTGAAATCGACATGCTACTGCCTATCTGTCAGGAAGGTAGTTCGGATTCATCAAACTTCGATATGGCGCTTGAGCTACTTGTTCTTTCAGGTCGTACTCTGCCACACGCGTTGATGATGATGATCCCGGAAGCATGGCAAGAAAACAAAAACATGGATCCAACTCGTCGCGCGTTCTACCAGTACCACGCGAACGTTATGGAACCATGGGATGGCCCAGCATCTGTATGTTTCACCGATGGTGTTCAAGTAGGTGCAACACTTGACCGTAACGGTCTGCGTCCTTCTCGCTACACAGTGACAAAAGACGACTTCCTAGTAATGGCGTCTGAGTCTGGTGTTGTTGAGATCGCACCTGAAAACGTTGAGTACCGTGGTCGTCTTCAGCCAGGTCGTATTTTTGTTGCTGACCTTGAGCAAGGCCGCATCATTTCTGATGAAGAAGTGAAAGACAGCATTGCTAAAGCACAACCTTACGAAAAGTGGGTTGAAGAGAACCTTCTGAGCCTGAAAAAGCTACCAGATGCGAGCAACGAATTTAGCCAACCTTCTCCAGAGAAACTTCTCCACAAACAGCAATCGTTTGGCGTGAGCTCTGAAGAAGTAAACGAAATTATTCTACCTCTTGCGAAAACAGGCTACGAGCCACTTTCTGCAATGGGGGCTGACTGGCCGCTAGCGATTCTTTCTCACCAATCGCAGCACCTTTCAAACTACTTCAAACAGTTGTTTGCACAAGTAACTAACCCGCCGATCGACCCGATTCGTGAGCGTATGGTTATGTCTCTGAACACTTACCTAGGTAAGGATCAGAACTTACTTGCTGAAACACCTGAGCACTGTCAAAAAGTAGAACTTGAATCTCCAGTCCTGTCTAACTCTGAGTTAGAAAAACTGCGTGCAATCGATAACGAGCACCTTCAAGCGAAGACGCTGGATATCGTATTCCAAGCAAATGGCGACCAAGGTAAGTTAGAGCGCGCACTTAAGCGTATCTGCCAATATGCAGAAGACGCCGTGATTGATGGCTACTCTATCATCCTACTGACTGACCGTGCGGTTAACTCTAACCACGCCGCTATTCCAGCAATGCTGGCGGTTGGCGCGGTTCACCACCACCTAATCCGTAAAGGCCTACGTGCTAAGTGTGACATCGTTGTTGAAACAGGTGATGCTCGTGAAACACACCACTTTGCAACGCTTATCGGTTACGGTGCAAACGCAGTTAACCCATACTTAGTTATTGAAACGATTGTTGAACTGCAACGTACGAAGAAGCTAGATCCAAACGTACACCCACGTGAGTTATTCGATAACTACCGTAAAGGTGTTAACGGCGGTCTACTTAAGATCTTCTCTAAGATGGGGATCTCTACGCTGCAGTCTTACCACGGTGCACAAATCTTTGAAGCACTTGGTGTTAGCAAATCAGTGGTTGAAAAATACTTCACAGGTACGGTTTCTCGTATCCAAGGTCTAACGATCGACGATATCGCGCGAGAAGTACTGGTTCGTCACCGTGTTGGTTACCCAGCTCGTGAAATCCCAGCTCAGATCCTTGATGTTGGTGGTGTTTACCAGTGGAAACAACGTGGTGAGAAACACTTATTCAACCCAGAAACGATTTCTCTACTTCAAGAGTCGACGCGTAACAAAGATTACGGTCAGTTCAAGAAGTACGCAAAAGCAGTCGATGATCAAGGCGACAACGCAGCAACGCTACGTAGCCAACTTGATTTCATCAAGAACCCTGCAGGCTCTATTCCTCTAGCAGAAGTAGAACCAATCGAGAACATCCTTAAGCGTTTCGCTACAGGCGCAATGAGCTTTGGTTCAATCTCGCATGAGGCTCACTCAACACTGGCTGTTGCAATGAACCGCATTGGCGCGAAATCAAACTCAGGTGAAGGTGGTGAAGATCCAGCACGTTTCGAACGTAAAGAAAACGGTGACTGGGAACGTTCAGCTATCAAACAGGTCGCTTCTGGTCGCTTTGGTGTAACGTCTTACTACCTATCTAACGCTGATGAGCTGCAAATCAAGATGGCTCAAGGTGCGAAACCTGGTGAGGGTGGTCAATTACCTGGTGATAAGGTTGATGACTGGATCGGTGCAACGCGTCACTCGACTCCGGGCGTAGGTCTTATCTCGCCACCGCCACACCACGATATCTACTCAATCGAAGATTTGGCTCAGCTGATCTACGATCTGAAAAACGCGAACCGTAACGGCCGTGTCAACGTGAAGCTAGTATCGGAAGCTGGCGTAGGTACGATTGCATCGGGTGTAGCAAAAGCGAAAGCTGACGTAGTACTTATCGCAGGTTTTGATGGTGGTACTGGTGCATCTCCGATGTCTTCTATCCGTCACACTGGTTTGCCTTGGGAGCTTGGTCTAGCGGAAACGCACCAAACACTACTGAAAAATGGCCTACGTAACCGTATCGTTGTTCAGTCTGATGGTCAGATGAAAACACCACGTGACCTTGCAGTAGCAACACTACTTGGTGCGGAAGAATGGGGCGTAGCAACAGCAGCATTGGTTGTTGAAGGCTGTATCATGATGCGTAAGTGTCACAAGAATACATGTCCTGTTGGTATCGCAACACAGAATAAGACTCTACGTGAGCGTTTCGACGGCCGCGTAGAAGACGTAGTGACTTTCTTCCAATACATGGCTGAAGGCCTACGTGAAGTAATGGCTGAACTTGGCTTCCGCTCTATCGATGAGATGGTGGGTCAATCGCACAAACTTAAAGTTCGTGACGACATCGGCCACTGGAAGTACAAGAACCTAGATCTAACACCTGTACTGCACATTGAGCAGGCTCGTGAAGAAGATGGTATCTACAACCAGACACAACAAAACCACAACCTTGAAGATGTTCTAGACCGTAAGTTGATTCAAGCTGCGATTCCTGCACTTGAGAAAGGTGAAGCCGTGAATGCGACCTTCCCTATCATCAACACGGACCGCTCTGCGGGTACCATGCTGTCGAACGAAATCTCGAAGGTTTACAAAGACCAAGGTTTACCACAACCAATGAACGTTAAGTTCCACGGTAGTGCTGGCCAATCTTTCGGTGCATTCCTTGCGAAAGGCGTTAAGTTCGAAGTAGAAGGCGACGCGAACGATTACTGGGGTAAAGGTCTGTCTGGCGGTACTTTGGTACTGTACCCAGATGCGAAATCTTCTATCGTTGCTGAAGATAACATCGTGGTTGGTAACGTATGTTTCTACGGTGCGACCTCAGGTGAATCTTTCATTCGCGGTATGGCTGGCGAACGTTTCTGTGTTCGTAACTCAGGCGCGAAGGTTGTTGTTGAAGGCGTTGGTGACCACGGTTGTGAATACATGACTGGCGGTGTTGCTATTATCCTTGGCTCAACGGGTCGTAACTTTGCTGCGGGTATGAGTGGTGGTGTCGCTTATGTTTGGGATAAAGCGGGCGACTTCGAAACCAAGCTTAACTCTGAACTTGTAGACCTAGATCCAATTGAACAAGAAGATAAAGATCTTCTACTAGATATGCTAACCAAGCACGTTGAATTCACAGGAAGTGAAGTTGCTCAGTCTTTCCTCGACAACTTTGAAGCAAGTGTTGCATCACTAATTAAAGTCATGCCACGCGACTACAAAGCAGTTCTTGAGAAGCGTAAAGCTGAAGCACAACAAGCACAAACGGAAGAAGTGGAGGCAGTATAATGGGTAAGCCTACTGGATTTTTAGAACACGGTCGTGAGCTTCCAAAGAAGCTCGACCCGTCAGTTCGTATCGAAGACAACAAAGAGTTCGTACTTAACGAAGAGTTTGGTGACAAGATCAATACTCAAGCATCTCGTTGTATGGACTGTGGCGTACCTTTCTGTCACAGCGGTTGTCCGATTGGTAACATAATCCCAGAATTCAATGACGCGGTTTACCGTGACAGCTGGGAAGAGGCTTGGAACATCCTAAGCTCAACCAATAACTTCCCTGAATTTACAGGTCGTGTGTGTCCTTCTCCTTGTGAGAGTGCTTGTGTACTAGGTATCAACCAAGACCCAATCACTATCTGTAATATCGAGAAAACAATTGTAGAAACTGCGTACCGTGAAGGGTACGCAAAACCTAAAACACCTCGTTCTCGCACGGGTAAAACAGTAGCTGTTATCGGTTCAGGTCCTGCTGGCCTGGCCGCTGCTGAGCAACTAAACAGTGCAGGTCACTCAGTGACTGTATTTGAACGTGACGAGAAAGTTGGCGGCCTACTGCGTTTCGGTATCCCAGATTTCAAACTGGGTATGGACGTGATTGATCGTAAGATCAACCTAATGGCTGAAGCGGGCGTTGAATTTAAAGTGAACCAGCACATCGGTGTTGATGTTAATGCTCAGCAACTACGTCAAGAGTTTGATGTAGTCTTGCTAACAGGTGGTTCTACGGTTCCGCGTGACCTACCAATTCCAGGTCGTGAGCTAAAAGGCGTTCATTTTGCGATGGAATTCCTTGGTCAAAACAACCGTCGTGCCAACGACCTAGACCTGAAAACAGAAGAGATTTACGCTCAAGATAAACACATTGTGGTTATCGGTGGTGGTGATACGGGTTCTGACTGTGTGGGTACATCAAACCGTCATAAAGCAGCAAGCATTACTCAGGTAGAGATCATGCCGATCCCACCAGAGAAACGCCCTGCAAATATGCCTTGGCCTCAATACCCAATGATCATGAAAACAACGACTTCTCACGAAGAAGGTTGTGAACGCCACTGGAACATCTTAACCAAAGAGTTCATCGGTAACGAGCAAGGTCAAGTGACGGGTCTACGTATTGCTGACATCGTTTGGCAAGATGCGAAACCAGGTGAGCGCCCAAGCTTTGAAGAAGTGGCGAACACAGAACGTGTTATCCCTTGTGATATGGCATTCCTAGCGATGGGTTTCTTACACCCAGAGCCAACAGGTGTGCTAGCTCAACTAGACATTAAACTGGACGAGCGCGGTAACGTCGCTTCTGAAGGTTACGCAACTAACCAGAAAGGCGTTTTCGCTGCTGGTGATATGCGTACAGGTCAGTCTCTAGTGGTACGTTGTATTAATGAAGGTCGTGAATGTGCAATTGCTATTGATGACTTCTTAATGGGTAACTCAAACTTAGAAGCGAAAGCTGATTCACTCATGCTTTCCGCATAATATTTCTCGGGCTAGCGTCAATGACGTTAGCCTAGAGGAAAAGTAACACCCTTCCTAACTTTTATATTTGGCTAGCACTCGATGCTAGCCTTTTTTCTATCTGGCCTTCGGCGTTTTCAAAAACACCCTGTTGTATATGTTAAATATCATTAACATTCATCTTGCATATCTCATTGATATCCATCGACTATTTTAGATTATTAAGTGGCTAATCGCGTTTATGCATGATAATTAACCATGAACTTGACCTTAAACACAATTAGCTATACGTTGTAAAGCTGATGAAAATAAAATCAATCGGTTTTGTTAACACAACCAATAACGTTTTAACTGGCTAAAGCAAACTATCAGTTTATAAAAAACAACAAGTACATGAATAGTTAGTCATTTACTGTCTGGATGACAGAGAAGCAAAAGGGAGAATTGCAATGGCTCTATATGATCCTAGTCTTGAAAAAGACAACTGTGGATTTGGTTTAATAGCGCAAATGGAAGGCCAACCTAGTCATAAGTTGGTAAGAACTGCTATTTCAGCCCTAGATCGCATGACACACCGTGGTGGTATCGCTGCGGATGGTAAAACCGGAGATGGCTGTGGCTTATTACTGCAGAAGCCAGACTCTTACCTCAGAATTATCGCAGAAGAGAATAACTTCAACCTCGGCAAGCAATACGCTGTCGGCATGATTTTCTTCAGCCAAGACCCAATAAAAGCGCAATCCACGCAAGACATCGTCAATAAAGAGCTCGCTCAAGAGACACTCACCGTCGCAGGTTGGCGTGTCGTGCCGACTAACACCGACGTATTAGGTCCAATCGCAAAAGACTCAGTGCCCAACATTCAACAAGTCTTTATCTCAGCACCTGCAGGCTGGCGTGAGCGTGATATCGAACGTCGCCTATACATTGCTCGTCGCAGAATTGAAAAGCAGATCACCGAAGACAAAGATTTCTATATTTGTAGCCTTTCAACACAAGTAATGGTCTACAAAGGTCTGTGTATGCCGGCCGATCTTCCGCGATTTTACCTCGATCTTGCAGACTTACGTATGGAATCTGCAATATGTCTTTTCCACCAGCGTTTCTCAACTAACACACAACCGCGCTGGCCACTGGCTCAACCATTCCGCTATTTGGCGCACAACGGTGAGATCAATACCATTGAAGGTAACCGCCAATGGGCAAAGGCTCGTGCCTATAAATTCTCTTCACCACTGCTGCCGGATTTACAAACCGCAGCGCCCTTTGTGAATGAGACAGGCTCAGACTCTTCAAGCCTAGATAACATGCTCGACCTGTTCCTTGCCGGTGGTATGGATGTGTTCCGAGCAATGCGTATGCTTGTTCCGCCCGCTTGGCAAAACCACCCAGACATGGACCCAGATCTACGTGCCTTCTACGATTTCAACTCCAAGCACATGGAACCGTGGGATGGCCCTGCTGGCATCGTACTTTCAGATGGTCGTTACGCCGCATGTAACCTCGATAGAAATGGCCTACGCCCGGCGCGTTATGTGATTACTAAAGACAACCTAATCACGCTGGCATCTGAGGTCGGTATCTGGAATTACGCACCGGATGAAGTTGCAGAAAAAGGCCGTGTTGGTCCAGGTGAATTGCTGGTGATCGATACTCGCCGCGGCAAGCTATGGCAATCTAATGAGATCGACAATGACCTCAAAGGCCGCCACCCATATAAAGAGTGGATGGAAAAGAACGTTCACAAGTTAACGCCATTTTCTGCGCTGCAAGATGACCAAGTCGGTAAGCGTAGCTTTGACGATGACACGCTCAAGACCTACCAAAAACAGTTTGCGATGAGCAACGAGGAGTCAGACCAAGTACTGCGTGTGCTTGGTGACATGGGGCAAGAAGCGGTAGGTTCGATGGGCGATGATACGCCGATGGCTGTGCTCTCTTCAAAAGAGCGTCTGGTTACTGATTACTTCCGCCAGAAGTTTGCACAGGTCACCAACCCACCAATTGATCCACTGCGTGAAAAACACGTGATGTCTTTGGCGACCAGTATTGGTAAAGAGATGAATGTGTTCTGTGAGACAGACGGTCACGCCTATCGTGTCACGTTTGATTCACCAGTACTGCTTTACTCAGACATGCAGCAGCTTCTGCAGTTAAGTCAAAAACATTACCGTCATGTTATTCTCAGCATGCACTACGCCCCTAACCATCAAGACCTTGAACAAGCAATCAAAGCAGTATGTGATAGCGCCGAACAAGAAGTCCGTGAAGGCGCGGTTTTAGTTGTGCTGTCGGATAAAGGGTTAGAGAAAGGCAAACTACCAATCCCTGCAGCCATGTTGGTTGGTGCGGTGCAAACAAGACTTGCTGATACCAATCTGCGTTGCGATGCCAACATCGTGGTTGAGACAGCAACTGCTCGTGACCCACACCAATTCGCAGTGCTACTTGGCTTCGGTGCGACCGCGGTTTACCCATACCTGGCTTATGAAGCATTAGGTAAAATGTTAGATGATGGCTCTTTAGATAAAGACTATCGCACCGCGATGCAGAACTACCAAAACGGCATCAACAAAGGTCTGTATAAGATCATGTCGAAGATGGGTATTTCTACGATTGCTTCATATCGCTGTTCGCAGCTTTTCGAAGCCGTTGGCCTACATTCTGACGTTGTTGAACTATGTTTCCGCGGAGTTACTACACGAATCCAAGGCGCAAGCTTTAGCGATTTCCAACAAGATATTTATAACTTATCTCGCAAAGCGTGGACCAAACGTAAGCCAATCGAGCACGGTGGTTTACTGAAATACGTGCATGGCGGCGAATACCACGCCTATAACCCAGATGTGGTCGGCACACTGCAAACCGCAGTTAAAACTGGCGAAACGTCGGATTACCTATCTTTTGCGAAACAGGTAAATGCTCGCCCTGCCGCGATGCTGCGTGACTTAATGAGCCTTAAAAAAGCCGATAATCCACTAACACTTGAGCAAGTAGAGCCGAGTAGCGATCTCTTTAAGCGCTTTGACTCGGCAGCGATGTCGATTGGTGCTCTGAGCCCAGAAGCTCATGAAGCGCTGGCCATGGCGATGAATCGCTTAGGTGGTTACTCAAACTCTGGTGAAGGCGGTGAAGATCCACGACGCTTTGGTACCGACCGTAACTCACGCATCAAACAGATTGCCTCTGGTCGTTTTGGTGTAACGCCACATTACTTAACCAATGCGGATGTTCTGCAAATCAAGGTCGCACAAGGCGCGAAGCCCGGAGAAGGTGGTCAACTGCCAGGTCATAAGGTGACGGCAGAAATCGCCAAACTGAGATACTCAGTTCAAGGTGTCACTCTGATTTCCCCTCCTCCACACCACGATATTTACTCTATCGAGGATCTAGCGCAGCTGATTTTCGACCTTAAGCAAGTTAACCCTAATGCCTTGGTTTCAGTGAAGTTAGTATCCGAACCGGGTGTTGGTACTATCGCGACAGGTGTAGCAAAAGCCTATGCCGATCTAATCACTATTTCTGGCTACGATGGCGGTACCGCAGCGAGCCCACTGACCTCAGTAAAATACGCAGGCTGTCCTTGGGAACTAGGGCTAGCAGAAACCCAGCAAGCATTGGTTGCTAACGGGCTTCGTCATAAGATCCGTCTGCAAGTCGATGGTGGTCTGAAAACCGGTCTTGATGTGATTAAAGGTGCGATTTTAGGCGCTGAAAGCTTTGGTTTTGGTACCGCACCAATGGTCGCAATGGGTTGTAAGTTCTTACGAATTTGTCATCTCAACAACTGTGCAACGGGTGTCGCGACTCAAGATGAAACATTGCGCCGCGAATACTTCAAAGGCCTGCCAGATATGGTGGTGAACTACTTTACGGGCCTAGCCGATGAAGTTCGCCAATACCTTGCAGAGCTTGGTGTAGAAAAACTCACCGACTTGATTGGCCGTACTGATTTACTTGAAGCCGTTCAAGGTCTCACAGCGAAACAGAGCAAACTCGATCTATCTTCAATACTCGAAGCTCCAGTCTCTCCGGAAGGTCACCCGCTGTTTTGGACCGAGCCAAACGCACCATTTGATAAGGCTCAGCTCAACCAGCAGATCCTTGATGATGCACTCAATGCGATTGAGAAACGTCAATCCACCAGCCTTTACTACAACGTGATTAATACAGACCGTTCGATAGGCGCACGTATCTCTGGCGAAATTGCTAAGCGATATGGCAACCAAGGCATGGCTGGTTCACCAATCAAATTGTATCTCGATGGTACTGCAGGCCAATCTTTTGCGGTTTGGAACGCAGGCGGCGTTGAGCTGTACCTAACAGGCGATGCCAATGACTATGTTGGTAAAGGCATGGCTGGTGGTAAGGTGGTTATCAAGCCTCACCAAGGCACCGCATTTACTTGTAACGAAGCAACCATCATAGGCAACACTTGCCTGTATGGCGCAACCGGAGGCAAGCTATTTGCCGCAGGTACTGCTGGTGAACGATTTGGCGTACGTAACTCTGGTACCGTCGCTGTGATTGAAGGCGCAGGTGATAACGCTTGTGAGTATATGACAGGCGGTATTGTGGCCATCCTTGGCGCAACTGGAGTGAACTTCGGCGCAGGTATGACGGGTGGCTTCGCTTATGTGATGGATAAGAACGAAGACTTCCAAGGCCGAGTGAACAACGAGTCGGTCGAGGCACTTTCTCTGTCTGACTTATTTATCCACCAAGAACATCTGCGTGGCTTAATTGCAGAGCACTTAGAAGAGACGGGCTCAGTACACGCTGAAGCTATTCTGGCGAACTTTGATGAATGGATTCCGAAGTTCTACCTTGTGAAGCCAAAAACGGCAGACCTGAACACCTTGCTCGGCCACCAAAGCCGCAGCTCAGCTGAACTTCGTGTTCAAGCGCAATAATTGGAAGGAGCCAATAATGAGCCAGAATGTATACCAATTTATTGATGTGAATCGCGTAGACCCAGCGAAAAAACCAATCAAGATACGTAAGATTGAGTTTGTAGAGATCTACGAACCTTTCACTAAACAGCAAGCGAAAGCGCAAGCAGACCGTTGTTTAGACTGTGGTAACCCATACTGTGAATGGAAATGTCCAGTTCATAACTACATCCCTCAGTGGCTTAAGCTTGCCAATGAAGGGCGCATTATCGAAGCCGCTGAATTGTCTCACCAAACCAACAGCCTGCCTGAGGTTTGCGGACGAGTGTGTCCTCAGGACCGACTGTGTGAGGGCTCTTGTACCCTCAATGACGATTTCGGTGCGGTCACCATCGGTAATATTGAAAAGTACATTACCGACAAAGCCTTTGAAATGGGTTGGAAGCCAGACATGTCTCACGTTGAGTGGACTGATAAAAAGGTCGCTATCATCGGTGCAGGGCCAGCAGGTCTAGCGGCGGCTGATATCCTAGTTCGTAATGGCGTGAAAGCTGTTGTGTTTGATCGTTATCCAGAGATCGGTGGCCTACTGACGTTTGGTATCCCATCGTTCAAGCTTGAGAAAGGCATCATGGAAAATCGCCGCCGCATCTTTAGCGAGATGGGCGTTGAGTTTCAAATGAATACCGAAGTTGGCAAAGATGTACAACTTCAGCAATTGGTCGATGATTACGATGCTGTATTCCTAGGTGTCGGTACCTATAAAAACATGCGTGCAGGTTTAGACAATGAAGATGCACCAGGCGTTTATGATGCCCTGCCTTTCCTAATCTCTAACACCTACAAGGTAATGGATTTAGATAACCCAACGCCATTCATCGACATGCAAGGCAAAAAAGTGGTCGTGCTTGGTGGTGGTGACACCGCGATGGACTGTGTCCGAACTTCGATTCGTCAACACGCAGCTAACGTTGTTTGTGCTTATCGCCGAGATGAGGCGAACATGCCAGGCTCTCGTCGCGAAGTGAAAAATGCGAAAGAAGAAGGCGTGAAGTTCATGTTTAACCTTCAGCCACTAGCACTGGAAACCGATTCATCAGGTCACGTTACCGGCGTCAAAGTGGTGAAAACAGCCTTGGGTGAACCGGATGATGCAGGACGTCGTCGTCCAGAACCAGTTGAAGGCAGTGAGCATGTTCTTGAGGCTGATGCCGTAATCATGGCATTTGGTTTCCAACCTCATGCAATGGAATGGCTAGAACCTTTTGGTGTAGAACTCGACCAATGGGGGCGTATCAAGGCTCCCGGACAACAAGAATTTCAATATCAAACCACCAACAGCAAGATCTTTGCTGGTGGTGATGCGGTTCGAGGATCTGACTTGGTGGTGACCGCTATCGATGAAGGCCGCAAAGCCGCTGAAGGGATATTAGATTACCTAGAAGTGTGAGTAGGTTTCCTTTATTACTCAGTTCGTTACTATAAAAAAGGATCCAATTATGGATCCTTTTTTAAGTTCGATACGTTTATCACAAGCACAACAAAAAACAGCAAACAAGCCAATTCCGATAACTACAATTAGAATTAAAAACAAGCCATAGGAAACACTATGAAAAAAGCCGCTCTCCTCTCGCTATCACTTTTAACATTAACCGCTTGCAGCCAAGGAATCACGGACATGAAAGACAGAACCTCATCACCTTGTGGTGACAAACCAAATTGCGTATCAACACAAGATGACCGTGAACAACATGCTTTGGCTGCGTACGAACTA
Organism: Vibrio sp. BS-M-Sm-2; assembly: GCF_041504345.1. Taxonomy (NCBI): domain Bacteria; kingdom Pseudomonadati; phylum Pseudomonadota; class Gammaproteobacteria; order Vibrionales; family Vibrionaceae; genus Vibrio; species Vibrio sp. BS-M-Sm-2. The sequence goes on from NZ_CP167894.1 coordinate 1,369,181, forward strand.
TCCGATTCAGCAAACCTTGATGCCATTGAGCAAGTAGCTCTAACTTTGCCGGGCGCGAAAACGGCCAACAAAACCGATGATTACCTGCGTGTTGAGTGCACATCACGCATCATGCGCTTTGTCGATGACCTTGAGTTAAAAGTCGATGGAGACAAGCTCATCGTTCGCTCCGAGTCTCGTACGGGCTACTCTGATTTTGGTGTGAACCGTAAACGAGCAGAACAACTTCGTGCTAGCTTGCAAAGCGAAGGTCTAATCAAATAGACAAAGAATACTGGAGTAAATCCACACTATTCGGATGAGAAGTGCTTCTGGGCAGTCGCTCGACGCTTCTTATCCATGCTACAATTTCGCTCTACTGTTTAAATATTTTTAATTAAGAGACTACACATGAAAATCGGCATCATTGGCGCAATGGAGCAAGAAGTTGCGATCCTAAAAGCAGCAATTTCAGACATTACTGAAGTTAATAAAGGCGGTTGTACCTTTTTCTCTGGTCAGCTAAATGGTGTTGACGTTGTTTTGCTTCAATCAGGCATTGGTAAAGTAGCAGCAGCAGTTGGTACTTCAATCCTTCTAAGCGAATACCAACCAGATGTCGTTCTAAACACTGGCTCTGCTGGCGGTTTTGATTCAACACTGAACCTTGGCGACGTGGTTATCTCAACTGAAGTTCGTCACCACGATGCAGACGTTACGGCTTTCGGTTACGAAATTGGTCAAATGGCAGGTCAACCTGCAGCATTCAAAGCTGACGACAAGCTGATGCAAGTTGCTGAACAAGCGCTATCTCAAATGGAAGATAAGCACGCTGTTCGTGGCCTTATCTGTACTGGCGACGCATTTGTATGCACAGCTGAACGCCAAGAGTTCATCCGTAAGCATTTCCCATCAGTGGTTGCTGTAGAGATGGAAGCTTCTGCGATTGCTCAAGCTTGTCACCAATTCCAAGTTCCATTCGTGGTTGTACGTGCAATCTCTGACGTTGCAGACAAAGAATCACCAATGAGCTTCGAAGAGTTCCTGCCGCTAGCAGCACAAAGCTCTTCTGAAATGGTTATCAAAATGGTTGCCCTACTAAAGTAAGCGACTAGACATGCAAACACTGTTTGATCAGGTATTTGCTAATGGCGTGCTCCTTGTAATGTGGGGAGCACTGCTTTTTCATTTAATTTTACCTATTCCTCATGCCGCACACCCGACGACCTTATGGCATAAGTTTGCTGAGCTTTTAGCAAGCAAGGTTAATAACAACCAAAACTATTCCCAAAGCTTAATCTCGGGCACGTTAGCCTGGGGGTTAATGGTACTGCCAACTCTGGTTATTCTGTTGGCCTTGCAACCTTTGGTTTGGCAATCTCAACTGTTTGAGTTAGCACTGTTATTACTCGCGATTGATTGGCGTAATAATGAAAAGCTGGCTAATCAGTTGATCAAAGCACTTGGTCGAGAAGATAAAGCCGCCGCTCGTCAGTTACTGGCTCCAATTGTCAATCGTCAGACCGAATCACTTTCATCACTTGGCCTAGGCAAAGCCGCCACAGAAACCATCATCATGGGTTACGCTCGTAACGTAGTTTGTGTGCTGTTCTGGTACGCCGTCGGTGGTGGTATCGCCGCTTTGATGTATCGCCTGATTGTCGAGTTAGCTCGAGCTTGGTCACCAAGCCGTAAGCAGTTCTCTCCTTTTGGCTCAACGGCAATCAAGATCGTCGCTATCCTAGAATTTATACCCATGCGCTTATTTGCCTTGATGATCGTCTGTGGTGATAAAGCGTCTCATACATTTAAGATGATGCTTGTTCAAAGTCGCTCTTGGCCTCTACCCGGCCCGGCATGGTTAATTACAGCCGTAGGGAACAAGCTGGAGTTATCATTGGGTGGCCCTGCCATTTATGACAACACCAAAGCCATTCGAGCAAAATTAGGCGGCAGAATCGCCCCATCAGCACTGCATTTATCTCAGGTTCAAAAGCTACTTTTTGGTCGCATCGCTATCTGGATATTCTTACAAAGCCTAACCTTACTCATTATTCACCAAGGGATTTAAAGTGAAACCCTCTCAACTTGTTACACGATACTCTGCCCTCGCATTCACTCTCAGCTTCAGTTTATGGGCACCCACTTCATTTGCGACAGAAGTAGCAACAGCCGAACGTGTTATCAGCCTCGCTCCTCATGCAACCGAGCTAGCGTACAGCGCAGGCCTAGGTGACAACCTTATTGCGGTGAGTGAACGAAGTGATTACCCACCACAGGCTGATAAGCTTGAGAAGGTGGCAAATTATCAAGGCATCAAGGTTGAGAAAATCATCGCACTGCAGCCAGATCTGATTCTCGCATGGCCTGCAGGTAACCCGCCTAGAGAACTCGCGAAACTAGAGCAGTTTGGTTTCAATATTTACTACTCAAAAACCAAAAGCCTAGACAGCATCGCGACCAATATTGAACAACTCAGCCAATACGCAAGCGACCCGAGTATCGGTGAAAATAATGCCAAGCAATACAAAGAACAGCTCAACGCGTTAAGACTAAAATATAAAGATGCCGAACCGGTAAACTACTTTTATCAGCTTAGTGAAAAGCCGATCATCACTGTGGCTCAAGGGCATTGGCCAAGTGAGGTGTTTGAGTTTTGTGGTGGCCACAATATTTTTGAAGACAGTGCTTCCCCCTATCCGCAAGTTGGTATTGAACAAGTTATATTAAGAAAACCGCAAGTGATCTTCACTTCTCAGCACGCGATTGAGAATGGAACCATGTGGCAAACATGGGAAGATGAGATCCCAGCAGTTGTTCAAAATCAGATTTGGTCACTCAATTCTGACTGGATTAATCGCCCGACAACGAGAACTTTGAAAGCGATCCAACAAGTGTGCGATTTCTTCGATAGAGCTAGGCAAAATCACTAACTATTTGCTGCGTTTTTTCGTACAATTCGCCACCGACCTGTCCCTATAATTTTAACTATAAGAGCACCAGTATCATGGACTCCATGCTGCTTTATATTATCGATTTATTTGGCACTGCCATCTTTGCTATTTCAGGCGTTTTTGTCGCTGGCCGTCTTAAGATGGACCCCTTTGGCGTAGCCGTTCTAGGCAGTGTAACCGCAATTGGCGGCGGTACTATTCGTGACATGGCATTGGGTGCAACTCCAGTGTTTTGGATCACTGACACCACCTACCTTTGGGTAATCATCATTACCTGCTTGCTGACTATGATCATCGTAAGGCGTCCCAAACGTCTGGCGTGGTGGATACTGCCAGTATGTGATGCAATCGGCCTAGCGGTGTTTGTTGGCATTGGTGTAGAAAAAGCGCTTATCTATCAAGATTCAGCACTAGTGGCCATCATCATGGGTGTCATCACCGGCTGTGGTGGCGGTATTATTCGTGACGTACTTGCCCGTGAAGTACCGATGATCCTACGAAGCGAAGTCTACGCGACCGCTTGTATCATCGGCGGTGCATTCCACACTATGGCTATTCGCATGGGGCACGATTCAGAGACGGCATTTTTAGCCGGTGTATTCTCAACGCTGCTGATCAGGCTTGGGGCTATTCGTTGGCACTTATCACTGCCGACCTTCGCCATCAAATAGACCATTACCAAATATTAAGAAAGGCTCCTCAAAGGAGCCTTTCTTAATTTGAGCTCCCCCAACACAATTATTATGCTCTCGCGTTACACGTGCGAGCATAACTAAAAATACCTAACTTGGTTCAAAGCTTTAGTTTCAAGTCTAGAGAATGGATTGCGTTTCAGGTAAGTTGACACAATCATTCCCAACTTTCATGAATATAACCCAATGCTACTCGAAGGAATCGAAACTCTACTGGTATTGAGTAAAGCAAAGACCATGAGCCGCACAGGCAGTTTGCTTTATATCAGCCAATCAGCGGTCAGCAAACGGATTGCGAATTTAGAAAAGAAGCTAGGTAAAAAGCTCATTGAACCGAGTGGCCGACAGATAAAACTCACGCCGGATGCAATTGCATTAATCGAGAGTATTGGCCCTACATTCAATGAACTTCGTGGTCTTATTTATGAACAGCAAGAGTTGGAAGATACCACTCTCATTACTTTAGATAGCTCTAAGTCGCTGATAGCGGGTTATTTAGGTGAAATGATGGGGCAATTTATCCAACAAGATAAGTACATCACCATTACCACCAACCACACGCCGAGAATCATAGAGCGAGTACAATCTGGCAAGGCGACTTTGGGGTTGTGTGCTGGCTTACTGCCACCGCATCATGGTTTAATGGCATTCCACCTGTTTGATGAGCCGTTTTACATAGTGAGTAAGTCACCGCTAACGGAGCTTCCTCCATTGGTGATTACCAACGATATGACCAATCCTGCCAACTCTTATCAGCTCTCTGTATTAGAGAAGTTTGGCATTAAACCCTTGATGGAGATGGATGCTTATACCGCAGCCGCGCAACTTGCACTTGGTGGAACTGGACCAGCCTTAATCCCGCTCTCTATCGTAAAGACGCTCAATATTGAGTCTCAATACCTATTTAGCTTTCAAGAACTAGAAGGCCTTATTCGACCGATTCATATCTGTGTCAGACCAAATAGCTATCAGTCTCCACGAGTTAAAGCACTGATAGAATCCATTGTTGATGCTGTTCCCAAAGCAGTTTAGACGCCATTAGCATCGACATTACGATCACAAGGGGGCGAATCCATTTCTGCCCTTTTGTCACCACTACTTTAGCGCCAAGCTGGGCACCCATAAAGCCGCCGACCGCCATCACTAATCCCAGCTCCCAAATTGGCAAGCCTGCTAAAATAAAGAAGATCAAGGCTGCGATATTCGAAGTGAAGTTAAGTACCTTGGTGCGCGCAGTAGCATCGACTAACGAAAAATGGCCAATAGCAACAAAACAAACTGTGAAGATAGAACCTGTGCCCGGACCAAAGAAACCATCATAGAAACCAACACCGCCGCCAACACATAACGCAAACATCGCCTCAGAGATCTTTTGTTTTCCTTCAGAAGCTCTGGTTTGTGGTGCTAACAGGAAATAGAGCGAGATAGCGATAAGCAGCAGTGGTATCACGCTGGTCAGCAAGCTCGCGTCAATATGCTGCACTAACTCTGCACCAATAGCCGAACCAATAAAGGTACAGAGAATGGCAAGACGCATCTCTTTTATGTTCACGATACCGTTACGCACGAAATACCAACTCGCAGAAAAGCTACCAAATGAGCTTTGGAGTTTATTGGTTGCCAGTGCCTGCGTTGGTGGTACTCCGGCCGCGAGCAATGCCGGTAGAGTCAGTAACCCACCGCCGCCAGCCATTGCATCAATAAAGCCTGCTGCCGTTGCAACAACAAACAAGATAGCCAATATTTCTAGAGTGATTTCCATATACCCATGCCTTAAGTTCTCGTATAGCGACAAGTTACCACCGTGAGCAAACGATCAACAACGAAACACAAGATTCTAACCTATTCCAGATTTTCACCATTTAACTCATATTGGATAACAGACATAAAAAAGCCCACTCCGGAGAGTGGGCTTTGAGCATTTATATCCGCTTAACAGCGATACACTTTAGGCTATTAAGCTTGAGAAGCTTTAACCTGTGCGTGGAGCTCTTGAACTGAAGTTACTGACGTCTTCGCGTCCGCTGTGTGCGCCATACAAGTCGCGAATGCAGCGTTTAGCGTTGTCGTGTAGTTAACTTTCTCAGCCAATGCGCCACGACGAAGAACTTTAGAATCTTCAATCGCTTGACGGCCAGCAGCAGTGTTCACGATGTACGTGTACTCGTTGTTCTTGATACGGTCAAGAATGTGAGGACGACCTTCGTGTACCTTGTTTACTAGACGTGGGTTGATACCCGCTTCACCAAGGATAACCGCTGTACCGTGTGTTGCGTCTAGCTGGTAACCAAGCTTAGATAGCTTAGATGCTAGGTCAACAACACGCTCTTTGTCGCCTTCGCGAACAGAGAGCAATGCACGACCGCCTTCAGGGTAGATGTGACCACAACCCAATTCAGCTTTAGAGTATGCTTCTGCGAATGTCGCGCCAACACCCATAACTTCACCAGTAGAACGCATTTCTGGGCCTAACAGTGGGTCAACACCAGGGAACTTGTTGAATGGAAGTACAACTTCTTTCACTGAGTAGTAAGGTGGGATGATTTCTTTCGTAAAGCCTTGAGACTCTAGAGATTGACCAGCCATTACACGAGCGGCAATCTTAGCGATTGGCGCACCCGTTGCTTTAGATACGAATGGAACCGTACGTGCTGCACGAGGGTTAACCTCAATTAGGTACACTTCATTGTTCTTAACAGCAAACTGCGTGTTCATCAGACCACGAACACCCAACTCAAACGCTAGCTTTTCAACTTGCTCGCGCATTACGTCTTGGATTTCTTGGCTTAGCGTGTATGCAGGAAGAGAACATGCTGAGTCACCTGAGTGAACACCCGCTTGCTCGATGTGCTCCATGATACCGCCGATTACAACGCGCTCACCGTCACAAATCGCATCAACGTCTACTTCAACAGCGTCATCTAGGAAGCTATCAAGTAGTACTGGAGATTCGTTTGATACGCTAACTGCTTCGTTGAAGTAGCGACGTAAATCTTGCTCGTCGTATACGATTTCCATCGCACGACCACCAAGTACGTAAGAAGGACGAACAACAAGTGGGAAGCCGATTTCACGAGATTTCTCTACCGCTTGCTCCATTGTTGTTACTGTTGCGTTTTCTGGCTGAAGTAGGCCTAGGCGGTCTACAGCAACTTGGAAACGCTCACGGTCTTCTGCACGGTCGATTGCGTCAGGGCTAGTACCGATGATTGGTACGCCAGCCGCTTCAAGAGCACGTGCCAGTTTAAGTGGCGTTTGACCACCGTACTGAACGATAACGCCTTTTGGCTTCTCAACACGAGCTATTGCTAGCACGTCTTCTAGAGTTACCGGTTCGAAGTACAGACGGTCAGACGTATCGTAGTCTGTAGAAACTGTCTCAGGGTTACAGTTAACCATGATAGTTTCGTAGCCATCTTCACGTAGCGCTAGTGATGCATGTACACAACAGTAGTCAAATTCAATACCTTGGCCAATACGGTTTGGACCGCCGCCTAGAATCATGATTTTTTCTTTGTCTGTTGGGTTTGCTTCACACTCGTCATCGTAAGATGAGTACATGTAAGCCGTATCTGAAGAGAACTCAGCTGCACACGTATCTACACGCTTGTATACCGGATGGATATCGTACTGGTCACGTAGACGACGGATTTCGCTTTCCGCTACACCTAGAATCTTAGATAGGCGCGCATCAGCAAAACCTTTACGCTTAAGCTTGTTTAGCTCGTCTTTATTTAGACCAGCAAAGCCTTTCGCTTTAAGTTCTTGCTCTAGCTTAACGATATCTTCGATTTGAACTAGGAACCAACGGTCGATTTGCGTCAGGTTGAATACACCGTCTACCGACATACCAGCACGGAATGCGTCAGCGATGTACCAAATACGCTCTGCGCCAGCTTCTTTAAGTTCGTGACGGATAGTCGTTAGAGCATCTGGTGCGTCTAGGTCTACCATTTCGTCAAAACCAGTCGCGCCAACTTCTAGGCCGCGGAGTGCCTTTTGTAGAGATTCTTGTTGGTTACGGCCGATAGCCATAACTTCACCAACAGACTTCATTTGTGTCGTTAGACGGTCGTTAGCACCTGCAAATTTCTCGAAGTTGAAACGAGGAATCTTAGTTACTACGTAGTCGATTGTTGGTTCGAATGATGCTGGCGTTGCGCCACCAGTGATGTCATTCATTAGCTCGTCTAGCGTGAAACCAACAGCCAGTTTCGCTGCAATCTTAGCGATTGGGAAACCTGTTGCTTTAGAAGCTAGTGCTGAAGAGCGAGATACACGTGGGTTCATCTCGATGATAACCATACGGCCATCTTTCGGGTTGATACCAAACTGTACGTTTGAACCACCTGTTTCAACACCAATCTCACGCAGTACTGCTAGAGATGCGTTACGCATTAGTTGGTATTCTTTGTCTGTCAGCGTTTGTGCTGGAGCCACTGTGATTGAGTCACCCGTGTGAATACCCATTGGGTCGAAGTTTTCAATCGCACATACGATGATGCAGTTATCGTTTTTGTCACGAACCACTTCCATCTCGTACTCTTTCCAACCGATAAGTGATTCATCGATAAGAAGTTCGTTTGTTGGAGATAAATCCAAACCACGACGACAGATTTCTTCAAATTCTTCTTTGTTGTAAGCGATACCGCCACCAGTACCACCCATCGTAAACGATGGACGAATGATACAAGGGAAGCCAACCATGTCTAAAACTTTATAAGCTTCTTCCATCGTTTTCGCTGTATCAGCAGTTGGACACTCAAGGCCAATAGCTTTCATTGCTTTATCGAAGCGTGAACGGTCTTCTGCTTTATCGATAGCGTCAGCCGTTGCACCAATCATTTCAACACCGAACTCTTCAAGAACACCGTGCTTTTCTAGGTCTAGAGCACAGTTCAATGCAGTTTGGCCACCCATTGTAGGTAGAACTGCATCAGGCTTCTCTTTAGCGATGATATTACGCACAACTTCCCATTGGATAGGCTCAATGTAAGTTGCATCAGCCATGTCAGGGTCAGTCATGATTGTCGCTGGGTTCGAGTTTACAAGAATAACTCGGTAACCTTCTTCGCGAAGTGCTTTACAAGCTTGAGCACCAGAGTAATCAAACTCACATGCTTGACCGATAACAATCGGGCCAGCACCTAGAATTAGAACACTTTTAATGTCAGTACGTTTTGGCATTATCTACTACTCCGGATTACGCTGTGTGCTGTTTAATTAATTCAATGAAGTGGTCGAATAGCGGTGCCGCATCTTCTGGACCTGGGCTTGCTTCAGGGTGACCTTGGAAGCTGAATGCTGGTTTGTCTGTACGGTGAATACCCTGTAGAGAACCATCAAATAGTGATTTGTGAGTTGCACGCAGTGTCTCTGGAAGGGTTTCTTCGTCAGCAGCAAAGCCGTGGTTTTGCGAAGTAATCATCACAACATCACGATCTAAATCTTTAACCGGGTGGTTTGCACCGTGGTGACCAAACTTCATCTTCACTGTCTTAGCGCCTGACGCAAGAGCAAGAATCTGGTGACCTAGACAGATACCGAAGATTGGCAAGCCTTTTTCTAGGAACACTTTTGTCGCTTCAATTGCGTAAGTACATGGTTCTGGGTCACCAGGGCCATTTGAAAGGAAAACACCGTCTGGGTTCAGAGCTAGTACTTCTTCAGCAGAAGTTTCAGCTGGAACAACCGTTAGGCGGCAACCGCGGTCAACAAGCATTCGTAGGATGTTTCGTTTTGCACCGAAGTCATAAGCAACAACGTGGTATGGCAATTCAGAGTCTGCTTTCGCTTCAGGAAGTCCACCCGTAAGCGTCCACGAACCTTGTTTCCATTGGTACGCTTCTTTTGTTGTAACTTCTTTCGCAAGGTCCATACCTTTCAGGCCAGGGAATTCTTTTGCTTTAGCTAGAGCCAAAGCTTCGTCTAAATTTCCGTCGTTTACTGAAGAGCCAGCTACGATACAACCGTTCTGAGCACCTTTTTCACGAAGAATACGTGTCAGCTTACGAGTATCGATATCAGCGATACCAACAACGTTTTGCGACTTAAGGTAATCAGAAAGGGATTGTTCATTACGGAAGTTAGAAGCGATTAGAGGGAGATCGCGAATCACAAGGCCTTGAGCGTGGATTGAAGAAGATTCTTCGTCTTCGGAATTGGTTCCGGTATTGCCAATGTGAGGGTAAGTAAGAGTAACGATTTGTTGAGAATAGGAAGGATCAGTGAGGATTTCTTGGTACCCCGTCATCGAGGTATTAAAAACGACTTCACCAACTGCAGAACCTACAGCGCCAATGGCTTCACCGTGAAATACTGTCCCATCTTCTAGGACGAGTAGTGCTGACTTCTTCAAGACAACCTCCAGAAATAAAAATGCATTAAAATTGATTTAATTTGCAAATCTACCTTCCTGCAACACCAGAAACTGCGTGTTTATGGAAATTAGACAAATTGGCGGTATTTTAGTGATGTGCGTGATACGTGTCAACATTTAACGTAAAAGAAATTAAACATTTGTAAGGACTAATCCAATTTACACCATCAAAGCTTCAAAAGTTCAACTTTCATGCTCATTTAAACCGAATATTATGATTTTCTAATTTTCACCCCTCATTTTAGCTAAGCATAGAGTAATAAAAATATCAGCAACAAAACGCAAACGATAAATACAAAGAGAAAACATGATAATTTAAAGATCTAAAATAGAAAACACACCAAAGGCAATATAAATAACACTTAAACTAAGGGAAAATGACGATAATAAGAAAGTAAAAAGAGGATCGTAGAAGAGGGATCACTGTAAAAAAGGGACTAAATAAAGAAAGCGCCGGCAGTTGCCAGCGCATAAATATCTATTTACAGATCGTTCAAACCAAGGACGTCAGTCATGGTATAAAAGCCAGCAGGTTTGTCATTTAACCAAACTGCTGCCTTGATTGCACCATTAGCAAAGGTCATTCGATCTGTGGCTTTATGAGTAATTTCGACTCGCTCACCGATATCAGCAAACATAGCGGTATGCTCGCCAATAATGTCGCCAGCTCGAATTGTCGCAAAACCAATCTCATCTTTTGTACGCTCGCCAGTAATGCCTTCACGTGACCACACGGCTACATCGTTTAGCTCATTGCCCATCGCACCAGCAATCGCTTCGCCCATGCCAATCGCAGTACCAGAAGGTGCATCAACTTTATGACGGTGGTGAGCCTCAACGATCTCGACATCACAATAATCGCCCATCACTTTAGCGGCCTTCTCTAGCAGCTTAAATACCAGGTTCACACCGACACTGTAGTTAGGTGCCATTACGATAGGCATCTCTTTTGAAGCTGCATCAATCACCTGCTTCTCTTCTTCAGAGAAACCCGTCGTACCGATGATCAGCTTTTTACCATGACGTTTACAAAGTTCAATATTCGCTAATGTGCTAACAGGTGCAGTAAAATCGACAATCACATCAAACTCTTCGATCGCTTTAGACAAGTCATCCACTAGAGCAACATCAAAACGACCTTCACCGCATAACTCGCCAACATCAACGCCGACCAAAGATGACTCTGGACGCTCTGAACCAGCACCAACACTTGCTTCTGAATTATGATGAGCGGCTTTCACCAAGTTGCGACCCATACGGCCCGCTGCTCCTGCAATTGCAATTCTTACCACTGCGAATATCTCCATTGTTTTGGTTACCGTTGCCACTTATCTCTTGCAGCAACGTTCAATCGATTAATCTCTTTAAACTAACAACAATCTCAAACTCAGGCTAGCAATTACGAAAACTCTTTTATTACTCGCTCTAAAATTGGCACATTCGCTTCAGGGAATGCGTATTGGCTCAATGATTCAAGATCGACCCATTCACCTTGTTGCCCTTCTTTACCATAAGGCTGTTGCTCGAAATCAGTCACAAGGATGAAATCAAACTTAAGCGACTTGTCACTGTAATCAAACTCAAGATGTTCAAACAGAGACTGTTCAGTCACATTGATACCGATTTCTTCATCAAGTTCACGAGTCATCGCCTGTTCAATGGTTTCGCCTACTTCTACTTTACCACCAGGAAATTCCCAGAAACCGCCTTTATGCTTGTCGTCTGGGCGCTTAGTAATAAATACCTGTGACTTATCTTGGTTAAAGATAATTCCAGCTACAATGTGGATTCTTTTCATTGATGGTGTTCCTTTTGTGCCCTTACCGTCATTCCCTACAATGAGGAACGAATTAGATAGGGAATCTGCTCTTTTGTTAGTTCCAAAGGTCCACGACTCGCTCGTCCCTCACTCTCGAGGATGACGCCATCGAAACCTTATTATTTTCATATACAAAAAGAGCCGCCTAAGCGACTCTTTTTATCAATAAGTTTGTGTGAAGCTAAGCTGTGACGTGTTGAGTGCGAGGAGGAGGCACGGAGCTTACGTTAGTAAGTGAGTACCTCCGACACTGCAATCATCCGTTACAGCAACGATTCACCAAGCTTAGTCAATTTTACCGTGACACTGTTTATATTTTTTGCCACTTCCGCATGGGCATGGTTCGTTACGACCCACTTTACGCTCATCACGTACTACCGTTTGTGGAGATGCAGCTTCAGCTTCATTATCGCCTAGCTGGTTTTCAGCTGTTGCATGTTGTGCTTTTGCACGACGCGCCGCTTCTTCAGCTTGGGCTTGACGTTGCGCTTCCATCTTTTCAACTTCTTCTTGTTGCTGAACGCGAACTTTAGAAAGAATGGTAACAACGTCTGTTTTTAGTACATCTAGTAGGCCTTCAAACAGTTCAAACGACTCACGCTTGTACTCTTGTTTCGGGTTCTTCTGAGCATAACCACGAAGGTGGATACCTTGACGAAGGTGATCCATCGCAGCCAAGTGCTCTTTCCAAAGACCATCTAGCGTTTGTAGCATCACAGACTTCTCGAAGTTACGCAGTACTTGAGCACCAACCACTTCTTCTTTCTGTTTGTACGAATCAACCGCCATACCTAGGATTCGTTCACGCAATGCTTCTTCGTAAAGCTTGTCGTCTTCGTCTAACCAACCTTGAATATCAAAGTCTAGATCAAAGTCATTCTTCAGACGATCTTGCAGACCAGCGATATCCCACATATCTTCAAGAGATTGAGGAGCAATGTACTCATCGATAACCGAAGTAAACACGTCTTCACGGTTGTGTTCGATCATTTCGCTGATGTCGTCAGAACTCATCAGTTCGTCACGAAGCTCATAAACCACTTTACGTTGGTCATTGGCTACATCATCGTACTCAAGAAGCTGCTTACGAATATCGAAGTTACGACCTTCAACTTTACGTTGTGCTTTTTCAATTGAGCGAGAAAGCATCTTAGATTCGATCGCTTCGCCTTCGTCCATACCACTTTGGATAAGACCAGCCATACGATCCGATGTAAAGATACGTAACAGAGAATCTTCCATTGATAGGTAGAAACGAGAAGAACCCGCATCACCTTGACGACCAGAACGACCACGTAGCTGGTTATCGATACGGCGAGATTCATGACGCTCAGTACCAATGATGTGCAGACCACCTGACTCAAGTACTTTATCGTGGATGATTCTCCAATCAGCTTTGATCTTATCGATCTGCTCTTTGGTTGGATTCTCTAGCTTCTCAACTTGTGCCTGCCAGCTACCACCTAACACGATATCGGTACCACGACCAGCCATGTTAGTTGCGATAGTTACCGCACTCGGCATACCAGCTTGTGCAACGATCTCTGCTTCCATTTCGTGGAATTTAGCATTTAGAACGCTGTGCTTAATTTTTGCTTTTTTCAGTGCGTTAGACAGTAGTTCAGACTTCTCGATAGAAACCGTACCAACCAATGATGGTTGACCAGCTGCTACACGGTCTTTGATGTCTTCAATGATCGCATTGAACTTGTCTTCTTCAGTACGATAAACCACATCTGGCATATCGTTACGAACCATTGGCTTGTTGGTTGGGATAACCACAGTTTCTAGGCCGTAGATAGACTGGAATTCGAAAGCTTCAGTATCGGCAGTACCTGTCATACCTGACAGTTTTTCGTATAGACGGAAGAAGTTCTGGAATGTAATCGATGCTAGAGTCTGGTTTTCATTCTGAATCTTCACACCTTCTTTAGCTTCAACAGCTTGGTGTAAACCTTCAGACCAACGACGACCTGGCATAGTACGACCAGTATGTTCATCAACGATAACCACTTCGCCTTCTTCAGTAACGATGTAGTCGACGTCTTTCTCAAACAATACGTGTGCACGAAGCGCTGCATTAACATGGTGCAATAGGCTGATGTTTGTTGGAGAGTAAAGCGTATCACCCTCTTCCATCAGGCCGTTTTTCACCATTAGCTCTTCTACAAATTCTTGACCGTTTTCAGTCAGGTGAACCTGCTTCGATTTCTCGTCCATGGTGTAGTGACCTTCACCACGGTACTCTTCAGAATCTTCTTTATCTTGGCGCTCAAGGTTCGGAATTAACGTGTTAATACGCGTGTAAAGGTCTGAGCTATCTTCAGCAGGGCCAGAGATAATAAGTGGTGTACGAGCTTCATCAATTAAAATTGAGTCAACTTCATCGACAACAGCGAAGAAGCGTTCACGTTGAACACGATCTTCAGCACGGAAAGCCATATTGTCACGTAGGTAGTCGAAACCAAACTCGTTGTTTGTTCCGTATAGGATATCCGCTTGGTACGCTTCTTTCTTCTCTGGTGGAGCCATGTTTGGCACGTTCACGCCAACGGTCATACCAAGGAATTCAAATAATGGGCGGTTTGTTTCCGCATCACGTTTCGCTAGGTAGTCGTTCACCGTTACTACGTGAACACCTTTGCTAGGTAGGGCGTTAAGATAAGCTGGTAAGGTTGCTGTAAGAGTCTTACCTTCACCAGTACGCATTTCTGCAATTTGGCCAGCATTTAGAACCATGCCACCAATCATTTGCACGTCAAAGTGACGCATGCCGTAAACACGCTTAGACGCTTCACGTACCGTAGCAAATGCTTCCGGTAGAAGTTGGTCTAGCGATTCACCTTTATCTAAGCGCTCACGAAACTCAACCGTTTTTGCTTTTAGCTCTTCGTCTGAAAGTGCTTCAAACGTTGGTTCGTAGTTATTAATTTCTTTTACAATTTTTCTAAGGCGGCGCAGTGTTCTGTCATTGCGACTGCCAATTACCTTTGTCAGCAGCTTAGTAATCATGTGCTTGGAATCTCTTCGTTCTCAGATCGTCCGCGATCTATTTTAAATGCCGTCAGTCTCTACTAGCTATGAACTAGTCTTCAGTTACTAACCAAGGATACTGAGATAAATCTAGTATCTTTGATATTGTACTTGAGAGTAGAGTTTTCAAGGCTTGAGTTAAAATTAATGCCCTTTAGTGTAAGTAATTTTCACACCAACGACCATTAATAACCCCATTTGTTTGATGTGCTTGGAACTTTTCTTTCTAATTGCTGACGGATTAGCCAGACTGTAGCCCATTGGTAGTCAACTTTCGGATGTTGACAACACTGTATCTGGAAAGTAGATACAAAAAAACCAGGTCAATGACCTGGTTTTCGAAATCTTATATTGTTGTAAACAACAATTACGCTAGAACCATTCCTGGCTCAGCAAATGCAACAGGAGAGCCTACTTCCTCTTCGAATGTTGCCCATTCCCAAGCTTCTGCGTCAGCAAGTACTGCACGTAGTAGTTGGTTGTTTAGGCCGTGACCTGATTTGTATGCACGGAACTCACCAATAATAGCGTGTCCACACATATACAAGTCACCAATCGCATCGAGTACTTTGTGAGTTACGAACTCATTGTCAAAACGTAGACCTTCTTCATTAAGAATTCGGTATTCGTCTAGAACGATAGCATTATCGAAGCTACCGCCAAGTACTAGGTTTTGAGATTGTAGATACTCAATATCACGCATGAAACCGAAAGTACGAGCGCGAGAGATCTCTTTCACAAAGCCTTGTGAAGAGAAATCAAACAACAAACGTTGCTCATCAGATTCAATTGCTGGGTGGTTAAAGTCGATCTCAAAGTCCATGCGGAAGCCGTTAAATGGAACAAATTCTGCCCACTTATCGCCATCTTCAAAACGGATAGGCTTTTTGATACGAATAAAACGCTTCGCTGCATTCAGTGTTTCTACACCTGCTTGCTGTAGCAAGTATACGAATGGGCTTGCGCTACCATCCATAATTGGGATCTCAGGAGCATCTACTTCAACAATAATGTTGTCGATACCCATACCCGCTAGAGCTGCGTTAAGGTGTTCCACTGTAGAGATACGTACGCCTTCGTCATTAACAAGAGCTGTACATAGCATAGTGTCACGAACTGACGCTGGATCAGCTGGAAAATCTACAGGTGGATTTACATCTGTACGACGATAAACAATGCCTGTATTTGCAGCTGCCGGGCGAAGAGTAAGTGTGACTTTACGACCAGAGTGGAGACCCACACCAGTTGTTTTCACAATTTCTTTCAGAGTACGTTGTCTGATCATCTGCTTGCCTCGTTATCAGTGCTACAAATCACGGTCAATATTTACCGACCGCGAATTTTACCATTAATTCGACGATAGTCAAATTTTGGGTATTTGTTAATCAGCCTGACGTCGTAAGAATGCTGGAATATCTAAGTATCCACTCTCTTTCTCAGCTTTAGGTGCTGCACTTTGGCTAGCGCCTGTACCTGAAGAAACAGGAGACGTTGTTGGCTGCGGCTTAACTTGAGGCTTAACTTGAGGTTTAACCTCAGTTTTTTCCTGCAATGGCTGTGCCACTTTCTCTTCCACTTTTGGTGCAGTTTGAGCCGCTACCTGTGGTTGAGGAGTTGTTGCAACCTTAGCTTTACCACCAGCAACTAATGTAATGTCTGGTTTTTTCTCTGTACCGATACCTGTTGCAACAACAGTTACACGGATTTCATCCGTCATATCAGGGTCTAGAGAAGTACCAATCACAACTGTTGCGTTATCAGATGCGAATGCCTTAACTGTATTACCTACTGTTTCGAACTCATCTAGACGCATATCTAGGCCTGCTGTGATGTTCACAAGAACGCCACGCGCGCCAGCTAGGTCGATGTCTTCTAGTAGTGGGCTAGAAATTGCCGTTTCAGCAGCTTCTTCAGCACGGTCTTCACCTTTTGCGATACCGCTACCCATCATTGCATGACCCATCTCAGACATCACGGTGCGAACATCCGCGAAATCGACGTTAATCATACCAGGGCGAGTAATTAGCTCTGCGATACCTTGTACAGCATTTTTAAGTACATCATTTGCACTTGCGAAAGCTTCTAGCAGAGTTACGCCGCGGCCAAGTACTTTAAGTAGCTTCTCATTTGGAATCGTAATTAAAGAATCCACATGTTTAGAAAGCTCTTCAATACCTTGCTCAGCAAACGCTAAACGCTTTTTGCCTTCAAAGCTAAATGGCTTAGTTACCACAGCAACCGTTAGCACACCCAACTCTTTCGCAACTTCAGCAATAACTGGAGCAGCACCTGTACCTGTACCACCGCCCATACCAGCTGCGATAAATACCATATCGGCGCCAGTTAGAACTTCTTTAATTCTTTCTCGATCTTCGAGAGCTGCATCACGGCCTACTTGTGGGTTTGCACCAGCGCCCAAGCCTTTAGTGATATCACCACCAATTTGGATCACGCTGCTCACGCTTGTTTTACGAAGTGCTTGTGCGTCAGTGTTAACACTGATGAACTCTACACCTTCGATTGACTCACGCACCATGTGCTCAACAGCGTTACCGCCACCGCCACCAACTCCAACGACTTTAATTACCGCATCGTCAGACATTTCCATCATCGGTTCAAACATGTGTTATCTCCGTTTTTTCCTGCAACTCAGGTTAAAACTCTTTTTGTATCCAATTACGCAATTTACCAAATAAACCAGACATAGAAGGTGCTGAACGCTTAGGTTCGCTATAATCACCTTCATCACTGATCTGACAATCTCTTGCGTAATGAAGTAAACCAACCGCCGTAGAATGATACGGCTCTTTAACATAGTCAGTTAAGCCACTAACTTCTAACGGCTTACCAACTCGAACTTGATTGCGGAAAACACGTTCCGCACACTCTACCAACCCGTCAATTTGTGCCGCTCCACCAGTGAGAACGACGCCAGCTGCAAGGTGGTGTTTAATACCCTCATCGCGTAGCTGTAATTGAACCGTATCAATAGTTTGGTTAACGAGACCCATAAGTTCAGTGTAACGTGGTTCGATCACTTCCGACAAAGTTTGTCGTTGCAAACTTCTCGATGGGCGACCACCAACACTTGGGACGTTAACAGAGTCATCCTTGCTTACGAGTTCACTCAGAGCGCAACCATGGTTTACTTTTATCTCTTCAGCATCGCTCACTGGCGTGCCGAAAGCGAAGGCAATATCACTGGTTACTGCATTTCCTGCGTAGGAAAAGACTTCTGTGTGTCGAAGTGCGCCGCCAGTCCAAATGGAAATATCCATCGTACCCGCACCGATATCGACCACACACACTCCAAGCTCTCTCTCGTCTTCAGTAATTACCGCATTGCTTGAGGCAAGTCCTGAAAACACGATTTGTTCTACTGTGAGACCACATCGTTCAACAGCTTTAATAATGTTTCTCGCCATGTCGCTATGGCAAGAAATTAGGTGAACACTGACTTCCATTCGAACACCAGATAAGCCAAGTGGATTCTTAATCCCTTCTTGATAATCAATGGTAAATTCTTGTGGGATCACGTGCAGAATTCTCTGCTCATCACCTATTTTAATTGATTTCGCGGTATGGATCGCTCGATCCATATCGTCTTGAGACACCTCTTCATCAGAGATAGTGCCCATGCCTTTTTCAATTCGGCTTGCGATATGTTTACCCGATAGCGAGATAAATACATTGCTGATTTGGCATTCCGCCATCAACTCTGCTTGATCAATAGCTCGCTGAACCGACTTCACTACCGACTCTAGGTCGTTTACACCACCTTTATCCATACCTCTGGATGGGCTTTGCCCAGAGCCAATGATATTGATTTGACCATCAGGCAATATTTCACCAACCAGAGCTGATATGGTCGCAGTGCCTATATCAAGACCAACGATTATGTTGTCATCTGCGGTCTTAGTCATCTGTGCTCTCTTCTAACTCTTGCTCTGGAAACCAGCCTACAGCGGCTCCCGTATCATACCTGAGGTCGATGTAGCTCACTTGATTCGCTTTACTACCAAGTTCGTTGTAAAGCGAAATAAAGCGTTCAACACGCTCATCTAAAGAATCTTTACCTAGTTCTAAACGGATACCGTTATCTAGGATTATTTGCCAAGCGCGACGCTCATTGAGAACGAGTGAGGTAACGGTTAACCCTAGACTGTTAATCAAAGGGGTTATCTGTCGCCACTTTTCTATCACTTCTTGGCTGGTGCCGTCTGGGCCGTAAAGCTTAACTCTATCACCCTTCAACAGGCCGATATCACCATTAAACACCTGACCATCGTCATTCAGCAGCATGTTGCCGTTCCAGATTGCTGCTGCATGGTACTCAGTCAAAAATACTTTTATTGTGTCTGGCCACTGCTTACGAATGGAGACCACTGAAACCCAAGGTAACGCTTCTAAACTGTCTTGCAACACCCCAATATCTTGCGACATGAAAGTACCAATATGTTCTAACTCGCCAAAAGCATGCTGAACATCACCAGCCGTTACATAAGTTAAGTCACCTTGAAGTACTATTTTGGAAAGAGGCAATCGCTGATCGTCCCACATCCAAGTCAGTGTGGTATAGAAAAGAAACCCAATGAATAGCAATACCACGACTAAAAAAGACCCGCCTAAAGCGTGTTTTTTGAGCGATGGTAAACTGAATAGGTGGCGGTTTTCGCTAAAAGTACTTTCTACCAAAGCCCGCATTCCCTGTCGTTGGTTCGCAATTCTATTCCCTATCTTCGTAATAGAGGTAAAAGCACTTACTTTAACCTATGAATTATACTGAGCAAAATCAAACTATCAAACGTTGATAATAAGATTTTTGGTCAATTTTAGGTCAATCGCAAGAAGTGAGCGATTGACCACAGTCTGTAGACAGTATTCTGTTACGCGTTCTGCATATTATTAATGTCTAACTGTAACGATTCCAACTGCTTCGCCACTCGACCAACATCCCCTGCCCCCTGCGTTAAAACAAGGTCACCGCCTTGAATTACGTTGGCTAAAGTCGACGGCAGCGCGTTGATATCGGCAACAAAGATTGGATCTATCTTACCACGCCCGCGAATAGTTCGACTTAATGAACGTCCGTCTGCCCCTGCAATAGGTTTCTCACCTGCAGAATAAACATCTAACAGAATTAGGACATCAACCTGTTCAAGAACGTTCGCGAAATCATCATACAGATCGCGAGTACGGCTATAACGGTGTGGTTGGAAGATCATCACAAGACGTTTATCAGTCCAGCCACTTCGTGCAGCTTGAATCGTCACATCAACTTCGGTTGGGTGATGACCGTAATCATCAACCAACATAGCAACGCCTTTACCTGTTTCGTACTCACCTAGGTGATCGAAACGGCGACCAGTGCCTTCGGTTCCCGCCATCGCTTTTAGAATCGCTTCATCGCTGATGTCATCTTCTGTTGCAACAGCGATCGCCGCTGACGCATTCAGTGCATTGTGACGACCCGGAATATTTAATGTGATATCAAGGTTAGCTTTACCTTCACGTACCACCGTGAACTTACCTTGTTGACCTTCTTGTACGTAGTTCTCAATACGAATATCCGCATCTTCTGAGAAACCGTAAGTAATCACTTGGCGACTTACCTGAGGGATAAGCTCACGCACTACAGGATCATCAACACACATCACAGCCTGACCGTAGAATGGCAGGTTGTGTAAGAAGTCAATAAACGTCTGCTTTAGCGTTTCAAAATCGCCACCGTAGGTATCCATATGATCCGCTTCGATGTTAGTTACGATACTAACCATTGGTTGCAGATGTAAGAATGACGCATCACTCTCATCGGCTTCAGCGATAAGAATACGGCTTGAACCTAAACGTGCGTTAGTGCCTGCACTTTTCACCAAACCACCGTTTACGAAGGTTGGATCTAGGCCTGCTTCCGAGTAAATCTGTGTCACTAGCGCAGTCGTGGTTGTCTTACCGTGCGTACCTGCCACAGCAATGCCGTGACGAAAACGCATCAGCTCAGCCAGCATTTCTGCACGACGAACGATAGGTGTACGCGCTTCACGAGCAGCAATAATTTCTGGATTTTTTTCGTTGATAGCGGTTGAAACCACCACCACACTTGCGTCGGCAACGTTACTTGCTTGGTGACCGATATAAACGGTCGCGCCCTTGCTAACTAAACGATCAGTCACTGGGTTTTGAGCAATATCAGAACCCGTGATCTGGTAGCCTTCATTTAGCAAAACTTCAGCAATCCCGCTCATTCCAGCACCACCAATACCAATGAAGTGGATAGATTTAACACGGCGCATCTCTGGCACCATTGCACGGATTTGCGCTAAGTCTTGGGTATGTTCAATCGTCATCAATTCAATCTCATTATTTTGCTAAAGCTTTAATTGCTTCAGCGACGGTCACATCAGCATCAAGCTTGGCTGCTTGACGAGCTTTTGTTGCCATCATTTTTAATTCATTTCTATCAAGCTGAGCGATAGTGTTCGCTAGCTTATCAGCCGTCAATTGAGGCTGTTCAATCATTAACGCTGCTCCACATTCAACTAAGTGGTCGGCATTCAACGCTTGTTGTCTATCTCTATGCATAAACGGAACGAAAATAGAACCAACACCTGCTGCAGATACTTCTGATACGGTTAATGCCCCTGACCGACACACTAATAGATCTGCCCACTCATAAGCTTGCGCCACATCATCAATAAATTCAGTCACTTGAACATTATCTACAGAATGTGATTTGTATTGTTCAATCACTTGCTGTTGATTGTTTTTACCGGCTTGGTGTATCACAGTAAAACCAGCGCCTAACTGAGCCAATGTCAAAGGCAGTGTATCATTTAGGATTTTAGCGCCTTGGCTACCCCCCATAACTAAGATGCGGATGTCACCATCACGCTCAGCCATGCGTTGATCGGGTTCAGTTAAGGCAACAACATCTTCGCGTACTGGGTTACCCACGACTTCTGCAGTAGGAAACGCACCCGGAAAAGCTTGGAAAACCTTTTTAGCAATCTTAGACAGCCATTGGTTGGTTAAACCTGCCACTGCATTTTGTTCATGCAGAACTACTGGAATACCAGACAACCAAGCCGCGATACCACCGGGACCACTCACGTACCCCCCATGCCAAGCACCACATCAGGCTGCCATGCTTTAATGTGTTGTCTTGCTTGAAGTATGGCATTAATAATCTGGAACGGCGCTTTAATTAGCTTGCTAATGCCTTGACCACGAAGGCCTTTCACCTTGATGAAGTCGATCTCAATACCATGCTTTGGCACCAAATCCGCTTCCATTCTGTCTGCAGTTCCTAACCAGCGAATTTCCCAGCCTTGTTGCTGAAGCTTTTTAGCTACCGCTAACCCTGGAAAAACGTGACCGCCAGTACCACCAGCCATCACTAAAAGTTTTTTGTTTTTTGTCATCACGTTAGATTCTTATTCTACTAATTCGTTTTGATTATCGGCTTGTTCTTTTTGTTGTATCCGGCACTCGTGATCGATACGCAGCAACATAGAAACCGCCACCGACATCACGATAAGACTTGAACCACCATAACTGATCAACGGTAAGGTTAGACCTTTGGTCGGGACGATACCTGAAGCAGCACCCACATTAACAAGCGTCTGAAAAGCAAACCAAATGCCGATGCCAAATGCCAGGTAGCCACTGAACACTTGGTCATTTTCAAAGGCCTTTTTACCAATAAGAATGGCTTTAAAAACCAAGCTAAAGATCAGCATCAACACCAAGGTTACGCCAACAAAACCCAATTCTTCTGCCAACACAGCAAATACAAAATCGGTGTGCGCTTCGGGTAGGTATTCGAGCTTTTGAATTGAGTTACCAAGCCCTTGCCCCATCCAATCACCACGGCCGAACGCCATCAATGACTGAGTTAACTGGTAACCACTACCGAAAGGGTCGTTCCAAGGTTCCCAGAATGAGGTAACACGTCGAACACGGTAAGGCTCTATAACAATCAAGCCGACGACTGCGGCAATACCCGCCACCATCAAGGCGATAAACTGTGAAAGCTTGGCACCAGCAATGAATAGCATGCCAAACAAAGTAACTAGCATTACGACTACGGTACCTAAATCGGGCTGGCCCAATAGCAACACGGCAAAGGCGCCAAACACCATGATGGGTTTGGCAAAACCACCGAAGAAGGTTTTTCTCACTTCGTCCTGTTTACGAACCAAGTAGCCCGCCATAAAGATAAACAGCGATAACTTGGCTACCTCAGCAGGTTGTAAGTTAAATAACCCTAATGGGATCCAACGCGATGCGCCGTTAACCGATTTACCGACGGCTAATACCACAATCAGCAAGAAAAAGGATAAGCCCAGTAGATACATACTGTATTGAAACCAGCGCTGCATAGGGATTTGCAATATGACGCTGGAGACACCTAATGCCAACACAAGGAAGATGGCATGACGGAACATAAAGTGAAACGGCTGATCGGTTAAACGAGCACTGATTGGGAACGAAGCCGACGTTACCATTACCAAACCCGTCAGCATCAGTCCAAGAGCAATCCATACCAATTGACGATCATAGAGCGCCTCTGGTGTGGCACGGTTAAGCCATTGCCAAATAGATTGATTGATCTCTTTCACTCTTTGCACTGAATATTAGTCCTTCAACACGTTAGGCATACTCATGAGCAAGTTCAGTGAACGCATCACCTCTTGCCATGAAGTTATTAAATTGATCGAAGCTTGCGCACGCAGGAGACAGCATCACCATATCCCCAGCCACAAGCTGTGGTGAGATGGATTCGATTATCTGCTGCATGGTATCGAACTTTTGTGCAGATGGGTGTAGAGGCATGAATTGATCGGCATCTTCACCAAAACAACACAGTTGAACGCGTACTAGTTGCGACAACACAGGCTTAAGCTCACTGAAGTCGGCACCTTTACCAACCCCGCCAACCAGAAGATACAAAGTACCTTGGCACTCTAAGCCCGACAGAGCCGCTAATGTACTGGCTACGTTGGTCGCTTTTGAGTCGTTAACCCATTTAATTTCGTGTTTGTCAGCCACTACTTGGCAACGATGCGTTAAACCATTATAGGCTTTCAGGGCTTCAAGGCTTTTTCTGTAATCGATACCGACTTGTTTAAGCAGTGCTAGCGAGACTAACGCATTTGCCACATTGTGACGTCCAACCAATGTTAAATCTTGGGTAGAAAGTACAGGTCTACCGTTGTCCATTAGCCATTCGGTACCATCAACTGTCGCGACACCAAACTCTTGGTCGTCGAGCCCGAATGTTACTAATGACATGCTGTGGTCTGGATACGTCTCTTTATCGTCGCGGTTTACAATCGCATATTGAGCATTGTTAAAGATTCTTAGCTTGGCATCGCGGTAGTCGGCCATGCCTTGATAACGATCCATATGATCTTCAGACAGGTTCAGAAATGCTGCTGCTGCTAAGTTTAGGCTTGATGTTGTCTCTAACTGAAAACTTGAAAGCTCAAGAACATATAAATCAGCATTAAGCTCTAAAAGTTCTAAGGCAGGGATACCAATATTGCCACCCACACCGACATTCAAACCCGCAGCCTTTGCAAGTACACCAGTAAGGTCGGTCACGGTGCTCTTGCCATTAGAACCTGTTATTGCCACGACGGGTTTGTCTACCGCCCAGCCAAACAGTTCAATATCGCCAACAACCGGAGTTCCCGCTTGAATAACATCTTGTATTTCAGGGGTCGCTAAGGCGATACCTGGGTTAGCAACTACCAAATCAGCTTCCGCTAACCATTGGCTATTCCAACTACCAGAATGTAGCTCTACCGACTCAGGTAAAGATTCCTTTCCTGGTGGTAGTTCTCGAGTATCAATCACCTTCACATGAGTATGAGGCTGATATTTTACGAGATGTTTAACGACAGAGAGCCCGGTAATACCGAGCCCCACAACCACTACATTTTGAATATTTTGCCAACGTTCCATTTAAACAAGATGCTCTTAATAGTTTTAAAGAGCCCCAACTCAGAGGCTCACACAGGATTAACGAACTTTCAGTGTCGCTAGACCAACCAGTACTAATACCATTGAGATGATCCAAAAGCGCACGATTACACGCGGCTCTGGCCAACCTTTAAGTTCATAGTGGTGATGAATCGGTGCCATGCGGAAAATACGTTGACCACGCAATTTGTAAGAGCCCACCTGCAGAATCACTGACAGAGTCTCCATTACAAACACACCGCCCATAATAACCAGTACCAACTCTTGGCGAACTAACACAGCAATCACACCCAATGCACCACCAAGCGCTAGCGAACCAACATCGCCCATGAATACTTGTGCTGGGTAGGTGTTGAACCATAGGAAACCAAGTCCAGCACCGACTATGGCAGTACATACAACCACAAGCTCAGAAGTGTATGGGATGTATGGAATGTGTAGATATGCTGCGAAGTTAACGTTACCTGTCGCCCAAGCAATCACAGCAAAACCAGCAGCAACCATAACCGTTGGCATAATCGCCAAGCCATCTAGGCCGTCTGTTAGGTTCACCGCGTTACTGGTACCCACAATAACAAAATAAGTCAGTACGATGTACAATAAACCTAATTGTGGCATCACATCTTTAAAGAAAGGAACAACCAATTGGGTTGCCGCAGTATCGTGCCCGTGAGCATACAGCGCAAACGCCACAACCAGTGCAATAGCCGATTGCCAGAAGTATTTCCAACGCGCAATCAAGCCATCTGTGTTTTTACGAACCACTTTACGGTAGTCATCAACAAAGCCAACCGCACCGTAACCGCCAAGGACAACCAATACAGCCCAAACGTAAGGGTTAGAAAGATCAGCCCACATTAATACCGTAATAATGATGGCAGCTAGGATCATCACGCCACCCATGGTAGGTGTGCCACGTTTGCTAAAGTGAGATTCAGGGCCGTCGTTACGAACAACTTGGCCAATTTGTAGCATTTGCAGACGCTCGATTAAACGAGGTCCCATCCACAGCGACAGGCATAAAGCCGTCAAAATACTCGCGATTGCACGAAACGATAGGTATTCGAACAAACGGAAAAAAGAAAAGTGTGGCTGTAGTAGCTCTGCAAGCCAAATTATCATGAAAAGTTCTCCTTTAAAGCAGCGGCTATTTTACTCATTCCTGCACTATTAGCGCCTTTTACCAACAAGGTATGCGACGCGTTTTCTGGCAAGCTTAAGTGCTGCTCTATGTGCGCGAACATCGCTTGATGCGTTGCAAAGTGGGTACCATTACAGACCTCACTAATCACCTTGGTATCATCACCGTAAGTGAGTACATGCTCAAAAGCGAATGGGGCAGCATATTCACCGACTTGACGGTGAAGTGCAAGGCTTTCGTCGCCTAATTCAGCCATATTGCCTAAAATCAACCAACGTTGACCTTTGAAGCTCGACAGCAGTTTAGCTGCCGACTTCATCGCAGGTACGCTGGCGTTGTAACTGTCATCTATCAGCTTGATATTCTGACTTAATTGTTGAACCTCAACTCGTCCTTTGACAGAGATAAGATTTGCTAAACCATTTTTCACTTCATCTAGCGTAGCGCCAAATTGGATGCTCAACGCCGCTGCTGCTAATGCATTCGCTACGTTATGTTGACCGATAATACCGAGCTCAACCGGTATAGCGCCTTGCGGAGTTTGCATCTCAAAGCAGGCTTCACCCTGCTCATTAATACCAATGTTCTTAGCAAAGTAATCTGCATTGCTGTCGCTTTCTGAAAATGTCAGTACCGTTTTATCGGCAAGTACTTCATTCCAAAAGTCACCACCGTTGCTATCTAAATTAACAATAGCAGCATCACCGACAGCAAGCCCTTGAAAAATTTCACCTTTCGCTTTTTTAACACCATCAATTGAGCCAAAGCCCTCTAGATGCGCGGCTGCGACGTTATTAACTAAGGCCACCTGTGGTTTCACAAGTTGCGTAGTATAGGCGATTTCACCAATATGGTTCGCACCCAGTTCTATCACGGCATAGTCGTCATTTGGTTCACTGCGCAGTAAGGTTAGTGGTACTCCAATATCATTATTGAAGTTACCCGCCGTATACAGCACCTTGCCACGTTGTTGCAGAATGCTCGCCACCATCTCTTTGACGGTCGTTTTGCCACAGCTACCGGTAATGGCCATAGTTGGAACGTTACATTGTTTGTGGACCCAAGCACTTAGCTGACCTAAAGCAAGTTTAGTGTCTTCAACAACAACTTGAGTAATATTTAGGTCAAGTTTTCGTTCGACTAACAACGCACTCGCATTCGCCTCAACCGCTTGATGACAAAAGTCATGCGCATCAAAGCGTTCTCCAACAAGAGCGACAAACAATGCGCCTTCTTCAACGGTGCGAGTGTCGGTAGAAACGGCATTAATTACGGCATTGTTTGAGTTGCTAGACTCAATCAACTCACCGCTGACCGCAGAACAAATCTGTTCGAGTGATACATCAATCATTATGAAATACCTAAAAGTTGAAGCGCAGACTCTCGGTCTGAGTAATGTACCGTTTTGTCTTTCAATACTTGGTAATCCTCATGGCCTTTACCAGCCAAAAGAATAATGTCATTGCTGTCTGCCTGTTCAAGCGCGAACTTAACCGCTTGGTAGCGATCGTGTTCCACAAATGCAGATTCAGGTTTGCTTAAGCCTGACAACATGTCTTGGACAATCAAGGCAGGAGCTTCGCTACGAGGGTTGTCATCTGAAATAATGATTTTATCGGCGAACTGCTCTGCGGTCGCAGCCATCATAGGGCGTTTACCAGTGTCACGGTCACCGCCGCAGCCAAAGATAGCCCACAGTTTTCCAGAACAATGAACACGCAATGCTGCTAATGCTTTTTCTAAAGCGTCTGGCGTGTGCGCGTAATCGACAACCACTTTTGCTTTGCTCGGCACTTGGAACAGTTCCATACGACCAATCACAGGTTGTAGCTGAGGCGCAGTGTCGACCAAGGTTTGCTTATCGATACCTAATGACAGCAAGGTCGTAAAGGCAACCAATACGTTTGATGCGTTGAACTGACCAATCAGTGGAACCGAAAGATCGCCTTGTCCCCAACTACCATCAAAAGAGAGCTTAATCCCAGTTTCTGCATAGGCAACATCAGATGCCCATACCGACTGTTGGTAGCCCGTTAATGGAAGTAATGAAACAGCAATCGCACTCGATAAATCTGTCATCCAAGCTTTACCTACTTCGTCATCAACGTTTATGACAGCGTGATTGCATTTGTGCACAGTAAACAGGCTCTTCTTAGCCAAAGCGTACTCTTCCATCGTGCCATGGTAATCAAGATGATCACGGCTCAAATTCGTGAATACACCTACTTCGAAGTCCAAGGCTTTAACTCGACCTTGCACCAAACCATGAGAAGATATTTCCATTGCTGTATAAACGGCGTTTTCTTCAGCCAACTCACTCAGTGTGCGTTGTATTTCGATGGCACTGCCGGTGGTATTCGCCGCCGTTTTAAGGTTACCTAGAAAACCGTTACCCGTGGTGCCCATTACTGCCGAACGTTGGCCGACTAAATCAAGCCACTGAGCAATCAATTGGGTGATGGTAGTTTTGCCATTGGTGCCGGTAACACCAATCAACTTAGTCGCTTGAGACGAGTAAACACGGCCGGCCAACTCAGATAACACCAAGTTAAGGTCTTTAATGTAAATGACCGGAACAGTACCCAACCACTCAATCAGACCATGGGGCTTTTCAGCATCGGCCTGTGCAATAACAGCATGAGCTCCCTGTGTGACCGCTCTGTCAATGAAACGACGGCCATCGACAGCATGTCCGACTACGGCAACAAAAATATCACCGTCCTTGATCGCACGGCTATCCAACTCCAACTGCTCAACAGCAATCGCATCTAGCTCAGAAGAACCGAAGTCTCCCCAAGGAGAAAGTAAAGATGACAGCGTGAGGCTATTACTCATATTGAATCCTGATTGGCTCTATTCTTGAAATTTGTTTTCATCAGCAGGGACATTAAGTATTTGCAGTGCACCCTTCATGATTTCAGAAAAAACGGGGGCTGCGACTGAACCGCCATAGTAAAGGTCACCTTGAGGCTCGTTAACCACAACAACCAGCGCCACTCTAGGGTCACTGACTGGGGCAAAGCCAGATGTAATAGCGATATATTCATCGCTGTACCCACCAGCTTCTGCTTTACGAGATGTACCTGTTTTTGCTGCTACTCGGTAACCCGGCACAGCAGCTCTCGTTGCCGTACCACCCTTTTGAGTTACCCCTTCTAGCATTTGCAGAACCAGCTCAGCGTTCTCACGCTTGATGATCTGCTTAGAGAAATCTTGGTCGTTACTTTTGATGATGTGAATTGGTTCATACATACCTTTGTTAGCTAACGTTGCGTAAGCATGAGCCAATTGAAGTGGCGTAACTGCTAATCCATAACCAAATGCCAAGGTAGCGATTTCAAACTTAGACCAGCGACGACGGTTCGGGAAAATACCCGCTGTTTCCCCCACCAGGTTCAACCCTGACATCTCACCTAAACCGACAGAGCTGTACATCCCAAGCAAGGCTTCAAGTGGCATATCAAGCGCTAACTTCGCTACACCGATATTACTCGATTTTTTGAGGATCAACGCTAAATCAGCTTTGCCGACTTTCGACGTATCACGTACGCGACTGCCACCAATCTGCATGATACCATTACCTGTATCAATGATGGTTTCCGCGTCTGCCGTCCCATTCTCCAGTGCAGCTAACACCACGAAAGGTTTTACTGTCGAACCAGGCTCCATGGCATCAGTGAGCACGCGGTTTCGCATCTTAAAGCTTTGTAAGTCAGAGCGGTTGTTCGGGTTGTAAGACGGTGCATTGACCATGGCTAACACTGCGCCCGTCTTCACATCGAGTAACACTGCAGAGCCCGAAGTCGCCTTATGATCGGCTACAGCTTGCTTGATCGCTCGATAAGCTATCGCTTGTAATCGTTGATCGATTGTGAGCTCGAGTGGCTTACCTTCTTCACGCTCTTCTAAAGCAATGTTTTCAACAACGCGTCCATAGCGGTCTTTACGAATCGTTCGCTTACCCGCCTCGCCCGTAAGCCATTTGTCGTAGCTGCGCTCAACACCTTCTAGGCCGTGCCCATCAATCCCGGTAACGCCGATAAGGTGCGCGCTGACTTCGCCTGCAGGGTAGTAACGTCGAGATTCAGCTTTCAGACCAATACCCACTAGCTTCAGATCGCGAATATATTTAGCCATCGCAGGGCTAACTTGTCTTTGCAGGTAAATAAATCGACGGGATTTGTTGCTAGAGATCTTGTCGATCATTGATTGTCGTTCTAACCCAAGCACATCAGCTAGCGCATACCAACGATCAATGTTGGCCATGCCGTTTTTGTCAAAAATCGTTTTTGGATCAGCCCATACCGCCTCAACTGGAACACTCACAGCAAGCGGCTCGCCATTGCGGTCTGAAATAATACCGCGAGCAGAAGGAATGGCCTTAACACGTACTGAACGAAGGTCGCCCTGACGAATTAAGTTATCTGGTTCAATAATTTGAATGTAAGCCACACGGCCAACCAGTGCAGCAAAGGCAAGAAACACGAAAGCAATAACGACGTTAAAACGCCATTTAATAAGAATTGGATCCGAATCCTTTTCGCTCTTCACACGCTCTTTCGTTGATTTCTTAACGGTTTTCGCGGGTGCTTTTTCCTTTTTACCGGTCATTTCAGTGTGATCACAACTTCTTTGTCAGAGTCTGGACGTTTCATGTCTAGCTCTCTTTTTGCCGATGCTTGAACGCGACTGTGTTCAGCCAGAGCCGTCTCTTCAAGCATTAAATTTCGCCACTCATCATCAAGCTGTTCTCGCTCCACCAATGCCATGTCTTTTTGAGTGATCGCCTGACGTGACATATGTGTCGTAAGAACGACCCCCATCGCACTTGCAAAGATACAGATAAGAAGCATCAATGGGATCTTACCCACGGAGATCAAATCAAAAAATATTATCTTGGCTAAGTTAGGTTTGGAGGTCTTCATTGACTATAGCTTTTCTGCGATTCGTAATACTGAGCTACGTGAACGAGTATTCTCATCCACTTCGCCTTTTGATGGTTTAATCGCTTTACCAACAGGCTTAAGATCAGCACTGCCTAGCGCTTTGATCTGCTCTTCTGTTAGTGGCAAGCCATGTGGTACTTGCGGGCCTTGGCTCTCTTTACGGATAAAGCGCTTCACCATGCGGTCTTCAAGTGAATGGAAGCTGATAACAGATAAACGACCTTCTGGAGCAAGAATACTTGCAGCACCTTTCAGTGCCGTGTCGATCTCTTCAAGCTCGCTGTTGATGTATATACGGAATGCTTGGAAAGCACGTGTCGCTGGGTGCTTTTTCTCTTTAAAGCTTTTTGGTGCTACATCTGAGATAAGCTTAGCCAACTGGCCAGTGCGCGTTAGCGGTTCGTTCTCTTCATTCTCTTGATAAGCAATGATGCCTTTCGCGATACGGCGAGCGTGTTTGTCTTCACCAAACTCACGGATAACCCATGTGATGTCATCAAGGTCAGCTTCAACTAACCACTGAGATACAGGAATGCCAGTTGTTGGATCCATACGCATATCAAGCGGGCCGTCTTTCATGAAGCTAAAGCCACGCTCTGCGTCATCCAACTGTGGTGAAGAAACACCTAAATCCAGTAATACGCCATCCACTTGACCGACTAAGTCGTAACGCTCTGCATATTCAGCCATACCTGAGAATGGGCCATGAATAATCGTAAAACGAGGGTCATCAATCTTTTGTGCTTCTGCAATCGCTTGTGGATCGCGGTCGATACTAAAGAGTCGTCCATTCTCGCCCAGTTTAGACAGGATTGTACGGCTGTGACCACCACGACCAAAAGTACCATCGATGTAGGTACCGTCAGGTTTGATCGCAAGTCCGTCAATAGATTCGTTAAGCAATACTGAAATATGTTTGAATGCTTCTGTCATAGTCTTCTCAGTGAGTGGATTGAGCCATTAGTTCGGCAATAATTTGTTCTATTAACGTTTTAGTGTACTGATTTCACGCTGTATCTCCACCATATTGTGTATAGGCTTTGGGAATTTTTGACCCAAGCTCATATCAGGGTGAAGGATTCTAAGGAAATCTAAATAATTTACGTCAATATAAAGCAAAAAACCCATCACTAC
This sequence comes from Vibrio sp. BS-M-Sm-2, assembly GCF_041504345.1. Taxonomy (NCBI): domain Bacteria; kingdom Pseudomonadati; phylum Pseudomonadota; class Gammaproteobacteria; order Vibrionales; family Vibrionaceae; genus Vibrio; species Vibrio sp. BS-M-Sm-2. Next base: position 1,401,245 of record NZ_CP167894.1, read on the forward strand.
CGTTAAGTAATGATGGGTTCTTTATATAGGTGGAGTTGACACATACGCCGGGTTCTGTTCCGCTTGCGCGGCGGTAACCATTCGTCTAGGCCTGCAATCGCTCACAGGCTCAAGCAATCTACCCGCCCCCATACGCGAGCAACGCAATGTGAGGGCCTATTTGATCTTGCTCCGGGTGGAGTTTACCTTGCTACGAACTGTTGCCAGTCGCACGGTGCGCTCTTACCGCACCCTTTCAGCCTTACCTGTGCCCCTTCCGAAGAAATGAGGCCATCGGCGGTCTTCTCTCTGCTGCACTTGTCGTGGGCTCGCGCCCCCCAGACGTTATCTGGCACCCTGCTCTATGGAGCCCGGACGTTCCTCCCCTCTACCAGTCTCCCGAAGGACTTCAACGTCAGTTTCCCGAAGGACCTCAACGTCAGTCTCCCGAAGGACATCAGCAAAGCAGCGATTACCCGTTCAACTCCGAGGGCGGATTGTATAGAGATTAGAGCGCAGTGTCTAGCGAGATCACAAATATGCTGCAAACCTCTAAGCAACTGCATGAATTTCACACAATTAAGACAAAAAAGAGGAGTGACGGTATTACCCTCACTCCCCACAAGCTTTTCAATACAGGTTAGCTACTCTATAAAGAGGTTTCTAGTTGTCTAGATGCTCTAGGCCCCATTTGTATAAAGCGTTCTTTTTCAGATTGTAGATTTCTGCCGTCATCGCCGCCGCTTTTTTAAGGGGCAACTCTTTGGTTAGAATACCTAGTGTGCGAGTCGCTTCGTCTGGCAATTCTGTGCTCGCTTCTTCACGGTGACCATGAATCAGTAACACCATCTCACCGCGCTTACGGTTCGCGTCTTCTTCAATCCACTCAATAAGTTCCCCCAGTGGTAGACCTTGGATGGTTTCAAAGGTTTTGGTTAGCTCTCGCGCCAATACAACCTCACGGTCAGGGCCAAGAATCTCAAGCATGTCTTGTAGAGAATCTGAAATACGGTGTGGTGATTCATAGAAGATGCAGGTGCGCTCTGCCTTTGCGATCTCTAAGAACTTGTCTTTACGACCTTTGCTCTTTGGCGGTAAAAAGCCTTCAAAGCTGAAACGATCTGACGGTAAACCAGAAGCACTCAATGCCGTAATCACAGCACAAGCACCAGGAAGTGGCACAACTCTCACACCCGCTTGACGACATTGTGAGACAAGATGGTAACCTGGGTCACTAATTAAAGGAGTACCCGCATCAGAGACTAATGCGATAGACTGACCTTCTAATAACCTTTCGACTAGAACTTGCGCTTTAGTTTGTTCATTATGATCATGTAAAGCGAACGTTCTGGTTGATATATTGAAGTGAGCAAGCAGCTTACCCGTGTGGCGTGTGTCTTCGGCTGCAATAACATCGACACTTGATAAAATTTCAATTGCTCTTTGAGTGATATCTCCCAAATTTCCGATTGGGGTTGGCACAATGTAGAGAGTTGGGCTCTCTGTGAGCAAGGTTTTGTTATCTGTCATTTGTTTACCATCACTTCAACGATTAATATAGATACAAATTTATACGGAATTTAAAGAACTCATGGCAACGATGAACCATAAGAGACTCAGTGTACCACGCTTACTAACTCCAATTGCATTAGCAATTACATTGGCGGCTTGTTCTTCAGGTCCTCAAGCACCAACGAGCGTTGATATTACACTAGATCCAGCGCAATCAACTGAAAGTTACATGATGCAGGCGGATAGTAGTAAAGGAAGTCTACAAAACGACTGGTTAATCATGGCGCTTAAGGCTTCTGTGCAAGCTGGAAAAACCGATCAAGCAACTCTGCTGATCAAACGCTTAGCCAAACAAAAGCTGAGCGAAACGCAACAAGCGGAATGGCAATTAGCTCGTGCTCAACTGTTGGTGAATAACTCGCAGCCGGAGCAAGCTTATAGCCAACTGAACTTTCAGCCTTGGTGGAAAATTCCGAACGAGCAGTGGAAAGATTATCACGAGCTACGCGCGAACATTTCTGAAATGCAAAACGAGTATTTTGAAGCAAGCCGTGAGTTAGTTCTTTATTCAGAGTACCTAGACGCTGACGACGAGCTCCAACAACAAGCTGCTGACCGTATTTGGCAAAACCTAAATAGCTACTCTCAATATGAGATTCTAGAGCTTAAGACGTCGCCTACAGAAGACGTTCTTGCAGGTTGGTTACAACTGGCGATTTACATGAAGACGCTGAATTCAAATCTTCCAAACCTACAGGAAACCCTGTCTGATTGGCTAGCAGAGAATCCTCAGCACCCAGCAGCGACATATACACCTCAGGCGATCACTGACATCTTGGCGCTAGAGATCAGCAAGCCAACTAGCACTGCACTATTACTGCCTCTAACCGGTAAGTACGGCAAGCAGGCACAACTTGTGCGTGACGGTTTCATCTTTGCGATGATGAATGACAAAGAGCGTGAAGAAGATGCAACGCTGACGGTAATGGATACCAACGTGCAAAGTGCCGCTGAGATTAAAGCGACACTCGAAGAGAACAACGTTGATTTCATCGTTGGCCCGCTGATTAAGAGCAACATCACTAAGCTTCAGCAAGCGCAGAAAAACCACGAGAACTCGATTCCAGCTTTAGCTTTGAACATTCCAACGCAACTAGAACCAGATACCAACATTTGTTATCTCGCTCTATCGCCAGAGCAAGAAGTCGCTCAGGCAGCGAAGCACCTATTTGCTCAAGGCTACAAGTACCCGCTTATCCTTGCGCCAAGAGGGCGTTTAGGTGAGCGTGTTGAGCAAGCGTTTAAAGAAGAGTGGAAAAAATACAGCAGCAACGATGTTGCTATCAGCTTGTTCTCTGACAAACGCCAACTGCAACGTAATGTGAATCAGGTATTCGGCTTGCAAGAGAGCCAACAGCGTATCGCTCAAATGGACGGGTTACTTAACCTAGACCTAGAAACAGAGCCACGCAGCCGTCGTGATATCGATTCTGTCTACATTGTGGCTAAGAACTCAGAGCTAACGCTAATCAAACCCTTCATTGAAGTGGCAATTAACCCTGATGCTAGCCAACCCGCTCTTTTCTCAAACTCACGCAGCAACAGCGGTGATAAGCAGTATGAAGACCTAACCGGTGTATTCTACAGCGATATCCCACTATTGGTTGAAAACAAAAACGAGCTTAATAAAGAGCTAAACGACCTATGGCCAGCACATTCAAATGGCCAAAAACGTCTGCAAGCATTGGGAATGGATGCATACTACCTAATGGATGCACTACCACAGATGAAAGCCGTGCAGGGATATAGTATTCCAGGTGAAACGGGGGTGTTAACCATCGATAACAACTGTGTGGTCCAACGTGAAATCAGCTGGGCAGAGCATGGGGCTTTTTAGCCAAAAGTTCCGTTCCAAACCAACTATCACCCACAAACAAGTGGGTGATAGATACGAGGCCGTGGCAAAATCTTATCTGATTAACCACGGTTTATCGTTAATAGAAGAAAACTTCATAGCAAAATGTGGCGAGATTGATCTTATAATGCGCCATAACAATACGGTTGTGTTTGCTGAGGTAAAATACCGCAAGCAAACCCGCTACGGACATGCCGCTGAAATGGTGACTGCCAAGAAGTCACAGAAGCTGCTCAAAACAGCCAATGTTTGGCTTATGCAGCAAGGCTTGTCGGTGCACTCTACAGATTTCAGGTTTGATATCGTTGCCATTGAAGGGCCGAATGACAATATCGACTGGATTCAAAACGCGATTACCCAAGGATAAACATGCTAGACAGCATTAAAGAAAGTTTTACAGAAAGTATTCAAATCCAAATTGCGGCTGCAGAAGCTCTGCCTGACGCAATCACGCATGCCGCTCAAGCAATGGTTGCGACCTTGCTTAACGGAAACAAAATTCTTTGTTGTGGTAATGGTGGTTCGGCGTCGAATGCTCAGCAATTTGTATCATGTCTACTCAACAGATTTGAGACAGAGCGCCCTAGCCTTCCAGCGATGGCACTCACTGCAGACAACACTACGCTAACGGCAGTAGCTAACGATTACCACTATGAAGAGATCTTCTCTAAGCAGGTACGTGCGTTTGGTCAAACTGGCGATATTCTGTTGGCTATCTCTACTAGCGGTAATAGCAAAAACATCATCAAAGCAATGGAAGCCGCAGTAACTCGCGACATGACAATCATCGCCTTTACAGGCAAAGATGGGGGTGAAATGGCAGGCTTGCTTGGTGAACACGATGTAGAAATTCGTATCCCTTCACACCGTACAGCGCGCATTCATGAAGTACACATGGTGACACTACACTGCCTATGTGACCTAATCGATCAAGTACTCTTCCCTGCTCACGAAGAGTGATATACGGAGCATCACAATGAAATCATTAACCTCTATGATGCTGTTTAAGCTGATTAGTGTTTCGCTACTTACACTATCCCTATCTGGTTGTGCTGGCATTTTCATTGCTGGTGCAGCAACCACAGCAAACCTAGTCACAGATACGCGAACGACCAAAGAGATTTGGAACGATAACAATATCGAATTTGAAGTTGCAGCTATCACCAATAAACAACCATACCGTGGTAGCGTGCGTGTCACCGCAAGCTCTTACCGCGGCTCTGTAGTGTTAATGGGCCAAGCAACGACAGACGCTGAACGTCGTGCTTTTGAAAGCCAAGCCAAGGAAGTAACAGGCGTCGAAAGTATACATAACCAGATTCGAGTCAAAGAGCCTTTGTCAGTTAGCGCTATTAGCAAAGACAGCTGGATTACCACTAAAGTGAAATCAGCTCTGCTTGCGAATGCTGAGCTTAACGGCATCAAAGTAAAAGTGATTACTGAGGATTCAGAAGTATTCCTGCTTGGACTCGTCACTCGAGAGCATGCTGATATCGCGACAGAAGTTGCGCGTAACATCTCAGGTGTAAAACAGGTCATTCGAGCGTTTGAATATGGCGAAGAAGAGACGGCCGTTAACTAGCCTTAAGCCAGTCAATTAAATGCCATTTAGCAGACAAGAAAAAGCAGCGACGAATCGCTGCTTTTTTATTTGAGTCGTTTTAACTAACGTTATTTGATAACACGAAGACTTGGGCGACCTTTCACTGGACGAGGTGGCTCAGGATCTGAGTCAGGCTCTTCAGCATCTACGTCTGCCGTTGCTACGCTCAAAGATGGACCTTTTTCTGGTTCTTCAAAAGGAGTTTCTTCAATCCCTTCTTCAAACGATTCCATGTAAGCCTCTTCAGGTTCAAACATAGTACCAGCACCATTCTCACGAGCGTAAATCGCTTGTACAGCATAAAGTGGAACAATCACAGAGTGTGGGCGACCACTAAAGCGAGCACTAAACGTCACAGCTTCGTTACCCAATTCAAGTTGTCCAACCGCACGAGGCGCGATGTTCAGAATGATCTGACCATCTTGGACAAACTCTTCTGGAACTCGCACACCTGGTAGTGTTGCTTCAACAACAAGGTGTGGAGTTAGTTCGTTATCAACCAGCCATTCATAAAATGCACGAAGCATATATGGTCGGCGTGGAGTCATATTTGAAATATCCATAACGCTTAGCGAACGAGTCGCATCTCACGCTCAGCTTCAGTTAGAGAAGCTAGGAATGAATCACGTTCAAATACGCGGTTCATGTAAATCTTAAGCTCTTTAGAACCAGGACCAATTAGTTCAATACCAAGCTCAGGTAAACGCCATAATAGCGGAGCTAGGTAACAATCAATTAGGCTAAACTCTTCGCTCATGAAGTATTCATACTCAGCGAAGATAGGAGCAAGAGTCAGTAGGTCGTTACGCAATTTAACGCGGGCTGCTTCAGATTCTTCAGCGTTGCCTTTAACGATCTTCTCTGCAACTGAATACCAGTTACGCTCAATGCGGTACATCATTAGACGGCTATTACCACGAGCAACCGGGTATACAGGCATCAATGGTGGATGAGGAAAACGCTCATCTAGGTATTCCATGATGATCTTTGAGTCATATAGAGCAAGCTCACGATCAACAAGAGTAGGTACTGATTTGTACGGGTTCAGTTCAACAAGTTCTGCTGGTAGATTTTTTTCATCAACCAACTCAACTTCAACACTTACGCCTTTTTCAGCAAGAACAATGCGCACCTGATGGCTATACATATCAGAAGCACTTGAGAAAAGAGTCATTACAGAACGTTTATTGGCAGCTACAGCCATGGAGCCCTCCAGTACACTTTAAATAAAAACAATGGAGGCCTAAAGCCTCCATTGAACATTAACATAATTTGGGAATTAGCACGGTATTATAGCACAATTAGTGCACATCACGCCAATACTCTTTCTTCAGCAAAATCACGATGATAGTGAAGATTACTAAGAAGGCCATTACCCACCACCCCATAGCATGACGCTCAAGTTGAACTGGGTCGCCCGAGTAAACCAAAAAGTTAACAAGGTCACGAACCGCTTCGTCGTATTCACCGGCACTTAATTCGCCAGAACCGTCAGTTTCAGTACCAACAACAACCGTCACTTCCTCGCCATCTACCATATGCGTATCGTAGATTGGTGTTGGGATACCTTGCAGTTCTTCAAGAACGTGCGGCATACCTACACTTGGGAAAACAATGTTGTTCACGCCAAACGGACGAGACGGATCTTCATAGAATGTACGAAGGTACGTGTATAGCCAATCTGCGCCACGAACACGAGCCACCAAAGTTAGGTCAGGTGGCGGAGCACCAAACCAACTTGCCGCTTGCTCAGAAGGCATAGCGTTAACCATCAAGCTACCAATTTTCGCCTCTGGGTCGAAAATCAGGTTTTCCTTCATTAGATCAACAGGGATCTCTAAATCATTCGCAACACGTTCATAGCGCTGGTACTGCGTTGAGTGACAAGCGAAACAGTAGTTCATGAACATCTTAGCGCCATTTTGCAATGAAGCTTTGTCTGTTAAGTCATTGTTCGCTTTGTCTAATGGTACGTTTGCACCAGCTGCCATCGCCAATGACGGCAACATAGCAAATAAAATTACAATCCACTTTTTCATTTGAATGTCACCCTTTCTGGTAATGGTTTCGTCGCTTCATTTTTACTGTAGAACCACAGTAGAACGAAGAACATGAAATAACCTAAGCTAAAGATTTGAGCCAGTAACGTGTATGTTGGCGTTGCAGGAAGCGCACCAAGTACACCAAGCGCAATAAAGCTTATTGTGAATTGGATGATGTTGATCAAATGCAGTTTGCTACGGTAACGGTAAGAACGAACCTTACAGCGGTCAAACCATGGCAATAGGAATAGCACAACAATTGATGCGCCCATTGCGACTACACCTAACAGCTTATCAGGAACAGCACGAAGTACAGCGTAGAACGGCGTGAAGTACCAAACTGGAGCGATATGCTCAGGTGTTTTCAGCGGGTTCGCAGCTTCAAAGTTAGGCGGCTCAAGGAAGTATCCACCCATTTCTGGGTTAAAGAACAGCACGTAACAGAACAAGAATAGGAAACCAGCAACACCTACCATATCTTTCACCGTCCCGTATGGGTGGAAAGGAATAGAGTCGATGATGTCGTATTTCTTAGTGTAATCCTTATGGAATGGGAACTGAGTTTTGTAATCGTCGCCCATTGTGCCTTTAGGAAGTTTAGTTTCGATACCGTCAGGGTTGTTCGAACCCACTTCGTGTAGCGCTAGTACGTGAAGCACGATAAGCAGCAGAAGTACGATTGGTAGCGCGATAACGTGCAGTGCGAAGAAACGGTTCAGCGTTGCACCAGAGATGATGTAGTCACCACGGATCCAAAGCGTTAGGTCATCACCGATAACAGGGATCGCACCAAACAGAGAAATGATTACCTGAGCACCCCAGTAAGACATTTGACCCCATGGTAGTAGGTAACCCATGAAAGCCTCAGCCATAAGTACTAAGAAGATCAACATACCGAAGATCCAAAGTAGCTCACGAGGTTTTTGGTAAGAACCGTAAATTAGACCACGGAACATATGCAGATAGATAACAACGAAGAATGCCGAAGCACCTGTTGAGTGCATGTAACGCAGTAACCAGCCGTATTCCACATCACGCATGATGTATTCAACAGAAGCAAATGCACCGTCACCAGACGGTACGTAGTTCATTGTTAACCAAATACCCGTAAGAATTTGGTTAACCAGTACCAACATAGCTAAAGAACCGAAAAGGTACCAAAAGTTAAAGTTCTTAGGCATTGGGTATTCAGACAAGTGCTTTTTATAAGCATTCATCGCGGGTATACGTTTCTCTACCCAGTCTAGTAGTCCTTGCATTATGCATCTCCCTCGTCAATACCGATAAGGATCTTGGTGTCACTTAAATACATATGCTTTGGCACAACAAGGTTCAACGGTGCAGGTACACCTTGGAATACTCGACCTGCCATATCAAACTTCGAACCATGACAAGGACAGAAGAAACCAGACTTAACGCCCTGAACTTGTTCTGCAAAAGAATCTGGCAGGTAAGTTGGAGAACAACCTAAGTGCGTACAGAAACCAACAGCAACGAAGAATTCCGGCTTAATTGAACGGAACTCGTTCTGCGCGTATTCTGGTTGTTGTTCAGCTTCAGATTGAGGGTCACGAAGTTGACCACCGATAGCTTTTAGGTTTTCTAGTACCGACTCAGCACGGCGTACAACCCATACAGGTTTACCTTGCCACTCGACACGAACCATTTGTCCCGGTTCTAACTTACTGACTTCCACTTCCACCGGCGCGCCCGCAGCTTTCGCCTTGGCACTCGGATTCCATGATTTAATAAAAGGCACGGCTACAGCAGCTGCTCCTAAACCACCAACAACGGCTGTTGTTGCGGTTAAGAAACGCCTGCGACCGTTATTTAAAGGCGCGTTGCTCATCCAAACATTCTCCCATTTGCTCCTTATGGATTGAAATAATTCCGATTAAAGAGCATGGCTAACAAAATATGTATTTAGTTCTATTTATTGACGGCAAATGATAAATAAAACCCTACTTTTTGACAAGATAAAGCTACCTTTTTGTAACAATCATGAGGCAAAGCGCACATTGGGTTACAAAAGCTTTCAAAATATAAGAATTTGGGAATAAAACGAGGGAGAGGAAGCGTTTAGAGTGGGTATAAAAACAAAAAGCCCGGCATATAGCCGAGCTTTGAACCACAATTCCAGTAATAAAACTGGGAGCGTGTACTTTTTCGTAAAGAAAAATTAACGCTTAGAGAATTGAGGTTTACGACGTGCTTTACGTAGACCAACTTTCTTACGTTCAACGCAACGAGCGTCACGAGTAACGTAGCCAGCTGCACGTAGAGCAGGACGTAGAGTTTCATCGTACTCCATAAGAGCGCGAGTGATACCGTGGCGGATTGCGCCAGCTTGACCAGAAATACCACCACCAGAAACAGTGATGTAAAGGTCAAGTTTCTCAGTTAGTTCAACTAGCTCAAGAGGTTGCTTAACAACCATACGAGAAGTTGGACGACCGAAGTAAACATCAAGGCTACGCTTGTTGATTACGATCTCACCAGAGCCTGGTTTGATGAAAACACGAGCTGCTGAGCTTTTGCGACGACCAGTGCCGTAGTATTGATTCTCTGCCATTTTCATAATCCCCTTAGATGTCTAGTACTTGTGGCTGTTGAGCAACATGGTTGTGCTCAGTACCAGCGTACACTTTAAGCTTACGGTACATCGCGCGGCCTAGAGGACCACGTGGAAGCATACCTTTAACTGCTAGTTCTAGAACCATTTCTGGTTTCTTAGCAATTAGCTTTTCAAAAGTGATAGTTTTAAGACCACCTGGGAACTCAGAGTGACGGTAGTAAACCTTACCCTTAGCTTTGTTACCAGTTACAGCAACTTTCTCAGCGTTAACAACGATGATGTAATCACCAGTGTCTACGTGAGGAGTGTATTCTGCTTTGTGCTTGCCGCGTAGGCGAGAAGCGATTTCACTTGCTAGACGGCCAAGAGTTTTGCCTTCAGCGTCTACAACATACCAGTCGCGTTTTACAGTTTCTGGTTTAGCAACGAAAGTTTTCATGCTAATAATTACCTATTTAAAAAATTTACACTTAAGGAATACTCGCGTATTCCCACTGTCTAAGAGTTACCATTCATCACCCCTTCGAGTGTTGGAAAACTCTTGGCATAACGTGATTTTACTCATCGCTAGAGGCCCGCAGTAACGGTAGGTCGCAGGATTATAGAGAAGAGCGAAGAAAAAATCACCTCTTTTTGAACAAAATCACGATTTTTTTAATTCTATTTCTTATTCGAGATAATCAGAGCTAACTTAAGTGTTCTTTTGCCAAATATTCATGGCTCTGCATTTCGATTAAACGCGACTGACAACGTTTAAATTCAAACTCTAGCTGCCCATGGGTATACAATTTTTCTAGCTCAACTTCCGCTGAAATAATCAATTTCACATTACGCTCGTAGAACTCATCCACCAACGCGATAAAACGTCTCGCTGCGTCATCTGAAGTCGCGCCCATTTGCAATACATCAGCCAACAGAACGGTATGGTAAACACGTGAGAGCTCAATGTAGTCATTCTGGCTACGAGCCGACTGACAAAGCTGAGCAAAAGTACCATGCAACACACCATCACTCGCTTCGACTACATCTAATTGACGGTGGTTAACCTCAATCTGCTTCAGCTTCTCTTTATCTTCACCGACTAATTGTGCGTAATATTTTTCTAGGTTGATATTCGCTTGGCTATCCAATGGGTAATGATAAATTTCAGCCTGCTCTAGGGTACGTAGGCGATAATCAATGCCGCTATCAACATTAAGAATGTGGCAGTTATCTTGAATCAGCTTAATTGCTGGCAAGAAACGCGCGCGTTGCAAACCATTGCGATACAGATCTGCCGGCGGAATGTTTGACGTTGCCACCAAGATAACGTTTCGAGCGAATAACTCTTGGAACAAGGTTCCTAAGATCATCGCATCGGTGATGTCTGAAACAAAGAATTCGTCGAAACAGATAATATCCGCTTCTTCCTTCAACTTGTCTGCGACTAAAGGCAGTGGATCACTCACATTACCTAACGCCTTTAGCTCATCATGAACTCGATACATAAAGCGGTGAAAATGAACGCGCATTTTTTTTGTGGTCGGTAAGGCATCGTAGAACGTATCCATTAAATACGTTTTACCGCGCCCGACGCCCCCCCAGAAATAGAGACCTTTTGGTGGCTGTGGCAGTTCTGGCTTTTTGCCCAGTAATTTCTGGAATCGAGTCAGTTGAGGAATGGGCGTATTCATGTAATCTTGGAATTGATGAAAGAGTTCATCTAAAGATTTAACGGCTTGCTCTTGTGCTGGATCTCTTTGAAATCCATGTTCTTTTATATCTTGTTCGTATTTTTTAATGGGATTCATGACGACATTTCCACAATGAAAGCGATATTCAGACAGCAAATAAAAACGGGGCCAGACAGTATGATAGATTAAGTAATGCGGTGAATAATGCAGCACTAAACTGCTAACTAGCGCACACGCATTTCTCTTTATACTGCGGCTTTCTCATAGTACCATGGAGCCGTAGCACGTGTAACTAAGCAGTAACAAACATGTTAAAAAACAATAATAAGGAGCTGTTATGCCTTGGATGTATGCCGTTGCCGGTTTACTAGTCGGAGTTATTTTAGGGGTCGCTATTTCTCGTCTCATGACACCTGAATACAAAAAACAAAAGAACGTACAGAAAGAATTGGATAGCGCAAAGTTTGCCCTGGAACAGCAGCGACAAGAGCTGGCTGACCACTTTGCGAAATCAGCAGAAATGTTGGACACCTTAGGTAAGGACTACACAAAACTGTACCAACACATGGAAAAAACAAGCTCAGAGCTGATTCCTAACCTGCCAGAGCAAGACAACCCGTTTGTGAAAACAGCCGCCGCTCATTCGAACAAATCACAAGATAAGCCGTCAATTAAAGAAGCGACACTTGAGGAGCAACCGAAAGATTACGCGAATGGTGCAACCGGTTTATTTAAAGAACAGAAGAAAGAAATCATTGATGCTCCTGATGTAGTGACAGCAAAAGCATCGTAAACATTTAACACTTCTTGAACTTTACAAAGGTTTTTGAGTCATAACTTTCACTCAGGTCATTTGAAACTTCTCATACTTATTACACGTAGTGAGAGGGGTAAGACCTTAACTAGAGAGGAGTTTATGATGAAAAAACCTTTGCTTGCTTTATCAGTACTGACTTTAAGCTTAAGTTCAATCATCACCCCCATTCAAGCAACGGCCGCACTGCCATTAAGTGTGGGTAACGAACAATTACCAAGCCTCGCGCCTATGCTTGAACAAGTGACCCCCGCTGTGGTTAGTATTGCCGTAGAAGGCAAACAGGTACAACGTCAGCAAATCCCTGAACAATTTCAATTCTTTTTTGGCCCCGAACAAACACGAGAGCGCCCATTCCGCGGATTAGGCTCTGGTGTAATCATTGATGCCAAGAAAGGCCATATCGTGACTAACTACCATGTGATTAATGGTGCCGACGATATCAAAGTAAAACTTCATGATGGTCGAGAATACGATGCCGAACTTATCGGTGGCGACCAGATGTCTGATATCGCACTGCTTAAACTCGAAAAAGCCAAGAACCTTACCCAGATAAAAGTCGCAGACTCAGACAAGTTAAGAGTCGGTGATTTTAGTGTCGCAATCGGTAACCCATTTGGGCTCGGTCAAACCGTGACATCAGGCATTGTTTCTGCGCTTGGTCGCAGCGGCCTGAATCTAGAGAACTTTGAGAACTTCATTCAAACCGATGCGGCAATCAACAGCGGTAACTCTGGTGGCGCACTAGTGAACCTCAACGGTGAACTGATTGGTATCAACACTGCCATTCTTGGCCCTAACGGAGGTAATGTCGGTATCGGCTTTGCAATCCCATCTAATATGATGAAAAACCTGACAGAACAAATTCTCGATTTCGGTGAAGTAAAACGCGGCATGCTTGGCGTTCAAGGCGGAGAAATTACCTCAGAATTAGCAGAAGCACTCGGTTATGAATCAAGCAAAGGGGCTTTTGTTAGCCAAATTGTCCCTGATAGCGCAGCAGACAAAGCAGGCCTGAAAGCGGGCGATATTATTGTCTCTATCAACGGTAAGCGCATTGATACCTTTAGTGAACTGAGAGCCAAGGTGGCAACTCTAGGTGCGGGTAAGCAAATTGAACTTGGTGTGGTTCGCGATGGAAAGAGTAAAACCTTTGATGTAACCCTTGGTGAATCGACCAATAGTAAGACACAAGCTGAAAAACTCCATGAAGGGCTTGCTGGTGCTGAACTCACCAACACAACAGACAGCGACTCAGCAACAGGCGTGAAGGTGTCAAGTGTTGCTCAAGGCTCACCAGCAGAGGCTTACCAACTTCTCAAAGACGACATCATTATTGGCGTCAATCGCCAAACCATTAAAAACCTTGCTGAATTTAGAAAGATTCTTGAGAAACAACCGGGCGTATTGGCGCTAAATATCCAACGTGGCGACAGGACTATCTACCTCGTTATTCGATAGTCGTACGTCAGCGTAATAACAGGGAGGCTCGGTAAGTTTGCTTTAAACTTACTCAGTCTCCCTTTTCTTTAGATGAATCAAAATGCTATGCTTCACTAGTAATCAAGTCAGTCATCCATCTACGGAGGCTTCACACCTTACTTGTTGAAGAGGGAAACATGCTGTCCTTTCTATTTCGTTCTATTTCCCTTGGACTCGTTTCAGCGGCGCTTATTCTTCTCGCATTCCCGAGCTTAAGACCAGCGATTGTTGCTGACGTCACTAGCCCTAAAGTTGATAATATTGGCTCTCTTCAGATTTCATTTAACCAAGCAGTTCGCCGCGCGGCACCCGCTGTGGTTAACATTTATAGCCGCAAATACGCTGAAAGTGATCGCAACAAACTGCTCACTCAAGGTTTGGGCTCTGGGGTGATTGTTAGCGAGAAAGGCTACATCATTACCAACTTCCATGTTGTGGCTCAAGCAGACCAAATAGTTGTGGCGCTTCAAGATGGCCGAGTAGCAGCTGCGCAACTTGTCGGTTCAGACAAGCGCACCGATATCGCGATACTTAGAGTCAGCGGTGACAACCTACCGGTGATCCCACTCAACCCTAATTACAAAGCCAATGTCGGTGATGTAGTACTGGCTATCGGTAACCCATATAACCTAGGTCAAACAACAACCTTTGGTATCATCTCTGCAACCGGCCGCTCTTCGATCAGTGCCGATGGTCATCAAGCCTTTATTCAGACCGACGCGGCAATCAATGAAGGTAATTCAGGTGGCGCGTTGGTTAACTCGCAAGGTGAGCTAGTCGGTATCAATACCGCTTCTTTCCAACAAGCTACCGACATGGAAACCTATGGGATCTCATTTGCGATCCCCTATCCACTTGCGAATAAAATCATGGAGAAGATCATCGCCGATGGCCGTGTAATTCGTGGTTATATCGGTATCGATGGACAAGACATCAACTCTGTCACCTCACGCATGTTGGGTACTAAGAATATAGGTGGGATTGTTGTGTTAGGTATCGATCCAAATGGCCCTGCAGCGGATGCCGGTTTTGAAGCTCAAGACATTATTGTCAGCATCAACAATAACCAGGTAAATGGTCGTCAGAGTGTGATGGATACTGTTACTGATTTGCGTCCAGGTACCGTGATTGATGTAGGCATCTTACGCCAAGGTGAAAACAAAACCCTCAAAGTAACGATTGCTGAAGATACTCGCCTGTAGAGTAAACTCTGTAAGCAGTGATTCAAGCTGCTAATACACAAATACAAAAAACCCAGCTCACAAGCTGGGTTTTCTTTTATCTAAAGATTGTATCAGGTATCTCTACGATTCACTTGGCTCTTCGATATCGATGCGAGTCACTCGCTGTAAACCTCTTGGTAGTAGGCCACCACGGCGACCACGTTCACCACGGAAGTTTTCAAGATCTGCTGGTTTCAAGCCAAGTTTACGTTTACCTGCGTAGATAGTCAGCGTCGCATTCTCTGGGATAGCCATCAAGTGCGAGACAAACTCTTCACGCTCTTTTGCTTTCGCAGAAGGGATATTGATGATCTTGTTGCCTTTACCCTTGCTCAACTGAGGTAGGTCTTTAATAGGGAACAACAACATACGGCCTTGGTTAGTAATCGCCAGAATCTGGTTACTGTCCAAGTCAGCAATAGGGCTTGGCATCATCACCTCAGAAGCTTGTGGCAAGTTAACCAACGCTTTACCGCTCTTGTTCTTAGACAGCAGATCGCTACCCTTACAAACAAAGCCATAACCAGCATCAGAACCGACTAACCATAATTGCTCATTCTCTCCCATCACCACTTGGCGAATAGAAGTACCAGGGCTGACATTCAAGCGGCCTGTAATTGGCTCACCTTGGCTACGTGCCGACGGTAATGAATGAGATTCAAGGGAGTAGCTTCGGCCATCACTGCCGAGGAACACCGCTTGCTGGTTACTCTTACCCTTAGCACTCGCTAAGAATTTATCACCTGATTTGTAGTTCAAGCCTTCAGCATCAACCTCATGCCCTTTAGCATGACGAATCCAACCTTTCTCAGACAACACAACCGTAATGGGTTCGCTTGGTACTAAGTCGCGCTCTGTTAGCGCTTTCGCTTCAGCACGCTCAATCAGAGGTGAACGACGATCATCACCGTATTTATCCGCATCTGCTTGGATTTCTTTCTTGATCAGCGTATTCAAGCGACGCTCTGAACCGAGTAGCTTTTCAAGCTTTTCACGTTCAGCTTCAAGCTCTTCTTGTTCCGCTCGGATTTTAAACTCTTCTAACTTAGCTAAGTTACGAAGTTTAATATCAAGAATCGCATTGGCTTGAATTTCAGAAATGTTGAAACGGCTCATCAATACAGGACATGGTTCGTCTTCTGTACGAATGATCTCAATCACTTCATCGATATTAAGATAAGCAGCAAGCAAGCCTTCTAAGATGTGCAAACGTGCCAATACTTTATCTAAACGATACTGCAAACGACGACGAACTGTTGTGCGACGGAACTCAATCCACTCTTTCAGGATCTGAACTAAGCCTTTAACTTGAGGACGGTTATCTAAACCAATCATGTTCAAGTTAACGCGGAAGTTTTTCTCTAGATCCGTCGACGCGAACAGGTGACTCATCAATTGATCACAGTCGATACGATTTGAACGAGGAACGACAACGATACGCGTTGGGTTCTCATGATCAGATTCATCACGCAAGTCGTCAACCATTGGCAGCTTTTTAGCGCGCATCTGGTTCGCGATTTGCTCAAGTAACTTCGCACCTGACACTTGATGAGGTAAAGCCGTGATAACAATATCAGAGCCTTCCTTGTGCCAAACCGCGCGCATCTTGATGCTGCCACGTCCAGTACGATAGATCTTTTCGATGTCCGATTTCGGAGAGATAATCTCAGCTTCTGTCGGATAATCTGGACCTTGAATGAAACTCATCACATCTGAAAGCTCAGACTTAGGCGTATCAATTAGGTGAATGGCTGCATTAGCGACTTCACGCACGTTGTGTGGTGGAATATCGGTCGCCATACCTACCGCGATACCAGTGATACCGTTAAGTAGGATATGAGGCAGACGAGCAGGCAACATTTGAGGCTCTTTCATCGTGCCATCAAAGTTTGGTTGCCAGTCAACAGTGCCTTGACCTAGTTCACCTAGAAGAACCTCAGCAAACTTAGATAATTTCGCTTCGGTATAACGCATCGCAGCGAACGATTTCGGGTCATCCGGAGCACCCCAGTTACCTTGACCATCGACCAATGGGTAACGGTAAGAGAAAGGCTGCGCCATCAATACCATCGCTTCGTAACAAGCAGAGTCACCGTGTGGGTGATACTTACCTAATACGTCACCAACGGTACGTGCTGATTTTTTGTATTTCGATGCAGCCGATAAGCCTAGCTCAGACATCGCGTAGATAATACGACGCTGTACTGGCTTCAAGCCATCACCGATATACGGCAATGCACGATCCATGATCACGTACATTGAGTAATTTAAGTAGGCATCTTCGGTGAACTTGCGCATTGGCAGCTGTTCAACGCCATCATATGTAATTTCGTTAGACATCCATTATACCTCGGCCATATCACCGTTAGTCTGTAGCCATGTACGGCGATCATCTGCACGTTTCTTACCAAGCAGCATGTCCATCATCTCGTTGGTCGCTTCGCTGTCATCAATCGTTAACTGCACAAGGCGACGAGTGTTTGGATCCATGGTGGTTTCACGCAACTGAAGTGGGTTCATTTCACCCAGACCTTTGAATCGTTGCACGTTGATCTTGGCTTTCTTCTGCGATAGTCGCTCAAGCACACCGTCTTTCTCTGCGTCATCAAGTGCGTAGAACACTTCTTTACCGCAATCGATACGATACAGAGGAGGCATTGCCACATAGATATGACCCGCTTCAACTAATGCATGGAAATGGCGAGTAAACAAAGCACATAGCAGTGTCGCGATATGAAGACCATCCGAGTCCGCATCGGCAAGAATACAGATTTTACCGTAACGCAGGCCTGATAAATCATCGTTGTCCGGGTCGATACCCAGAGCCACCGAGATGTCGTGCACTTCTTGCGAAGCCAATACTTGGTCTGCTGACACTTCCCATGTATTTAAAATCTTACCGCGAAGTGGCATCACCGCTTGGAACTCACGGTCACGTGCTTGTTTAGCTGAACCACCCGCCGAGTCCCCTTCCACGAAGAAGATTTCGGTACGGCTTAAGTCTTGAACTGAACAGTCCGTTAGCTTACCTGGCAAAGCTGGACCTGAAGCGATTTTCTTACGCACAACCTTTTTGCTTGCGCGCATACGGCGGTGGGCATTCGCAATACAAGCTTCTGCTAACTGCTCTGCCAGTTGTGGCTTTTCGTTCAACCACAAGCTAAATGCATCTTTAACCACACCAGAAACAAACGCAGCGGTTTGACGCGAAGACAAGCGCTCTTTTGTTTGACCAGCAAACTGCGGATCTTGCATCTTCACCGATAATACGTAAGAACAACGGTCAAAGATGTCATCACCTGTTAGCTTAACGCCACGTGGCAGCAAGTTACGGAACTCACAGAACTCGCGCATTGCATCAAGCAGACCTTGGCGAAGACCGTTTACGTGTGTACCACCTTGTTTAGTCGGTACTAAGTTCACGTAACTCTCGGTAATCATATCACCGCCTTCTGGCTGCCAGATGATCGCCCAGTTCGCCATTTCTGTTTCAGCTACGAATTCGCCAACATACGGTTCTTCAGGCAGTAAGGTGTAACCTTTCACGCCTTCGGCAAGGTAGTCTTTTAGACCATCTTCATAGAACCATTTATGCTCTTCGCCACCGACTTTGTCGATAAAGGTAATTTCTAAACCTGGGCAAAGCACTGCTTTTGCACGTAGGTTGTTAATCAGACGCAGTGTCGAAAATTTAGGGCTATCGAAATACTTAGGATCAGGCCAAAAATGTACAGATGTACCACTGTTACGATGGCCGCAAGTGCCCGTTACAGTCAGTTCTGTTACAGCATGACCACCTTCAAGTGCGATCTCATGAACCTGACCTTCTCGGCGTACGGTCACTTCAACACGTTTTGACAGTGCGTTTACAACCGAGATACCTACACCGTGCAGACCACCTGAGAACTTGTAGTTGTTGTTCGAGAATTTACCGCCAGAGTGGAGCTTAGTTAAAATCAGCTCAACACCTGAGATCCCTTTTTCAGGGTGAATATCGACAGGCATACCACGGCCGTCATCGGTAACTTCTAACGATTGGTCTGCATGAAGCACAACTTTGATCTTCTTAGCGTGTCCCGCTAGTGCTTCATCGACCGAGTTATCAATGACTTCTTGGGCAAGGTGGTTAGGTCTTTCTGTCTCAGTATACATTCCCGGGCGGTGTCGCACAGGATCGAGACCTTCAAGTACCTCGAGGTCTTTTGCATTATATTGTTCAGTCATAATACGGAGTTTACTCAAAAAGTTTGCGTCAGTTCGCTGGCTCCAGTTTCACTAAAGCAGAATCATTACTATGAACCGTCATAGTAGAGCGAACGAGCGAAGTATTGGGGAATATAGTCTGGAAGCTGAGTAATGATGTCAAGCTAGTTCAAAAACTAAGACATCAAACTATGATATTTCACCATTGATAGATGAAATAACAGGCAAACAAGAGAAAATCACTTAGTTGGTGGAACAGATTAGATATTTAGAAAGGTGATGATTTGTTGTGGGTAGCGTTCAAAATCAACAAAGCTATGATCCCCCCTCTTCTACTGTCTGTGTTGCACCTTGGTACTTCTCTACCGCTTGTCGGTAATCCAGAACTTCATCTTCCGTTTGCTGAAGTAACCAGAAATCACTCGGCTTAGTGATAACCGGAACCTCTAACGCCTTCAGTTCATCGATATGCTTTGTTTCCAGTACATATCGCTCATCAGTGTATGGGTTTACTTGTTCACCTAAATAGTCAGCAAGAAGCTCAAATGGCTTTACTGCTGGGTTTACAACCACAGCTTTAAAACCATAGTGACTATTCAGCCATGTTGAAAGATAGCCACCCAATGAGCTACCCACCAACGCTATCTGATATTGCTCTTTATATTGCTCCACCAACTGCTGTAAATGCAGAGCTGCTTGCTGAGGAAAGCTCGGCAGTTGAGGGGTAACGACTTTAATATCAGAGCGATACTTAGCACAATAATCTGCCATCACGTTCGCTTTATGAGAACGTGATGAACTGTTGAAACCGTGAATATAGAGGAGCAGTGATGGCTTAGTGGTTTGCAGTTCAGAACCAGACATTAATAGACTCCTACATCAATAATCAACAGCATTAATAACCAGCCGCTTCAAAATCAGGCAAGAACTGCCCATCAGGCAAACGACGAACTTTCGTGCTGACCGTTCCGTCTTGATGCAGTTCAATCTCTCTCCAGCCCGGAGACAAAGTGTCTACCGCGAAGTCATCTGAGTTAGGTTTGAATTGCACACAAGTCGACGGTGTTGCCATGACTTGTACACCATGATGATCTCGGTTCATGTCTTGATGAACGTGGCCACACAGTACCGCTTTAACATTGGTGTGCTGTTGAACCACATCCCAAAATTGGTCTGCGTCTTTTAGGTTATGTTGATCCAACCATGCACTGCCAACCAATAACGGGTGGTGGTGCAATAGAACCAATGTATTACGTTCAGGGAATTCCGTCAGCTTTTGATCTAACAGATCAAGCTGTTGATCGCTGAGGCGACCATGAGGCACACCCACCACTTGCGAATCCAGCATCACCATCTGCCAGCTATCGCCTAGCAAGACATGCTCAACGCACTGTATTTGGGTTGATGGTAAAACACTGCCCATATTAGGCTTAAAGTCATGGTTTCCTGGCAGCCAATAACATGGCTTTTCCAAAGGCTGAATCCCTGACTCAAATTTCTGGTACGACTCTGCACTGTGATCTTGAGAGATATCACCGGTTGCTAAAATCGCTTGATAGTCAAAGCCCTGGCTAACAATGCCACCGACTACAGCACGAAAGCTATCTTGAGTGTTGATGCTTAATAAACTGCCATTGCTCGGCGCAAATAAATGCGTGTCCGTTAGCTGCACAAGCTTAATAGTGCTCTCATCAAATTTTGAAGTGTGTGATAATTCCAAAATAACAAATCCAGATACGTTACTGTTTAGACTTTAAAAGTGTTGTTCAATAAGCTCAATTAAAAGGCAATTGGAGTTCGGCTGATACCCGTTTTTAAACAAAACGTTAACCATTCCCCAAGAAATTTATTCAATTGAAATTTCTCGTCCTTTTGCAGAAGCTTAGTGTTGGGATAGTCATATTTAGCTTTGACTCGTGAAAAATCCCCGCTAGCGCACACTTCTGCAACTCGAGCATCGTGATATAGCCTGACAGACATTTTTGGCAAAGGAAACACTGGCATCGCGTCACTCTGACATATGTCTATTAAAGTGGTGTATTTTGTGACCTCATTCACTGTCAATTGATACACCATATTAACGGCTTGGTAACAGCGAACGTCACCAACCTCATGCCCAACCGGTAACAAAGCGTTAAGCTTGGCATAGTTAGTCTCGTAAACTCGCATCAACTCAGCAAGATCAACATGATACGGTTTTTTGACCGCTATATTTGGCATGACGTTAATCTATCCACTCTGACTGTAATTCTTGGTAGTTCAATTGTAGCCACTGTAGCGCAATGATTGTGGCGCCATTTTCAAACACACCATCTGTTACCAACTGATAAGCGGCCTCGCGAGTCATCACTTGTACCCTAATGTCTTCACCTTCGTAATCCAATCCATGCACCCCTTTAGCTGTCGTTGCATCAACACAGCCAACAAAGACGTCGAGCTTTTCCGAGCAACCGCCAGATGAAGGGTAATACGAAGTAATAGGTAATACAGATCCGACTTCGACTCCAGCTTCTTCCATCGCTTCACGACGGGCAACATCTTGTGGTGACTCGTCAGTATCGATAATCCCGGCAACAATCTCATATTGCCATGGGTTTTCATGCTCTAGAGCACCGACACGGATCTGTTCGACGATCACAACTTCATCACGAACAGGATCATAAGGTAGCAAAGCGGCAGCATGACCACGCTCAAACATTTCACGTTCTATTGGTTGGCTCCACCCCCTCAAACAATCTATGTTTAAATGTGTACTTAACCATTTTAAAAAAACCACGAAACAGCGTCTCTTTTGAGACTATTTCCACATCTTGCGGAGTAAACTCATGTCGTTGATTGTCAGACTGTTGCATTTGGTACCTCACTAAGTGATCTTTATAGTTTACTCATTGTCCGAGTTAACTACCAAGGATAAGGTTCAACTTTTTATACAAAACTTATAATTAAAGTTAAGTTTTAAAAAATAAATATTGCACGAGTGGACAGTTAATTGTAAAAAAGTGCAAAGTTTCGAGTAAATTACCACCAAACTGGGTTAAACTCTTTTAAAGAAAAATTCTATTAAAGGCAGGAATAGGAAAATGAAAAAACTGCTTCCACTATTTATCAGTGCAGCAATTGGCAGCCTGAGTTCATCAGCTTTTGCTGATACGCTAGCTGAAGTTTACGACCAAGCAAAACAGAACGATCCACAACTTCTTCGTTCAGCAGCGCAGCGCGATGCCGCTTTTGAAGCAGTAACGTCAAGCCGTAGTGATTTGCTACCACAAATTAACCTAACAGCGAACTACGACATTAACCGTGGTGACAGAGATACTTCAGGTCAAGGTAGCTCAAGTATCGATAACAACACTTGGGGAGCAGCTATCGGCTTCACTCAAGAGCTTTATCAACGTTCTTCATGGATCACGCTCGATACAGCAGAAAAAAGTGCTCGTCAGGCTGATTCAGCATACGCGGCAGAGCAACAAGCTTTGATCCTGCGTGTAGCAACCGCATACTTCGAAGTACTTCGATCTCAAGATAACCTAGAATTTGTTCGTGCCGAAAAAGCAGCAGTTGCTCGTCAACTAGAACAAACAAAACAACGTTTTGAAGTAGGTCTTTCAGCAATCACCGATGTACATGATGCACAAGCTCAGTACGATGGCGTTTTGGCAGACGAAGTCTTAGCAGAAAACACTCTGATTAATAACTATGAAGGTCTACGTGAGATCACAGGTCAAGAACACTCTAACCTAAGCATCCTAGATACTGACCGTTTCTCTGCAAGCAAATCTTCCGAGTCGGCTGTTGCACTTGTTGAACAGGCTGAGCAGAAGAACCTTAGCCTACTTGCAGCGCGTATCTCTCAAGACGTAGCAAAAGATAACATCTCACTAGCAAGCTCTGGTCACTTACCAAGCCTGACATTAGATGGTAGCTACTCTCTTGCAGATCAATCAAACAGCTCTCAAGATTATGACCAAGACAACCTAAACCTAGGCTTGAACTTAGTTGTACCTCTATACACGGGTGGTAACACAACTTCATTGACTAAACAGGCTGAATACAACTACGTTGCAGCAAGTGAAGACTTAGAAGCAACCTACCGCAGCGTTGTAAAAGACGTACGTGCGTTCAACAACAACATCAGTGCTTCGATCGGTGCTCTACGTGCTTACGAACAGTCTGTAGTTTCTGCTCAGTCTGCTTTAGAAGCAACTGAAGCCGGCTTTGATGTAGGCACTCGTACTATCGTTGACGTATTAGATTCGACTCGTCGTCTATACGATGCAAACAAGAACCTTTCAGATGCTCGTTACAACTACATCCTAAGTGTACTTCAGCTTCGTCAAGCGGTTGGTACTCTAAGCGAACAAGATATTGTTGATGTAAACGCAGGTCTAAAAGTCGCAAGTAAGTAATTCTAAATTACACTAGCTACAGCTACAAAAATGCCGCTCATTGAGCGGCATTTTTATTATCTATTCAAAGCGAGACTTACTGCCTAGCTAAAAGCTTAGCACCAAAAGACTAGAAACTAGCCTCGACCACCTTTAATCGCTTTAATAATTTCAGTCGTAGAGCAGCCATCTTCAAAGTTAAGTACTTTCACTTCACCGCCAGCTGCAATTACTTCCGCACCACCAGCAATATCTTCAGGTTTGTAGTCACCACCTTTCACAAGAATGCTTGGTAAAACCTCAGAGATCAAACGTTGAGGTGTGTCTTCAGAAAACGGCACAACCCAATCAACTGCACCTAAGCCAGCCAATACCGCCATACGGCGATCGGTTGGGTTCACAGGGCGACCAGGGCCTTTCAAGCGCTTAACAGACTCGTCAGTATTAACGGCAACGATCAAGCGGTCACCTAGCTCAGCTGCGTGGTTCATGTAAGAAACATGGCCGGCATGCAGAATATCAAAGCAGCCATTGGTCATAACGACCTTCTCACCTTTCGCTCGAGCACGTTTCACTGCTTCAACCAGTGCCGCTTCCGAGATCACACCATAATCTGTGTCTTGGCTACCGTGAATCGCTTCCGCTAACTCAATCGTAGACAGTGTAGATGTACCAAGCTTACCAACTACCACGCCAGCAGCCGCATTCGCTAATGCACACGCTTCATCAAGTGGTTTCCCCGCAGCAACAGAAGCCGCCAGAACTGAGATAACCGTATCTCCAGCACCCGTCACGTCGTACACTTCTTTCGCTTGAGTCGGTAAATGGAATGGTGCCTGACCTTTACGTAGTAACGTCATACCGTTCTCACTGCGAGTCACCAATAAAGCTTCAAAGTCATACTTCTCGATCAAGGCAATACCCTTCTCGATAAGATCTTCTTCTGACTTAACTTTACCTGCAACTAGCTCAAACTCTGCCATATTTGGTGTAAGTAATGTCGCACCACGGTAGCGCTCTAAATCCGCGCCTTTTGGATCGATGAATACTGGAACATTTGATGCGCGTGCTTTTTGAATGAAGCTCTGTACATGCTCTAATGCACCCTTCGCATAATCTGACAAGATAACCGAGCGGACATTTGGCAGTGCTTGCTCCATGCGAGACAGAATAAGCTCTGGATTGGTGTTTTCAAATTTGTCTTCAAAATCAAGACGAATCAACTGCTGACCACGGCTCATCACTCGTAGTTTTGTGATGGTTGGATAGTCTTCTAACTCAACAAAATCACACTTAACCTTCAGCGCACCCAAAGTGTTTTTCAACACCTCGGCTGGCTCATCTTTACCTGTTAAACCAACAACATGAGCATGACCGCCAAGCGAGGCAATATTCATTGCTACGTTAGCAGCACCACCAGGGCGCTCCTCGTTATTTTCTACTTTTACCACAGGCACTGGTGCTTCTGGTGAAATACGGCCAGTTGGACCATACCAGTAACGATCAAGCATGACGTCACCGACAATAAGAACACCTGATTGGCTGTAGTCAGGTAGAATTGGTTTCATTGTTGAGCTCCAAAAATCGAATCTGGCTAGAGTCTAGCACACTGATTACAGTGGCTAAACCATAGAAAAATGAGTAAAGCCTATCTCGATAGGCACTGTGATAGCTAAGCGTAAGACAAGTTACACTTCCATCCATTGCTTCCATGCGTGAACCACATGCTCTCTTTCCATTTCGAACTTATTAATTGCAACATCAGCATCAAGATTAAGTAAGTTACGATGGTGTATTTCATCGCGTAGCGTTGTGTAGGCATTGGTCAATGCCATGCCTTGTTGCTCGTCCATGATCCCTTGTGACAACAGACTCTCAAAGATTCTGACATTGTCACACCAACGTGTCAGTTTCGGCTTCTCGTGGCTGTATCGTAACACTAAGTATTGCGCCAAAAACTCAACATCAGTAATGCCACCAGCATCCTGCTTTAGCATGAATCGATCAGCTTTTTTACCGCCGAGGTGATCACGCATTTTTTCTCGCATATCCACCACCGCTTTTTTCAACGTTGCTTCATCACGTGGCAGGCACAACACCTCATGACGTGTTTTATTGAATGCGGAAGCCAACTGTTCATCTCCATAGATCATACGAGCTCGAGTCAGTGCTTGATGCTCCCATGTCCATGCATCCTTGTGTTGATACTCATCAAAGGCATCGGTTGGACTCACCAACAGGCCAGATGCACCAGAAGGGCGTAAACGAGTGTCAACTTCGTACAGAATGCCGGAAGCGGTTCTAGTCGAGAAAATATGAATAATACGCTGCGCTAATCTTAAGTAGAATTGGCGTCCATCGATCTCTTTCTTACCATCAGTATAGATATGTACCGGGCAGTCATGCATAAACACAATATCGAGATCGGAATTATAGCCAAGCTCCCAACCGCCCACTTTGCCATAACCGACAACAGCAAAACCACGACCTTCACGATCTTTAAGATGTGTCGGCTCACCAAACTTTGCTGACACCTGTAACCAAGCCTGGTTAACTCCGGCTTCAACAATGGCTTCCGCTAAGTAGGTCAAATGATCACTAACCTTCATGACAGGTAGAGCACCCGCAATATCCGCAGCTGCGATCCTCAAAATACAAGTCTGCTTAAACTGACGCAGACCTTCCATCTGTTGCTCCATATCATCTTCAGGGATACGGGCTAGGTAATCACGCAATTCGGTCTTGTAAGACTCTAAGGGTACTGGATTGTAGAGTTGCTGAGGATCGATAAGTTCATCTAACAGAATTGGGTAACGACCCAGCTGTTCTGAGATCATCGGGCTTGCTGTACATAAGCGAACTAACTGAGTCAACGCAGCAGGGTGTTCATCTAGTAGTTCAAGGTAAGTGGTACGCGTAACGATTTTTTGCAGTAGATGCAGCACTCGAGATAAACCAAACTCGGCATCCTTAGCGGTGTACAGCGCTTGAAACACTTTAGGCATCAAGCGATTCAGAACTTCTCGTCCACGTGGGCCAAGGGTTTTTTTAGCCAAATCGGCTTTAAACTGAATGATCGTTCTCGCAGCTTCAGGCGGGCTAGCAATCGCAATATCATGCTCCAGTACTTGTTCAATCACGTCTGGTTTATGGGCCATATCCCACAGTTCACTAAAGTGACTCGCGATTGGATTAGCGTCATCTTCATCGACACCAATCAGATCTTCGAACACAGTATGTACATTCGCCATATGAGTTCGAGTTGCCGCAATCAAACTGTCCCAATCAGTGAATTGCATTGCGACAGCGAGTTGCAACTGTTCGAATTCACCATCAGGTAAGGTTTGAGTTTGCTTATCAGCCATCGCTTGTAATAGGTTCTCAAGGCGACGCAGAAACAGGTAAGCCTCGCGTAAATGCCTTACCTCTTGGGACTCTAGCAGATGAAGAGACTCAATCGCACTTAACGTTTCCAATAGACCTCTACCACGAAGGCTAGGTTCACGCCCACCACGAATCAATTGGAAAACTTGCGCAATAAACTCCACTTCACGAATACCACCAGAGCCAAGTTTGATGTTATTTGAGAGGCCACGACGGCGAACTTCACTGCTGATCATCGACTTCATACGACGCAAAGATTGAATCGCACTGAAATCAATATAACGACGGAAAACAAACGGGCGTAGCATTTGGCGAAGCTCTTGATACTCAGGATACATTTCGCTGCCCATCACTCGCGCTTTGACCATCGCGTAGCGTTCCCAATCACGACCTTGTTCTTGGTAATAATCTTCAAGTGCTGCATAGCTCATCACAAGTGGACCACTCTCACCAAATGGACGTAAACGCATGTCGACTCGATAACAGAATCCATCAAAGGTTTGCTGGTCAAGTGCCTTGATAATACGTTGCCCCAAGCGTGTGAAAAATTGTGCGTTGGCGATACTTCGTCTTGCACCCTGGGTTTCGCCATTCTCAGG
Source organism: Vibrio sp. BS-M-Sm-2 (assembly GCF_041504345.1). Lineage (NCBI taxonomy): Bacteria > Pseudomonadati > Pseudomonadota > Gammaproteobacteria > Vibrionales > Vibrionaceae > Vibrio > Vibrio sp. BS-M-Sm-2. The sequence goes on from NZ_CP167894.1 coordinate 1,428,634, forward strand.
ATAGGTAAAAATCAGGTCAATATCAGAAGAGAAATTGAGCTCCCCCCTAGCTTGCCCATACCAATGATCAACATTGGCTGTGCTTCACCTTGTTCATTACAAGGTGTACCCCACTCTGTACAACAAATATCGTACTGCCATTGATAGGTCTCGAAGATCATCGCCTCAGCCAACATCGATAGGTGGTTTAGGCTCTGCTCTAGCTCCCATGAACCCATGAAGTCACGCCAAGCAATGTAGGTCATTTCTCGATTGCGAAATTGACGCAGCACGCGCTGACCGCTCATTTCATCGGCACAGCCAGAAAGTAATTCAGCCAGTCGTTTTCGGTACCCTTCAGCGCGTTCTTCGCATGCCAACATATCAGGTAAGTCACCACATAAAACCGTATCACGTTGCAAGCAATCACCAACAAAACAGCTTAAACCGAGTACACGTTTAAGATCTTCAGTCAGTGGCTCAGGCCAAGTATTGATGGCTTCACTTTGATGCTCTAATAATTGCTCAAAAGCAGACTGTGAGTGAGTGACGATTTGAGAAGGCAATGGCATGTTTCTTCCTTGTATAAGCTGCGCGCTGAACAATCGGTTTATCGATTCAGTTCTTCAATAACGAGTTTTCATAACTAAAGATAAGTTATACCAAAGTTACGCCAATAAAAAACGCCCACATTAGCAATGTGGGCGTTTTATCGATTAACTTATCTGGTTGAGCTTACAACCTAGAAAAAGTCTCTGGGAATAAGCCTTTACGGATGAAGATTAGGTGCTAAGGACTAAACCTTAAATTGCTTAATCTTACCGTCGAGTTCTTGCGCGTTGCTCTCCATAAGCTGAGAGGTCTCTAACAGCTCACCAACAACCACAACTGAAGCTTCGACAAGCTCACGAACATTGGTCAGGTTGACACTCATCTCTTCTGCAACGCTGCTCTGTTGACCCGCAGCTGTCGCGATTTGGAAGTTCATGTCATTGATTTGGTTAACTTGGCTTACGATACCATCAAGCTCTGTGCCAGCATTAGTCACCAAATCAACGCCTTCAGCCGCTTCAACAACACTCTTCTCCATCAGCTCTACCGCAGAATTAGCACTGCTTTGTAGGTGACTGATCATGTCCTGAATCTCTACCGTCGCTTGTTGAGTACGCTGCGCAAGGTTACGAACCTCATCGGCAACAACCGCAAAGCCTCGACCCGCTTCACCTGCACGCGCCGCTCTCGATCGCAGCGTTCAATGCTAAAAGGTTTGTCTGTTCTGAAATGCCTTGGATAGTACCAACCACACTACCAATTGAGTCAACGCGCTCTTCAACTTGGTTTACCGCTGCTGCAGATGCTGCGATATCTGAAGATAACTCACTCATCTTAGAAACTGAGCCTTGAACGAACTTCTGACCGGTCAATGCTTGGCCTGATGCCTGTTCCGTCAATGAAGAAGCGCTTTGTGCATGCTCGGCTACAGTTTGCACCGTAGAGGTCATCTCGCTCATTGCTGTCGCAAGCTGATCGATCTCATTGAACTCTTCTTGAGCTGACTCTTTGGTTTCAGACATGCTGATGGTCATCACTTCCGTCAGAGCAAACAGTTCATCAGAAGAGGCCACCTGAGTTTTGATCATGTCGTTCAGTTGGACACGAGTTTTTTCAAGTTCACGTGCCACATCGCCGTATTCATCTTTACAATCCATTTGAATCGGCACTGATAGGTTCTTATCGGCCATAGTTTTAATTGCGTCATTAAGGTATTGAGTCTGACGCAGCATAACGCGAGCCGCAGCTAATAGAAGAATCACAAACACAATGATCATCAAGGCTGTTTGCCAAGCCACTTGAACTAGGTAAGTCTCGTAATGCTGTTGTGCGACTTGCGCATTGTTGGTTACAGCAAGCAATGAATCGTAAAACGTACTTGCGTCCCAAAGCTGCTTCGAAATGATCAAGATAGTGCTGAATATCATCAGCATAATCATTTTCGGAACGAGACGAACGTCAGAGATTATCCTTTCCCACGGCTTGAATGACAGTTTAGTCATTGTCAGTTCTCCATTAATTCTTATATATTGATGGCTTCTATATCCGCGAGGTGGCTATGTCAGTCAAAGTTCGCGATTTATTTTGAGCCTCGTATGAATGTTGAATAATACCAAAGACGCCACTAAGCCGATGAGCTTATTGTCACTGATTCTCTCTTTCTTAGCGTTATTTGTGATCTCAGGCTTATTGTTCGTACCGATCGATAAAGAATCGAAACAAGTCCTTATCGGCCTCGATTTTATAATCTGTAGTGTTTTTCTTTTTCAGCTCACTATTGATCTATTCAGATCACAAAACAAAAAAGAATATATAAAAGTACACTGGATCGATTTCTTGGCAAGCATCCCAATGATCGAGCCTCTTCGTTTCGCTCGCATTTTTCAGATCCTGCGTGTCATTCTTGTTCTTCGTTCGGGTAAACGCGTTCTCAGAGAGCTATTTCGCAACCGCAAAGAAACCACCCTCGCCTCGATTATATTGCTGCTGGTCATTCTCCTGACCATAGGAGCCGGAACAATACTGCTGTTAGAGCACAAAGACCCCAACGCCAACATTACCACTGGACAAGATGCTTTGTGGTGGGCTTTCGTTACCATCAGTACCGTAGGATATGGCGATCATTATCCAGTCACGAGTTCAGGAAAATTAGTCGCTTCTCTGGTAATCATTTGCGGTGTGGGTGTGTTTGGTATGATTTCAGGCTTGATCACTTCTTTGATTACCTCCCCAACTCACCTTGAGAATCAACGCGCTGAAAGCAAAGAGAAGCATCTTGAGAAGATCATTGAGCAACAACAGAAAATCCTCGAACGACTAGAGAAGCTCGAACAACAAATAAAAAAATAGGGCCGAAGCCCTATTTTCAAATTCATACTTATATTGATACAGGTGTTGAATTTAGTCTTGCCAATATGGCTCAACCTCAACACTGATTTGGCGTGTCTGTTCCATCGCATGCAAAATGGACACTTCTTGACGAGCCAGCCAACGCTCTAGCTGAACCTTCTCGTCACCTTCCAACTTCTCAGTCAAAGGCTCTAATGTTTTGAGTGCCAGCAAGTCATCAATACCTTGCACCATATCGGCCCATGGCAAGCGGAAGCTGTTTCGTTCTGCGTCATCATACAAACTCGCGAAGCCAACACCAGAATACAGATTACGCATCAAACGGTATTGCTGTTCAATATATGCTTGGCTGGTCATCACTCGCTCTGGAGGGAAAGCTTCCATCAAGTCAGCCCATGTACGATCGAGTTGCTGCACGGAAAACCATTCGATACCACGCCCCATTTGTTCACGCGCTTTCTCATCTAAGAAAGGTTGCCAGCCACGAGATAAGATCCAGCGGCTCAGATCTAACAATAAACCAGTGTAACGAGCAGAGCTCAACAAGGTAAGCAGCTCTTCACGATCGGGAAGTTGCTCTTGCATCTCTTTAAGCTCAGCAACCAAGAACTTGCGCGCATCGAGTTTACGTAGCACATGGCCTTTATCTTCCAACAAGTCTTCGAAGTGATCATAGCTTTTCAGCCAATCGAGCTCTTGCTCAAGCCACTTGAGCTCTTGGCGTAAAATAGCACTTGCACGTCTTGGGACAATACCACCATAGATAGTGAAGGTTTGACGAATAAAGCTGAGCGAGTGGCTGATCTCATGCAGTGCTTCAATAGATTGGCGCTCGGTGAAGATCTGCTCATGATAGTGCCAATGAGCGAGAGCGTGCTCTAAAGATTGAATGAAACACGATTCAACGGTATCACTTTTATCAGTATCAACTAAAGTCAAAGGAGTAACTTCATCTCCTTGATAACCTTGAGCAAGGCGGTAACCCTTAGCTGCTTTACTTAGGTTACCCAAACGCATGCCACCTTGCTCGCAGAATTGACGAGACAATGTAAATAGCGCATCCGTTTGACCGGATTTAAGCTCCAATTCGACTTCGCAAATCGGTTCTTGCAGGTCGCCTGATTCAACGAAGCCCTGGTCGAATGCGACCTCGACTTGGCTACCATCAGGCATACCAATCAACCACTGCTCACGCGTGAAGTTGGTAGAGAATAGAGGAGTCAGCTCAGCTTGCAACGTTTCGATGTCTTTACCTGCTGGCCAGATGTCCTCTGGGTGCAGGGCTAACTTAGGTTCGTTGCTGTCGTGTTCTGCATTGTATTCAGGCCTTTGATGTAGGCCAGCAACCACACGACCAGCCGTCTTTACGGTTTGTACAAATACGTCATCAAAGCGTCGAATGCGTAAGCCTGTATCGTGCTTACGTAGCCAGTTGTCAGCGGTGTCAAAGTAGATGTTACCTAGCTCACGACAACTGTGCTGAAGTACTTTAGTTTCAGCAATTTTATTGCGTAAAGTCTCTGAAAATTCAGGAGAAACAAAAAACTTCAGTTCTATCTCGGTTTCCATAGTTATACCTTTCTGTGAAGATAGGGACAGGATATTGCCAATTTGAAAAGTCGGCAAGTCAGAAATATCGCCCTTATGATGATCTAAAACAGTTTTAATGAGAGATTGATTAGGTTAACATGCGCGACTTTGTAGCCATCGCTTAACATTTCACCATGAATATGGTGTATGTTGTTTTAAGGTTATTATTTATTAGGTTGGATGACCATGCCAGTAAATACAATTATGGGGTTATTTGCAAAGTCCCCAATTAAACCTTTGCAGCGTCACGTAGTATGCGTGAACGAATGTTGTTCTCACCTAGTTAATTTCTTTGAAGTTTCTTCAAAAGGTGACTGGGAAAAAGCATCAGAAATTCGAGCTCAAATTTCTCACCTTGAGAAAGAAGCTGACGTACTAAAACGTGAAATTCGCCTTAAACTTCCTCGTGGTTTGTTTATGCCAGTTGATCGCACCGATATGTTGGAGCTATTAACGCAACAAGACAAACTCGCAAACCTAGCGAAAGACATTGCTGGCCGTGTATATGGTCGTCAACTTGTCATTCCTGCTCCTATGCAAGAAAACTTCATCGCTTACGTTAAACGTTGTCTAGATGCAGCGAACCAAGCACAAAACGTAATCAATGAATTAGACGAATTACTTGAGACTGGCTTTAAAGGCCGTGAAGTAACACTCGTTGCCGAAATGATTCATCAATTAGATGTAATTGAAGATGACACGGATGCGATGCAGATCGAACTACGCCAACAACTAATGGCGATTGAAGGCGACCTGAATCCAGTTGATATCATGTTCTTATACAAAATTCTTGAATGGGTTGGTGGTATTGCAGATCAAGCACAGCGTGTTGGCGCTCGTCTTGAAGTAATGCTTTCTCGATCTTAAATCATACGTTAACCATATAACGAAGAGCATTTTTTGAACAAACCACTTATGCGCTGAGTATTTCTCTCGCTGAGCGGTTTTTTGCGTCTAAATTTGTTCCGCTTGTTATCAAACAACTAGGTATTACGATGGATATCCTTGCTAACTACGGCACTGTCCTGATTATTGTTGCAGCAGCTTTCGGTTTCTTGATGGCTATTGGTATTGGTGCAAATGACGTTGCGAACGCAATGGGCACTTCAGTAGGCTCTAAAGCTCTAACCGTTAAACAAGCGATCATTATCGCAATGATCTTTGAATTCGCAGGTGCTTACCTTGCGGGCGGCGAAGTAACAGACACGATCCGTAAAGGTGTTATCGAAACGTCTCTATTCGCTCATCAACCTGATGTACTTGTGTACGGCATGATGTCAGCACTTCTTGCTGCTGGTACATGGCTACTTCTCGCTTCTTACATGGGCTGGCCTGTTTCTACGACTCACTCAATCATCGGTGCAATCATCGGTTTTGCTTGTATTTCTGTAGGTACTGAAGCTGTAGACTGGAACAGTGTTCAAGGTATTGTGGGCAGTTGGATTATCACACCCGTTATTTCCGGCTTCTTCGCTTACGTGATATTTGTAAGTGCTCAACGACTGATTTTTGATACAGAGAACCCGCTATTCAACGCGAAGCGCTTTGTACCGGTGTACATGTTCATTACAACAATGGTAATTGCACTGGTAACCATCAAGAAAGGTCTTAAGCACGTTGGTCTTCACCTAAGCAACACTGAAGCATGGGTTTGGGCTGCTGGCGTTTCTGCACTTGTTATGATCGGCGGTTACCTATACATCCAGAAGAAATTTGCTAATCGTGAAGAAGACCACGGCTTTGCCGGTGTTGAAGGCATCTTCTCGGTACTAATGGTTATCACAGCTTGTGCGATGGCATTTGCACACGGTTCAAACGACGTTGCGAACGCGATTGGTCCACTGTCTGCTGTTGTATCAACTGTTGAGCACATGGGTGAAATCACAGGTAAGAGTACTATCGCATGGTGGATTCTTCCTCTAGGTGGTTTCGGTATCGTTGTTGGTCTTGCAACAATGGGTCATAAAGTAATGGCAACCGTTGGTACTGGTATTACAGAATTAACACCAAGCCGTGGCTTTGCTGCACAACTTGCAACGGCATGTACGGTTGTACTAGCTTCAGGTACTGGCCTTCCAATCTCTACTACACAAACACTCGTTGGTGCAGTATTAGGTGTTGGTTTTGCTCGTGGTATCGCAGCACTGAACTTAGGCGTTGTACGTAATATCGTGGCTTCTTGGATTGTGACACTGCCAGCAGGTGCTCTACTTGCTGTTGTGTTCTTCTACGGAATTCAAGCTGCGTTTACTATGTAATCGCGACTGCGTTAGTGAATACTAGCGTCAGAATAGTGTGAACTTCAGTAACGATATGTAAATGCCATGTCATTATTGACTCAAACGCACAGAAAGGGAGGCTTTGCCTCCCTTCTTTGTTGCACCGCATAAAGAAACTAAATATTATTTGCTGATTGAGGCTGACTCATACGCCTACCCAATTTGAATCGTTAAGGGATTTACTGTGAAAAAACTGATTAGCTTAGTTTTGTTCGCAATGCTTGCGGCTCCAGCTGCCTTTGCACAAGACCGTTATATTGCTGACAAACTATTTACTTATATGCATTCTGGCCCAAACAACACCTTCCGTATCATCGGCAGTGTTGATGCTGGTGAAAAGATTACATACCTACAAACTAACAAGAGCACGGGTTACACCCAGATTCAAGACAACCGCGGCCGTAAAGGTTGGGTTGAAAGTAAGTTTGTAAGCACAAAAGAAAGCATGGCACTACGTATGCCCAAGCTTGAGAAAGAGCTGACTGAAGTTAAAGGCAAGCTAGCGAACGCTCGCCAGAGTGCTGACAGCGAAAAAGCTGGCCTAGCGAGCTCTCTAGATTCTCGTAACAAGCAGATTGCTGAACTAGAACAGAACTACAGTGAAATTAGCCAACAGCTAACGAGCTCTCAAACAGAGAACCGTGAATTGCGCGCTAAGCTAGACACTCAAAAAGACGACCTACTATTAAAGTACTTCATGTACGGTGGTGGTGTTGCGGGTATTGGTCTACTTCTAGGCCTTGTTCTGCCACACATTATGCCTCGTCGCAGAAAGTCACCAAACGGTTGGGCGTAGACTTAACGCTTGTCTCAGGTACAGTAAATTCAGTATCGAATATCAAAAAGGAGCACCGAGGTGCTCCTTTTTATTTGCCTGTCATCTAGTGCCCTTGAAACTCGCTAGCCTTTCCACTCGTACAGAGCTGGGATTTCTATCTTCTGCTGGTTGAACTCTATGATCACCGATTGTGGCTTAATCTCGAGTAACTGAATGTCTCGCCCAATCCAATCCCCTTGCGCCACCTCTTGGCCATTCACTTTGACCCAACGCTTGGTTTCGCTACTCGAATACATGTGAGTTTGTAAGTCTAACTTAGGTAACACCCCAGACAAGCTATTGGTATGCGTTTCCAACTCAATGACCTGTGACCCTACTTGTCCTGCTGGTCTTGAATCCATCGGTTCAGGTGCGCTTTGTTGATCACCCATGATAGATTCAAGCTTCAATGCTAAATCAGGTGGTAACTCACTGAGGTCTAGCCCTTGCAATAAATCACTGTCCGATTGCAGAGCCCTACCCTCATTGCTTGCACCTGGCTGAACCTCAGGCTGAGCCAGTGATAGCTCTGACTCTTCTGATGTTCGCGCACTGCTCTCCGAGCTAGCAACGGGCACAATAGCTCCACCAGCGACATTCGTACTTTCAGAGTCAATCTTTGCATACATTTCTTGGCGCGGAAGTGTTTTCAAAGGTTGGCTTGACGGTGCCGGACGAACGGCGAACAGTACTTCGTCTTCCGCACCCGCTGACGCGGCTTCCATGCTTGCTATGTCAGCCTCAGATATTTGAGAGTCAAGGTCTGACGGAAGCTTTAACTCTGGTAGATCTACATTGGCAACTTGGCTAATCGAGTTTTGATGTTGATTGTATGATTGATAAACCAAGGTACCGCCTACCAACAAACAAGGCACAAGCAAAAGAAGTAACCCCATGGCTAACGACGAACCACGTTTGTTGCTGATGCCCTTTGCCGAGTTCGGCACATGGTGATTTTGGTAGCCTTTAAAGCTAGGTTTATTGATAGATGATTGTGTAACCGAAGACTGATTCAGCTTGTGAATAATACGTGACATTAGCTTGCCCCTCCACTTAATGACATCAACTTCGGAGAATCAAGCTGAGCTAATCTTTGCAACCTTGCTAATGTTCGTTGACCTGCGATGCCGTCAACCGACATACCTTGCCAAGTTTGAAACGCTTCAACCTTCATTTTTAATTCGTAATCAAATACATCACTACCAGACACAACCTCTCCCAACACCTCAGAAAGCAACAAATCGAGCAAAGCCACAGCTTCACCTTGGTAACCCTCTTTCAGCGTCTCTCGCAGCGGCTGTTTCCAAATCGCGACATAATCACCCTGCCAGATCTGCTCTAGAGATTGCTTAGGCATGACTAAGAGTTTTTCGTTAACCAGTAGTTCGACAGAATCTTGTGATACGCCATAAAGCACAGCAAACACAGATTCTTGTTCTATGTCTAAGTTCAACACCACAGGAACGCCTAACTCAAATAGGTCATCCAAGCTAGATTGTTGCTGTTCACATACGAAAACACTTTGCGGCTCGCTTAGACATAAACCGTCTCGCAATGAAGACTGATATCCCCAAAGGGTGTATAAATCCTTGATAGCCAGCGAACGGTTAGTCCCTTGCATCAAGTGTTGTTGAATATGTGCTGGCAGTGCGAACTTGTCTGTCTCAAACTCAACCACCTCAGGCGTATCCGCGACTAACGACCGTTGCATCTTTGCTGAGCCTACAGCTTGGACTTCATTTGAAGGTTTGGTTGTTAACCATGAATCTATATACGTTGGGGCAAAGTTAAAGGTTGCCATCGCAAGTGCGACACTCAAGGTAGCTGCACCAGCGTACTGAACGAGCTTTGGTAGCACGCTCGCTGCGCGAGGTTTATCGACATGATAAACCTCGGCCTGAAAGGACATAACCTGCTGACACGCTCGGTTAACCGTTTCATTGCTCGGTGTTTGCCCTCCCTCATGAAAAGCTAACTGCAGCGCCTTATCACACACCAAGTTAATCAGCCTTGGAATGCCATGAGTATATTGAGCAATCAGCTTGACGGAGCGATTCGAGAACAACATCTGCTCGCCACCTGCCGTCTCCAGACGAAACGCGATGTACTTACCGGTCTCTTCAATATTGAGAGGCAATAAATGGTAACGCCCTGTAATACGCTGTGCCAATTGACGCAGTTGCGTGGTCTGCAAATGCTGTTGTAATTCAGGTTGACCAACCAACAATACTTTTAATAGCTTACGACTGTCTGTTTCCAAATTGGTCAGAAGGCGAAGCTGTTCCAATACATCGGCAGCAAGGTGTTGAGCTTCGTCTATCACCAATAAGGTTTGAATGCCCTCTGCATGGCTATCCAATAAGAAGTAGTGAATCGCCTGACTCAGCTGCTTCAGCGATGCTTGTTCTGGGTACTCGACCTCAAACTCATCGCAGATAGCTTCAAGTAAATCTGTATTGGAAAATGTAGGGTTAAGTATAAGGCCAGCTTGAGTCTGATTATCGAGTGAAGACAACATCGCCTTAGCGACCGTTGTTTTCCCTGTACCCACCTCACCAGTAAGCATCGCAAAGCCCCCACCCTCGCCTAAACCGGCTTGTAGGTTCTGCATTGCCTCTTGGTGGCGCTGACTCAAAAACAAATAGCGAGAATTTGGTACAATCGAAAATGGCATCTCAACGAAGCCAAAATATTCCTTATACATGTGCTGCCCTATAATTACGATTAATGGAAAGTACCATTGCTTGCCGTAAAGTCCAGCAGTGATAAAACATTTCGAGGTGATAAGTTGCAAATATACGATAGCCTACCAGAAGAGAATGGGCTACAGCGCTATCTAGTCGGTGGGGCGGTGCGCGATAAGCTACTCAATATTGATAGCTATGATAAAGATTGGGTTGTGGTCGGTAGTACTCCTCAAGAAATGGAAAGCCTTGGCTTTACTGCTGTCGGAAAAGATTTCCCTGTATTCTTACACCCAAAAACCAAAGAAGAGCACGCACTGGCTCGTACGGAGAGAAAGTCAGGTTCGGGTTATACAGGTTTCGAGTGTTACTTCGCGCCGGATGTCAGTCTAGAAGAAGACCTCATGCGTCGCGATCTGACTATCAACGCTATTGCTCAAGATGATGAAGGCCAACTTTATGATCCTTACCATGGCCAGAAAGATCTCTCCGATCGTATCTTAAGACACGTATCGGACGCTTTTGTTGAAGATCCTCTTCGCGTGCTACGTGTGGCTCGCTTCGCCGCCAAGCTTCACCATCTCAACTTTACAGTTGCCCCAGAAACCATGGTGATGATGGCAACAATCGTTGAATCAGGAGAACTGGCACACCTTACAGCCGAACGAGTTTGGCAAGAGTGGCACAAATCACTCAGTACACCACACCCAGAAGTGTTCCTTTCTGTATTGAAAGAGTGTGGTGCATTGGCAATCGTATTACCTGAGATTGACGCTCTATTTGGCGTCCCTCAACCTGAGAAATGGCATCCTGAAATCGACACAGGCATTCACACTCTGATGGTTGCTCAACAAGCTGCACTATTAAGCCCATCGTTACCGGTACGCTTTGCTGCTCAAGTGCATGACTTAGGTAAAGGCGTTACACCTGAAAGTGAATGGCCAAGCCATAAGATGCACTGCCACACAGGTTTGAAAATCATTAAGAAGCTATGTGAACGAGTGAGAGTACCCAACGAATTCAGAGATCTTGCTCTGTTAGTGTGCGAGCAGCATTCTAATATCCATCGTGCTAGTGAGCTCAAACCTACAACCTTCCTTAAGGTTCTCAACAAGTTCGATGTTTGGCGTAAACCAGAACGACTCAACGACATCTTGCTTTGCTGCCAAGCTGACCACGCAGGCCGTAGAGGGTTAGAAGATCAGCCTTACCCTCAAAAGGCTCGTTTTGAAGCGGCCTATCAAGCGGCGCTTCAAGTTGAAGTAAAAGCGATCATTGCTGATGGCTTTAAAGGTAAAGATATTCGAGAAGAGCAAGAGAAGCGCAGAGCGGTGGCTATTGAAGGATCTTTATCAGAACTCACTGATAGTTAGTCGTAAGCACGCATTAAAAAACCCGCAACTAAGCGGGTTTTTCCGTTTCAATCTGTAGGACGAAACATTTGTCTTCGTAAGTCGAGCGCTACTGCATCATCAAGAAAGCAAATAGACCAAAACCTAGAATCAGGCGGTAGATAACAAACGGTGTCATACCCATACGAGAGATAAGCTTCAAGAAGAAGTGGATACAGATATAAGCACTAATGAAAGAAACCACGATTCCCGTTAGCAAAGTGCCCACATGAATTGGGTCACCACTGGTCACTAACTTCAGACCCAAATAACCACCAGCTAGAGTGATGATTGGGATAGACATCAAGAAAGAGAATCGAGCTGCTGCTTCACGTGTAAAACCAAGATACAGCGCCGCGGTAATGGTTGCGCCAGAACGAGACGTGCCCGGAATGATCGCCATTGCTTGAGCAAGACCAATAAATAACGCCTTTTTCCAACCCGCTTGGTATTCGTCATCACGCAGGCTTGAGTTCTTATCCACCCACCATAACAACAGACCAAAGATAATCGTTGTCGTTGCGATCACCCACGCGCTACGCAGATAAAGCTCAACAATATCTTTCATCAACAGACCAAAGATACACGCAGGAATCGTCGCGAGAATGATCATCCACGCTAACTTCGCTTCCTTGCTGCGATCGCCTTTAAACACTGAACCAAAGAATGCGCTCAACAAAGAGACGACTTCTTTACGGAAATAGATCACTACTGCGGCCAAAGTACCGACATGGACAGCAACATCAAAAGCCAAACCCTGATCTTCCCAGCCTAAAACCGCTGATGGAAGAATCAAGTGTGCAGAACTGGAAATAGGTAAAAACTCAGTAAAGCCTTGCACCAACGCCAACATAAACGCTTCAAAATAACTCATTACTTACCTTAAAAATTATAGTTTTATATCTACGACAGAGAGCGAGTCTAATTGCTGCATCTTCTGCCATATTTCACTGACGGTTCTTCCGTCTTGCGGGATCACTCTCGCAGGACAAAGATCATAAAGCGGTTGTGTTACAAAAGGATATTTGTAGATATCACTGCGTGGTAATTCTGGTTCGCGCTCAGAAACCACCTCTCCAAACAGCACAATATCAAGATCGAGTTTTCGATCTTGAAGTTTGTGCGCATCTTGAGAGCGACCCCATTTAAACTCAATTGTACGCAGCTGCTGTGAAAATTCAGTCAATGAGAGTGACGTGTCGAGCTCTATCACAAAGTTATAAAACGGATGGCTATTAAAACCCACGGGCTCACAGTGATAGATTTTAGAACATTTAAGGTTAGTCCCTAACGATTGAAGCTCTGTCCATGCCACCCTTGCATGCTTATCGCGGTCTATGTTCGTGCCAACGCCAACATAGGCTATTGTCATGCTTGACCTCGTTCGATGACTACGCCAACGGCTTTTGCTTGCGGCACTGCGCCCGGTTTAGCTAAACGGATTTTAATCCAAGGTACAGAGAATTGAGTCATGATCAATTCAGCGACTTCTTCTGCCACACGCTCCACCAATAGGAATCGGCCATTCGCAATATGGTCAAGCACGGCAGTACTCACTGTCGAGTAATCCAAAGCATCAACCACATCATCACTCTTACCTGCTGGGCGGTTGTCATGAGCCATTTCAATATCAAGCACAAGTTTTTGTTTAATCTCTTGTTCCCAATCGTAAACACCGATCGTTGTAATTACTTCTAGCTGTTCAATGAAAACTTTATCCAATGCCATGACTTGTCCTTTTAGAGGTCGGATACCCATATTGGGGAAAAAAACGTATTATTTGCGTAATTCGAGATATGATATCAATTACTCTTGGATTGAGCATTATTTTCCCATCGCTAGGCTTATAACCGTTTAAGGAAAGACATGACCCCATTGGCACTAATCATGATCATTGCAGCCTATTTGCTAGGTTCAATCTCTAGTGCGGTCTTGATATGCCGAGTCTTAAGACTTCCTGATCCAAGAACGGTAGGCTCCAATAACCCTGGAGCCACCAATGTACTGCGCGTTGGCGGCAAAGGCGCAGCTGCTGCTGTCCTCCTGTGTGACATGCTGAAAGGCACCATCCCTGTCTGGCTTGGCTACTACCTCAATATCGACTCGATCATTTTAGGTGTAGTGGCGATTGCTGCTTGTCTTGGCCATATGTACCCAATATTCTTCCACTTTAAAGGTGGTAAAGGCGTCGCAACTGCACTCGGCGCTATCGCCCCAATAGGATTCGATCTAACCGGTATGATCATGGCGACTTGGTTGATTGTGGCTTTTTTGTTTCGTTACTCTTCTTTAGCGGCACTGGTTACTGTGTTGCTCGCACCTTTCTACGCTTGGTTAGTCAAACCTCAATACACACTGCCTGTAGCCATGTTGTGTTGTTTGATTGTGCTACGTCACCATCAGAATATCCGTCGCCTACTCGATGGCAGTGAGCCAAAACTCGGACAAAAAAATCGGCTTAACCTTATATATCCGTTTGAATATACAGGTTTAAGCCGATCATTTTAAGGATAAGAAGGTTACAGCAGGTGCTTATCTAAAAACGTCTTCAGCATTGTGTTCACAAACTCTGGTTGCTCTAACGAACTAATATGACCAGCGCCAGGAATCACCACTAATTCACTGCCCGTAATGCAATCGTGCATTAAGTATGACTCAAGTACCGGACGTGGTTTATCTTCTTGTCCTACAGCAATCAAAACAGGCAGAGCAAAGTTCTCTACCGACTCAATCATATCTCGACGTCCAAACACCATTCGACCAATTCGAGCCACTTCTTCAGCGTTCTCGCCCTCAAGAGCAGATAACTGCTGAGTAAAACCTTCCACTAAAGTTGGCGTATTGGTTTGAGCATCATTGGCAAAGAACAGTGGGACAACCGCTTCAACAATCGGTTGAGGAACCATCTTAGTTTGAGAAATGGTGTCTAGCATGCTGAAGTATTTAGCGTGCGCAACTTCTGGCTCTAAACCAACAAAGGTATCCATAAGTACCAAAGACTTGATTCGTGCAGGCGCTAATTCGGCAAGCTCCGTTCCCCACATACCACCAACCGATAAACCAACAACTGAAAACTTATCGATGTTTAGGTGATCAAGCAGTGCCAAAACATGTTGAGCGTAATCTTTCAGGTTACGCATTGCACTCGGTGCCGCTTCAGATTCACCATGAGACCAAAGCTCAGGCACAATACAACGGTACTGAGTTTTCAACGCCTCAATCTGTGGCTTCCACATTGCGCTATCCCAAAGGTAGCTGTGACCCAATACAACAACCGGGCCCTCACCTTCATCTAGGTACGCCATCGATTGATTGTCTACAGTGAACTTGTTCATCTTCTTCCCTAATCTCTATCAGCAATAATTTATCGACATATAGTCGGTAAGCTAGGATATAAAAACGGCCGCACTAGGCGACCGTTTATCGAAACATCTTGATGTATTAAGCAATTGGCTCTAATTGGTCAATCGGCCAACGTGGTGTTGCTTGAACTGAAAGATCTGCAGTCTCGCCATTTTTCAGGCGCTGCATACCGGCATAAGCAATCATTGCACCGTTATCGGTACAGAACTCAGTACGTGGGTAGTAAACCTCACCACCAATTTTCTTAGCAAGCGCTTCAAGCTCAACACGCAGTTGCTTATTTGCGCTTACACCACCAGCAATCACTATACGTTTCATGCCTGTCTGTTCCAAGGCACGCTTACACTTGATTACCAAGGTACCACAAACCGCTTCTTGGAATGCGTAAGCAATGTCCGCGCGAGTTTGATCATCGTTATCATTGTCACGAATCGTATTCGCTGCAAATGTTTTTAGACCAGAGAAGCTCATGTCTAGGCCTGGGCGATCGGTCATTGGACGCGGGAACTTAAAGCGACCTGGCGTGCCTTTCTCTGCTAATCGAGAAAGCAGCGGACCACCAGGGTAATCTAAGCCCATCAGCTTAGCCGTTTTATCAAAGGCTTCGCCCGCCGCATCATCAATCGATTCGCCAAGGATCTTGTATTCACCAATCCCTTTCACTTCAACCATCATGGTGTGACCGCCAGAAACCAGCAGCGCAACAAATGGGAACGGCGGTGGGTTATCTTCTAGCATTGGCGCTAGTAGGTGACCTTCCATGTGGTGAACAGGTACAGCGGGTACGCCCCAAGCGTAAGCAATACTGCGGCCAATCGTTGCGCCAACCAGCAACGCGCCAACTAACCCCGGGCCTGCCGTGTAAGCCACGCCATCAATATCTTTCGATGTTAAGTTAGCTTCCGCTAAAGCGGCTTTAATCAGTGGAATGGTCTTTTTCACGTGGTCACGTGAAGCAAGCTCAGGTACCACACCACCGTAATCGGCGTGCAGTTTTACTTGGCTATATAATTGATGAGAAAGCAACCCCTGCTCATCATCATAAATTGCGATTCCTGTTTCATCACAAGAGGTTTCAATACCAATAATGCGCATAATTTTCTCGGCACGCTTTCGTCTAAAATGGGAAATTAGCGCAATATTACCCTGCCTAAGCTCTTCAAACAAATATTGTACAGACTATAATCGACAAAGTGCTTTACAAAGCCACTGTGATCGGATTAAAATTCCGCACCATTTTTGATCAAGCTGGTTAATGGCCAAACACGAATAGAGAGTTAGCTCGATGGGTAACTTCTCTGATTTGGTACTGAGTAGCCAGCGATAATGAATAACCCCTGAGGTGAAAGGCATATGCCAATAGTTAAAGTACGTGAAAACGAACCGTTCGACGTTGCACTACGTCGTTTCAAGCGCTCTTGTGAAAAAGCAGGTATCCTTTCTGAAGTTCGCCGTCGCGAGCACTACGAAAAGCCAACTACAGTTCGCAAACGCGCTAAAGCAGCAGCTCAAAAGCGTCACGCTAAGAAGCTAGCTCGCGAAAACGCACGTCGCGTTCGCCTGTACTAATAACTTAATCCATAAGGACTGAGTTATGGCTCTTATTGAACAACTCAAAGAAGAGCAAAAATTAGCGATGAAAGCCAAGGACAAACCGCGCCTTGGCACTATCCGCTTAGCTCTTTCAGCAATTAAGCAACGTGAAGTTGACGAACGGATCACTCTGAACGACGACGACATTCTTGCTGTATTAGTTAAAATGGTTAAGCAACGTCGCGATTCTGTTGCTCAATATGAATCGGCAAATCGTCAAGATCTTGCTGACGTGGAAAAAGCAGAAATTACGGTACTTGAAGGCTTTATGCCTCAACCGCTAACTGATGAAGAAGTTATTGCACTACTTGATAGCGCAATCGCCGAAGCTCAACCAGCGGGCATGCAAGACATGGGTAAAGTAATGGCTATCTTGAAACCACAAATTCAAGGGCGTGCAGATATGGGTAAAGTTAGTGGTTTAGTTCGTTCTAAACTCGCTTAATCCCAAATCAAATTGCAACAAGCCGTGCAATCCTTCGGAACGCACGGCTTGTTTGTATCTGTAACCTATTCAAACTATTATTATCCACACTCTCAGTTAGTGCATTTTTCTAAGGTTTTATGGCAGGACACATCCCGCGTAGTTTCATCGATGATCTCCTAGCGCGTCTCGACATTGTCGACATTGTGGACGCACGCGTGAAACTTAAGAAAAAAGGCAAAAACTATGGTGCTTGTTGCCCATTCCACAACGAAAAGACCCCTTCTTTTAGCGTAAGCCAAGAAAAACAGTTTTATCACTGCTTTGGTTGTGGCGTACACGGTAATGCTATCGACTTCATTATGGAGTTCGAACGTCTCGATTTTGTTGAAGCTATTGAAGAGCTTGCCTCTTTCTTAGGCCTTGATGTTCCTAGAGAGCAGCGCAGCGGCGAGATATCAACAGCACCAAGAGCCAACAGCGAACAAAAACGTAACCTCTACGATTTGATGGGCGGCATCAGTAATTTTTACCGCTCTCAACTGAAAATATCAGCCAACAAACCTGCGATTGATTACCTAAAGAATCGCGGTCTGTCTGGCGAAATCGTCCAGAAATTTGGCATTGGTTATGTGGCCGATGAGTGGGACTTAGTTCGTAAGAACTTTGGCCAACAGAAAGAAGCCCAAGACATGCTCGTGACTGGCGGCATGTTAATAGAGAATGATAAAGGCAACCGATACGACCGATTCCGTGGACGAGTGATGTTCCCGATTCGCGATCGTCGTGGTCGTGTGATTGGTTTTGGTGGTCGTGTATTAGAAGACGGCACACCAAAATATCTCAATTCACCAGAAACGCCTATCTTCCATAAAGGTAAAGAGCTTTACGGCCTTTATGAAGTGTTACAAGCATACCGTGAACCGCCGCAAGTCCTTGTGGTTGAAGGCTACATGGATGTCGTAGCACTCGCGCAATATGGTGTTGATTACTCAGTAGCATCACTGGGCACCTCGACAACTGGTGACCACATTCAAATGCTGTTCCGTCAAACCAGTACTGTGGTTTGTTGTTACGATGGTGACCGAGCAGGTAAAGAAGCGGCATGGCGCGCACTAGAAAATGCGCTTGAGTACCTGAAAACAGGTAACACGCTTAAGTTTCTATTCTTGCCAGACGGTGAAGACCCAGATAGCTATATAAGAGAACACGGCAAAGCCGCTTTCGAACAGCTTGTTCATAATGCGACGCCGCTTTCAACTTATTTGTTCGATAACCTGATTGAAATACACAAGTTGAACTTGGGAACAACCGAAGGGAAATCAGCACTGCGAGCACACGCTAGCGCCTTGATTAACAAAATTCCTGACAGTTACTTCCAAGAATTGCTCGAAAAACTGCTCGATGAGCGGACTGGATTTGATAACCAATTACGACGTGCGCGAGTTCATACACAGAACCCGACACCTCAACCGCATAAAGAGCTGAAGCGCACTCCAATGCGTGAAGTTATCGCTTTGCTTATCCAAAATCCGAGCTATGCTGATATGGTACCGGATTTATCAAGTGTCAAAGGCTTACAGTTGCCTGGACTAAGTTTATTCGTCGAAGTACTTGATAAATGCCACGAGCATCCCCATATCAACACAGGCCAATTATTAGAGCATTGGCGACACAATAAACATGAGGCTCTTCTGTCTCGTCTCGCGAGCTGGGAAATCCCCCTCGACGAAGACAATCAAGAAGACATATTTTTAGACTCATTGGACAACATACTTGCCCAGTGCGTTGAAAAACAAATTGAAAACCTGCAGGCCAAAGCAAGAAGCGTCGGTTTATCAGCCGAAGAAAAAAGGGAGCTACTAGCTTTAATGCTAGATCTAAAAGCGTAACCCTGTTTGATTAGTCAGCATTTAATAAATTTGTTAACATAATTGGTTTGCATTTGAGAATGCAACGTCCTTCACCAGACCTGAAGTTGGATATCATCTATGGATCAAAATCCGCAGTCACAGCTAAAATTACTTGTTATTAAAGGCAAGGAACAAGGCTATCTGACCTACGCCGAAGTAAACGACCACCTACCTGCAGAAATCGTGGATTCTGAACAGGTAGAAGACATCATTCAAATGATCAACGACATGGGTATCAAGGTAGTTGAAACTGCACCTGATGCTGATGATCTAGCACTTAATGATGACGATGCCAATATAGATGAAGATGCAGCCGAAGCTGCAGCTGCTGCGCTTTCAAGCGTAGAAAGCGAGATTGGCCGTACTACTGACCCAGTTCGTATGTACATGCGTGAAATGGGTACGGTTGAACTACTGACTCGTGAAGGCGAAATCGACATTGCGAAACGTATTGAAGATGGTATCAATACAGTTCAACTATCGGTTGCTGAGTACCCAGGCACTATTCCATACATCTTGGAACAGTTTGACCGCGTACAAGCAGAAGAGATTCGCTTAACAGACCTAATCAATGGCTTTGTTGACCCAGACGACGATGGCACAGCTGCGCCAACGGCGACTCACATCGGTTCAGAACTTGCTGAAACTGATCTGGAAGACGAAGACAAAGAAGACGCTGAAGACGACGAGGAAGAGGAAGAAGAAGATACAGGTATCGATCCTGAGCTTGCTCTTGAGAAGTTCACAGCGCTTCGTACTAGCTACCAGAACCGTCAGCTAGCGATCAACGAGTACGGCCATGAAAGCCCGAAAGCAACGCTTGCAACGACAATGATGCAAGACGTATTCAAAGAGTTCCGTCTAACACCAAAACAGTTTGATTACCTAGTAAACGAACTGCGTAACTCTATGGATCGCGTACGTACTCAAGAACGTCTAATCATGCGTCAAACGGTTGAGTACGGCAAAATGCCGAAGAAATCTTTCATTGCTCTATTTACTGGTAACGAATCTAGCGAAGCATGGTTGGATGAAGTTCTTGCTTCAGACAAGCCATATGCAGAAAAGATCAAACGTAACGAGCACGACATCCGTCGCTCTATCCAAAAACTGGATATGATCGAACGTGAAACGTCTCTTACTGTTCAAAGCATCAAAGATATCAGCCGTCGTATGTCTATCGGTGAAGCGAAAGCTCGTCGTGCGAAGAAAGAGATGGTTGAAGCGAACTTACGTCTAGTAATCTCGATTGCTAAGAAGTACACAAACCGTGGTCTACAATTCCTGGATCTAATCCAAGAAGGTAACATCGGTCTGATGAAAGCCGTAGATAAGTTTGAATACCGTCGTGGTTATAAGTTCTCTACTTACGCTACTTGGTGGATCCGTCAAGCAATCACTCGTTCGATTGCCGACCAAGCTCGTACTATCCGTATTCCGGTTCACATGATCGAAACGATCAACAAACTAAACCGTATCTCTCGTCAAATGCTACAAGAGATGGGTCGTGAACCACTTCCGGAAGAACTGGCTGAACGCATGCAAATGCCTGAAGACAAGATCCGTAAAGTACTGAAAATCGCTAAAGAGCCAATCTCAATGGAGAC
Organism: Vibrio sp. BS-M-Sm-2; assembly: GCF_041504345.1. Classification (NCBI taxonomy): domain Bacteria; kingdom Pseudomonadati; phylum Pseudomonadota; class Gammaproteobacteria; order Vibrionales; family Vibrionaceae; genus Vibrio; species Vibrio sp. BS-M-Sm-2. The sequence continues at coordinate 1,449,175 of NZ_CP167894.1, forward strand.
ACCAATCGGTGACGACGAAGATTCGCACCTAGGTGATTTCATCGAGGATACAACGCTAGAACTACCTTTAGACTCTGCAACGGCAACAAGCCTACGCGGTGCAACTAAAGACGTTCTTGCTGGCCTAACACCTCGTGAAGCTAAAGTACTGCGTATGCGTTTCGGTATCGACATGAACACTGACCACACTCTTGAAGAAGTGGGCAAGCAGTTCGACGTAACTCGTGAACGTATCCGTCAGATCGAAGCAAAAGCACTGCGTAAACTTCGTCACCCAAGCCGCTCAGAAACTCTGCGTAGCTTCCTAGACGAGTAATCACACGCTTTAGTGTGGTTAGCTTTTAAGCATAAATAAGAAAAGGTGAGCGTTGGCTCACCTTTTTTTATCTGTGTGATTTAAGTGGCTAAGATGTAAGCGGAATTGCCCCTTATAGTGTCTAGACACCACTGAATGCTTCCCCTATAATCTATGCCCTACGGCCCCTTAGCTCAGTGGTTAGAGCGCACGACTCATAATCGTTCGGTCCCCAGTTCAAATCTGGGAGGGGCCACCAAATTAGAAAAGCCAGAACAGTTCATGCTGCTCTGGCTTTTTGCTTTTCTAAATCTGTACAACTCACGCCCTGCACTTCCTAACCAATATCGAATCGTCCCGCATACAATTCCAATTGCCTCTCTGTGACTAAACATACTTTTCTTTTATAAAAAAATCGGCAATATGAGTGTACACAAATCATTCAATAGTTCAGGGAAGACTCATGAAAGACGAAACACTCTCGATTCACTTCGGTTACGACACTGATCCAACAACCAAATCGGTTGCCACACCTATTTATCAAACCGTCGCGTACGAATTCGATGACGCACAACACGGCGCCGATCTCTTCAACCTTGCGGTGCCAGGTAATATCTACACACGGATAATGAATCCAACCAATGACGTGTTAGAAAAACGCATGGCGGCCTTAGAAGGTGGGATTGCAGGCTTAGTCGTGAGTGCGGGCAGTGCTGCGATCAACTACGCGATTCAGACGTTGGCACAAATAGGTGACAACATTGTTTCAACGCCTCAGCTTTACGGTGGTACTTACACTCTATTTGCTCACATGCTGCCAAACCAAGGAATTGAAGTTCGTTTTGCTAAAGACGACAAACCTGAAAGCTTAGCGGCACTGATCGATGAAAAAACTAAGGCGGTTTACTGTGAAAGTATTGGTAACCCAGCAGGTAATATTATCGACTTAGAGCGTGTTGCAGAACTTGCTCACGCACAAGGTGTGCCTGTAATTGTTGATAATACGGTGGCAACGCCTGTGCTGTGTAAACCTATCGATTTTGGTGCCGACATCGTGGTGCACTCACTAACCAAATACGTGGGTGGTCACGGTACAACGTTAGGTGGCGTGATTGTCGACTCAGGTAAATTCCCATGGGCACAGCACAAGGACCGCTTCCCTGTGTTTAATCAGCCAGAGCCTTCTTATCATGGCGTGGTTTATACCGAAGCCTTTGGTGAGGCTGCATTTATTGGTCGCGCTAGAACGGTTCCACTACGCAATACAGGTGCAGCACTGTCACCCATGAATGCTTTCATGTTGATGCAAGGTTTGGAGACGTTGTCGTTACGCATGGAGCGACACACAGAAAACGCATTGAAAGTGGCAGAATACCTCAGCCAACACGAAAAAGTCAGTTGGGTAAGCTACGCTGGTCTGCCTAGCTCAGAATTCTACCCGCTTGCTGAAAAATACATGCAGGGTAAACCATCGGCTATTCTGTCTTTTGGTTTGAAGGACGGTTATGAAGCTGGTGTCCGCTTCTACGACGCGCTACAAATCTTCAAGCGTTTAGTGAACATTGGTGATGCCAAGTCTCTGGCTTGTCACCCTGCTTCTACAACACACCGTCAATTAAGCGAAGCTGAACAGAAACAAGCCGGAGTATCACCAGAGATGATTCGCCTTTCAGTCGGCATTGAGCACATCGAAGATATCTTGGCTGACCTAGAGCAAGCTCTTAACGCTTAATCAAGGTAGCGACACCGAGATATTAAAGTCTCATGCAGCATCAAAAAATTAACAGGTACAAAAAAGCCCATCACTGGATGGGCTTCTTGTTATCTATGTGTCGAAAGACTATAAAAATTAGAGCTTTTTCTCTGTAATCTTTCACTACTCAACTATGTGAGAAAGTTGATGAACATTAAAGGTCGAAACTCACTACAAGTTCATAAACGAGAGAATCACCTAATTAATCTAAATCATAATTATTTTACTCGTTGAAATTAAATAATTTAGTCTGTAATAGAAACTTTAGAACCATCAATGTAAAGAGGAATATTAGCTAAACTACTGCTTTATTTTTTAAATAAACGCGTACCAACAATAACACTTAAACCTTACCTCTTAAGCGGAATCACCTTCCCCTAATAGTTCTCTGTAGCGAAAAATTTATTGATTCACCGTCAGACTATTCCAAGAATAGTTCGCACATGGACTATGCATATCAACCAAAGCATACTTAAACAACAATTAGGCGAGCTCACGTGTTTTAAAACCTGTTGCTCTCATCGTAGAAAGCTCGTCAGCCAAGGAAGCTTTTAAGGCATAGCATCCAAATTTCTAATCCTTTCAAAAATCAATGCTGTTGATGTTGTTTCCTAAATTGCTCTGGCGTTACTCCGGTTAGCTTACGAAACATTTTAATAAAAGATGACCCTTGACTATAACCCAGTAGGAAAGCAATTTCGTTGATTGATATAGATTCCTTCAATAATGTCATAGCTTTGACTAACTTTGCTCGTTGGCGCCAATCATTAAAACTCATTCTTAGCTCTTTTTGAAAACGTCGAGCAAGCGTTCGCTCAGTACTAAATACACGCTTTGCCCATGTCTCTAAACTGGAGCTATCGGAAGGATCCTCCAGAAGGTGAGCCAAAATAGGTGCGAGTAATTTGTCATTACTCGAAGGAAGGTAATTTTCTATGGGCTCAGTTTTCGCGAGTCTTTCCATTAGCACATGGCTTAAGCACCTATCTTCCTCGGTCAACACAGCCGTTGTTTTTCGTTCTACTAAATCATCTATTATTGCTCTTAATAGTGGTGTTAGAGGGATCATACAAGCCTGCTTAGGTAGGCTTGGGCTAATACTTAAAGCAATATTAATAGCGCAATACTCTACATCACTTCGATTAAAAGCACGATGCTGCTGCTGTGCTGGGGTCCAAATTGCGTAGTTGGCGGGACAAACCATTTTTTGCTTATCGACTTCCATCTCAAGTACACCTTGTTTGATTAGATGCAACTGCCCCCAAGCGTGTGAATGAGGCAGAGTTTCGGTTTGCGCCTCAAGAAAAAAATAATGAAAAAACACATCAGTAGGGAGCGTTTCATCCAGTCGCGGTATAAATGTTTTGCCTGTCGTGTTAGCTATGTTCTCTGTCGTGAACGGCATACAGCTTTCCCCTTCGTTGATGTGACAATTCTGTTAGTTGCTCTTTCGAAACCAGTCCCCATAACAGAGATTATTATGAATATTTTATTTCCTATTGCCGCCGTATTTATATGGGCAGCAAATGCTGTAATCAGTAAATTAGCAACCAGTGTGATAGAGCCTGGTGCCATAGCTTTCTATCGTTGGTTTTTTGCGCTGTTAATCCTATTGCCATTTTGCATTAAGCCAGTATGGCAACAGCGAGAGCAGATAAAGCCACTCATATTAAAATTAACGATTTTGGCTTCACTCGGTATGGTGCTTAATCAATGCCTTGCGTATTACGCAGCCCATACGACTAGTGCGACAAATATAGCGGTCTTCTTATCATTAATGCCGTTGTTTGGATTGTTTCTTGCTGTTCCACTATTGGGCAGCAAATTGAAAAAACAGGCACTATTTGGCGCCGTAATCTCTCTCTCAGGGTTAACGTATATGTTGAGTGAAGGTAATCCTGTAACTTTGCTGTCTGATGGCATAAAGCAAGGTGATGGTTTAATGCTTATCTCTAGCTTGGCCTACGCTCTTTACTCAGTTTTACTTAATAAATGGAAACTGCCATTAAAGCCTTGGACGTCTGTTTTTTGCCAAGTCGTAATTGGTGCCCTGCTTCAATTACCCTTATTACTGAGCAGTGACTCCTACCTAGTCGCAATTGATGCTTTTCCTATGGTGCTTTTTGCTGCAGCTTTTGCTTCAGTTCTTGCCCCTTGGTTTTGGCTTCAAGGTGTGCAGCGTATTGGTGCTTCACAAGCCACATTATTCATGAATCTAGTTCCTGTGTTTACAGTCCTAATTAGCCTTATTTTCCTTGGTCAACAACCTACGATGTACCATTTGATTGGCGGCGGTTGCGTTCTCGTTGGACTACTACTGGCTCAAATGAAAACTCTATCATTACGAGTAACCTTGAATCCTGAAGTAGCCTAGTGGGAGTTGGTTTAAGCGTTTAGCGTTAGTTAAAATCCATCTCTAATGTGAGTTAGAGATGGATTGGGAAGAAAAGGATCCGACGTTTATATTGGCTCCTTTTCTATTCAGACTCAAAAGCGCGAACTAATAAACCATCGCCAGATACATGATAAGTACCCGGTTCAACAAGCAGAGATTGTCCAGCAGACAAAGTGATGTCATTAAGTTGAGCTCTACCTTTTGCGACCAATAGAATGGAGCGAGTCGCTACATTAAGCGGTTGCTTATCTTCAGTGGTTTGGCGCAATGCTAAACCAAAATTGGTCTCTGTTGGTTGTAATACACGATCGTGATTGATAATACTCGCCGCTAGCTTTTCGGGGGTGAAAGGAGCAAATTGCGTACAAGTGATCAATTCCGTGGTATCAATGTGTTTAGGTGTTAATCCGGCTCTTAATACGTTGTCTGAACAACCCATTAATTCTATGCAGGTACCTTTGGTGTAGGCATGGATGGTACCTGCTGGAAGAAACATAGCTTCTCCAGGGTTTAGCGTTAAACAGTTCAAATACAGTGGCGCTAAGATACCGATATCACTCGGATAGTAATGAGCAAGATCGACAATTTGTTGCCACATTGGAGCATTACGAGTGATGGCAATCGCAAGCGTTTTCTCAATAACTTGTTGCTTTTCACGTTCGGCTAATTGCAGCAACGAAAGCAGCATTGATTGGTGATCAAAATGCGCACTGTTTGTGATGCTGTCGAGATGTGGTGATTCGATTGAGCGAAAATTATCGCGAATCTCTTCTAATTCTCTAAAACCGACCATAACCTTAAAAGGCGATAAGGCCATCACCATCTCAGGTTTTGCATTAGCATCTTTGTAGTTGCGGTGCGCGGCCGTTAGTGGGATACCTTGAGCATTCTCACGCTCAAATCCATCTTTAGCGTGTTCGCTATTAGGGTGTACTTGTAGTGAAAGCGGTTGAGATGCACTCAGTACTTTAAATAGAAAGTTAAGTGGTTTGTCCGCTAAAAACAGATCTAGGTTTTGCCAAGTGTGATCATTTAGCTGAATTTGAGAAGGTAACGCCGGATGACTTCCCAACCATAATTCTGCTAAAGGACGTTCTTCTTGTTGCAAGCCAAATAGGCCATAAAGCAAGTGGGAACCCCATGGGTAATGCTGTTGCCTTGCTTCTAATGAGTATGTGTTCATCGAGTTAACTCTTTGATTGATGAAATTAAAGCGTTCAAGCCCAATTCGACTTTGCTGCGTGGGCAGCCAAGGTTTAGGCGGACAAATTGATTTCCTTCAATGCCATAGGTGCTCCCTTGCATGATGGCAACTTTGTGTTTTTCGATTAGGTTTTGATTAAGTGCATCCATGTTTAAATTGAATGAAGAAAGATCTATCCACGCTAAGTAAGTCGCATCAGGTATTTGATAGCCGATGCTTGGAAGTTGCTCAGCTAATGTTTGTTGGACGTATTGATGATTGGCATAAAGATAATCGTTTAACTCATCAAGCCACGCTGCTCCATGTTGATAGGCTGCGATTAATCCAATGACGCCTAAGATGGAAGGAGATGAGAGTCCATCAACCTCTTTTAGGTTTTTTAGGTAAGTGTTGCGGGCAGTACTATCAGCAATGAAAGCGTATGAGCCGTTAAGGGCTGGAATATTAAAAGACTTTGAGGCTGAACTGACGAGCGCCCATCGCTCACCCATGTCAAAGCCTTGCCAAGGTGTGTGTGATTTAAAGCTCACATCCATATGAATTTCATCGCTAATAACAGCAACATCATATTTCTTGCATAGCTGAGCCATGCGAGTGAGTTCGTCATTACTCCATACTTTTCCTGTCGGGTTATGCGGGCTGCATAGAAGTAAAACGGTATTGTTTGGATCAGATAGCTGTGTTTCAAACTGTTGCCAATCAATATGAAACTCTGTTGATGGTTTTTGTAGAGGGTTTGTTACGACGGTACGGTCTAAGCCGAGAATCATATTTTCAAAAGCATCATAGGCAGGAGTGTGAATGATGATTCCTTGCCCTTTTTGACTCCAGTGGCGGATCAGTTGTGAAACAATATAGATGACGGATGGGCCATAAACTAAATGCTCTTGATTCAAATCAGCATCAAAACGAGTCTTGAACCACTGTGTAACGGCATTTTTAAAGTCGCTATGATTCCAACGACTGTAACCAAATACGGAATGCTCGACACGAGCTTTAAGTGCTTCAATTACCGCAGGTGGTGCTGCAAAATCCATATCAGATATAGTAAAAGGGAGTAAATCAGCTTGGCCAAAACGGTCTTCTACATAGTCCCATTGTGTGCAATAGGTCCCTTTACGGTTGATTTGTTCTGAGAAATTGAACATAGGTAGCCTGTCGCTCAGTTGAGCTAAAAAAATGATGTCGAAAGGAATGAGCGGAGGGGACACCTCCGCTATTTAACGCTTAGGATTAAGCAGTTGCAGTCATAAGAGATTGCATTTCATTTTTTACTAGGTGGACTTGCGCACCGATAACAACTTGAAGGCTATGTTCATCAAGCTTGACTACACCAAGAGCACCGTACGACTTCAGTTTTGCATCATCAACCAAGCTCATATCTGCAACAGTTAAGCGTAGTCGAGTAATACAGTTATCAAGAGAAGTGATGTTTTCAGCTCCGCCTAGCGCAGCTAGTATCAATCCGCCTTTGCCGCCTTCTGTAGCCAAAATTGCTTCAGCTTCTTCTGATACTGGTGCTTCGTCCGTTTCACGACCAGGAGTTTTCAGGTTGAACTTAATGATTGCGAACTTGAATACGAAGTAGTAGACGGTGAACCAAACAGCTGCAACAAGAGGGACTAGATACCATTTAGTTGCCGTGCCTTGCAGAATACCGAAGACAAAGAAGTCAATGATGTTGCCATCAGTGTTACCAATAGTGACATCAAGCATACCCATGATCATGAAGCCAAAACCAGTTAGCATCGCATGAACAAAGTAGAGAACAGGAGCAACGAATAGGAATAGGAATTCAAGAGGTTCTGTAATACCGCCTACCACACAGGCAACAACGCCTGATAGCAATAGTGCTTTGATTTTACCTCGGTTTTCCACCTTCGCGCAGTGGTACATAGCTAAAGCTGCACCAGGAAGACCACCAAGGAAAGCTGGCATTTTACCTTGAGATAAGAACGCCGTTACTGATGGCGTGAAGCCTTGAGTTTCAGAACAAGCTAATTCTGAGTAGAAGATGTTTAAAGCACCAGAAACGGTTTCGCCACATACTTCCATTGTACCACCAGCTTCAGTAAAGCGGATAAGTGCGACGAGAATATGATGCAGACCAATAGGAAGCAGTAAGCGTTCACCCGCACCAAATAGGAAAGGTCCAAAATCGCCAGCGCCAGCGATAGCATAACCAATGCCATTGATACCAGCTGCGAAATAAGGCCATACGAATGGTACAAGCAAGCCAACAAGACCTAGCGTGATGCTTGAGATGATTGGTACAAAGCGCGCGCCACCAAAGAATGCAAGAGCATCTGGCATTTTAAAGGTATAGAAACGAGCATGTAGTTTAGCCACGATAATACCAACGATTACCGCACCTAGAATACCCGTATCAATTGAGTCAACACCTAGAATTGACTTCACACCATAAGCTTTACGCTCAATGTCACTTCCTAAAACACCATTAACGGTTAGGTAAAAATTGATAGACAAGTTTAGTGCAGCATAGCCGACTAGACCTGAAAATGCAGCGACCCCTTTCTCTTCACGTGCTAAGCCCATTGGTATAGCAATAGCGAACATTACCGGTAAGTAAATAAAGGCAACTAAACCAATTTTAGTCATCCATATGAACAGGTATTGGAGTAGAACGTTGTCAAAGAAGGGCATTGCCTCTTTTAGGGCAGAGCTAGAAAAAGAGCTACCAACACCCAGCAAAATGCCTGAAAACGCAAGTAAGGCTACGGGAACCATGAAAGTTTTACCAAGGCTTTGTAGGAACTCCCACAAAGTGGATTTATTAGATTGTTGTTTCATAGAAAATCTCTAATTAATACGGCATGTAATAAAACAATAGAGGCGATTCAAAATGGCGTACAAAGGGTGAATGCCTGCTCTATCTGGCGCAACAATACACCTGATAAATTTGTGGTGAAACGTTTTACCACTTTTATTGTGATCGTGATCGTTGTATTTTTCAACATGCTAGTGAAGAGTAATAGAATCATCGCTGGGATAATGAGTTGGCTAGGTGTAACGTTTTATCTAATTAAAGCAAAGAAGAGTAATGATAAATAAAAAAGCAAACATTAAGGATGTCGCTGAGCAAGCGGGAGTGTCCGTGACAACAGTATCGATGGTGCTTAGCGAAAAAGGACGAATCTCTTCTGAAACGATCGATAAAGTCAATCAAGCAGTACAGGAGCTTGGTTATATAAAGAATCGCAGTGCGTCCAATTTACGCTCACAAAAGTCAGCACTGATTGGACTCATTTTAAGAGATATTAGTGACCCATATTATGCAGAAGTTACTGCAGGTCTAAGTGAAGTGCTAGAAGACAAAGGCTACATGCTTTTTCTTGCCCAATCAGGAACGAACCAAGACAAATTTGATCAATGTATAGCAACTATGGTGGCGCAGGGCGTTGGGGGTATTGTGTTCTGTCCAATCCGTGATATCGGGGTCCCTAACATTGATAAAGTAAAAGAACTAAATGTACCCATTGTTTGTGTGGCACGAGCAAAGGTAGGACAGCAGATAGATTTTGTTGGGCCAGATAATATGCAAGCGGCAAAAATTGCCACCGAATACCTTATCAAACAGGGACACCGCCAAATTGCTTATGTCGGAGGGCAATCTGACTCGTTAAGCCGAGCAGAGCGTTTAGGTGGTTATTGCAGCACATTAATGCAATTTGGCTTGCCATTTAAACCTGAATGGGTGATTGAGTGTGATAAAAGCCAAACAGCTTCAGCAGAAGCCGTCAATCAGTTGATTAATAAAAACCCAAAGATTACCGCTTTACTTTGTCATTATTCTTCAACAGCATTTGGGGCTGTTTACGGTGTTAATCGTTCCAATCGTAGTGTTGGTAAAGATAACTATATTGGCCAACAAGTTGCGATCATTGGTTTTGATGATGTGCCGGAAGCTGAATTGATCCAACCTTCTCTAACTTTTGTTTCTACGCCAGTTCGTGATATTGGGCGCGAAGCTGGACACCGGCTGATCAGTCAACTTGAAAGCAAAGATAGCGTTCCACAAAGTGTCATTTTAAGCCCTGAACTAATTGCCCGAGATTCTGCATAATACAATTATAACGATTAATATTTCGCATTGAGTCATTGTATGCGCTTGATCAAAAAAACCTCCTACCAAGTTACACTTAGTAGGAGGTTTAAAGAGTCAAACATTATAATCTAGATGAATAACGCTAAGAGAAAATTCGACTTACTCAACCGTTACCGCTTTCGCTAGATTACGAGGTTGGTCAACGTCGGTACCTTTGATCAACGCAACATGGTAAGACAGCAGCTGCATTGGTACTGTGTAGTAGATAGATGCCGTTACTTCACTTACGTGAGGCATCTTGATAATCTTCATGTTCTCATCGCTTTCGAAACCAGCAGCTTCATCTGCAAATACATACAGCAGGCCGCCACGAGCACGGACTTCTTCAACGTTCGATTTCAGCTTCTCTAGCAAGTCGTTGCTTGGTGCAATAACGACTACAGGCATATCTGCATCAATAAGAGCCAAAGGACCGTGCTTAAGCTCACCAGCCGCGTATGCTTCTGCGTGGATGTAAGAGATCTCTTTCAGTTTAAGAGACGCTTCCATCGCGATTGGGTAGAACTCACCACGCCCCAAGAACAGTGTGTGGTGCTTATCAGCAAAATCAGGTGCCAGTGCTTCAATTTCTTTATCAAACGCTAATGCTTTTTCGATATCAGCAGGCAGTTGGTGAAGTGCTTGAACGATTTCCGCTTCTTTCTCTTCATTGATACGACCTTGTAGGCGACCAATTGAAGTAACCATCATCAGCATTGCTGCTAGTTGAGTTGTGAACGCTTTCGTAGAAGCAACACCGATCTCCGTTCCTGCGCGAGTCATAAAAGCAAAGTCAGATTCACGAACCAGCGAAGAACCGGCAACGTTACAGATGGTCATTGCTGACATGTAGCCCTTCTCTTTTGCAAGACGAAGTGCAGCAAGCGTATCCGCAGTTTCACCAGACTGAGACAGAGTCACCAATAGGCTGTTCGGGCGAACAACGAAGTCACGGTAACGGAACTCAGAGGCGATCTCTACGTCACAGCTTACGCCAGCTAGAGATTCAAACCAGTAGCGAGCTGCCATGCCTGAGTTATAAGAGGTACCACATGCGATGATCTGTACATGTTCAACCTTGCTTAAGATCTCTTCCGCTTTAACACCAATCGCGTTAGTGATAACCGAAGTGTCAGAGATACGACCTTCCATTGTGTTGATCAGCGCGGTTGGCTGTTCGAAGATCTCTTTCTGCATGAAGTGACGGTATTGACCTTTATCACCAGCATCATGTTCTGCGTTTGATTCTACGATTTCACGATCTACACGCTCACCCGCTACATCAAATACCGTTACATCACGACGAGTAACCTCAGCAACATCACCTTCTTCTAGGTACATGAAGCGACGAGTTACACTTAGCAGTGCAAGTTGGTCTGATGCCAGGAAGTTCTCACCCACACCAAAACCAATAACGATAGGGCTACCAGAACGAGCCACAACGATACGGCTAGGATCTTTACGATCAACAACAACCGTGCCGTACGCGCCGTCTAATTGTTTTGCGGTTTTCTGTAGCGCTTCAACCAAAGAAGCTGAAGTGCGAAGTTCCCACTCAACTAAGTGAGCGATAACTTCTGTATCTGTTTGTGAAGTAAACACGTAGCCACGCTCTTGCAGCATAGCGCGCAGTGCTTCGTGGTTTTCGATAATGCCATTGTGCACAACGGCAATATCACCAGACATGTGTGGGTGGGCGTTCGCTTCAGATGGCTCACCGTGTGTTGCCCAACGAGTGTGAGCGATACCTGTACCACCAATCACATGTTGCTCGTCTACCGCGTCAGCGAGCTCTTGTACTTTACCAAGGCGGCGGACACGAGTTAAGTTAGCTTCGGTATCAACTACAGCGACACCCGCTGAATCGTAGCCTCGGTATTCTAGGCGGCGAAGGCCTTCTACTAAAATTTCGGCTACATCACGCTGTGCTACTGCACCAACAATTCCACACATAGTTTTACTCCATCAATTTCGTTTATTCCTATTGGCAGCAAGCAAAGGCCATATCTTTATTAAGATCAATTATAGGAAGGTAAATGCATAATACTTAAATTTGTTTTTACGCTGGATCGGTCAGGATCACGCGAACATCATGTGATTCGATACTTGCTATGGATTCTTCGCCTAAGTCTGTATCTGTAATTAAGATGTCAATGTGTTCCCATGCCAGCTCTAAGTTTGGGATCTTTCGCCCCACTTTTTCCGACTCAACCATCACGATCACTTCTCGTGACACTTCAGCCATTACTTTGCTTAGGCCAACCAACTCATTAAACGTGGTTGTACCTCTATCAAGGTCGATACCATCGGCCCCGATGAATAGTTGGTCAAAATCGTAAGCGCGAAGCACCGACTCTGCGACTTTGCCTTGGAAAGAGTCCGAATGCGTATCCCAAGTGCCGCCAGTCATTAATAATGTAGGCTCGCTTTCAAGCTCATTAAGCGCATTAGCGACGTGCAATGAGTTGGTCATAACAACCAAGCCACGCTTGGCATTAAGCTGCTGAATTAGGGCACCTGTAGTACTGCCACTATCGATCACGATGCGGTTATGGTCGCGAATTAAATCTGCAGCGGCTTTTGCCAATGAAACCTTTCGAGTCGAAACTTGTTGACCCAGTTCTTCATTAACAACCTCTTTCGGTAACGAAATCGCACCACCATAACGGCGTAAAAGCTGACCGTTTTTCTCTAAAGACGCCAAGTCCTTTCTAATAGTGACCTCTGAGGTTTCGAACTTAGCGGATAATTCATCAACACTAACCTCCCCTTTTTCATTCACTAAGTTAGAAATTGCATGTCTTCTGAGCTGCGTGTTTCGTTTCGACATTTAAAAAAGACCATTAAGTTTCGATATGAAAGATATTATAGTTACAACGAAACTATTTAGTCCATTTATTTTGATCCAAAAAATTAATAAATAGCGATAAAACCTTGTCCTAAGACAATTGTTAAGCAGTGATATTGAACTCATTAGGTGGTAGAATCCGCACCCGAAAAGAAAAAAATTACAAAACTGACTGTTATTTTTTTGCAACTTACCGCCTATATAGTGGGGTAAGTCACATAAAACCGATATTGAATCAAAATCTTTTGGTCATAAAATGACTAAAATTGATGAAAGACTTACAACTCTGAAGGACATATTGGAAGTCCCGCGCTTTTACACAACAGGCACAAAATGTTGATGTAGCGGACCAATCTTCAGAACTTAAATAAATTTCAAATTGTAACAATACTTACCGGAGAGTACCTTCCATGAAAAAGACCAAAATCGTATGTACGATTGGCCCTAAAACTGAATCTGTAGAGAAGCTAACTGAACTAGTAGATGCTGGCATGAACGTTATGCGTCTTAACTTCTCTCACGGTGATTTCGCAGAGCACGGCACTCGTATCGCGAACTTCCGTAAAGTAATGGAAAACAAAGGTGAGCAACTTGCTATCCTTCTAGATACTAAAGGTCCAGAAATCCGTACTATCAAGCTTGAAGATGGTAACGACGTAGATCTAGTAGCTGGTCAAGAGTTCACTTTCACAACTGACGCAACAGTTGTTGGTAACAAAGACGTAGTAGCAGTAACTTACCTAGGTTTCGCTAAAGACCTAACAGCGGGTAACACTATCCTTGTTGATGACGGCCTAATCGAAATGGAAGTTATCGCAACAACAGAAACTGAAGTTAAGTGTAAAGTTCTTAACAACGGTGCTCTAGGCGAAAACAAAGGTGTTAACCTTCCTGGCGTTTCTGTTCAACTTCCAGCTCTTTCTGAGAAAGACAAAGCTGACCTTAAGTTTGGTTGTGAACAAGGCGTTGATTTCGTTGCTGCTTCTTTCATCCGTAAAGAAGAAGACGTTAAAGAAATCCGTGAGCTTCTAAACGCTAACGGCGGCGAGAACATCCACATCATTTCTAAGATTGAAAACCAAGAAGGTGTAGATAACTTCGATTCAATCCTTGAAGCTTCTGACGGCATCATGGTTGCTCGTGGTGACCTAGGTGTTGAAATCCCAGCTGAAGAAGTAATCTTCGCTCAGAAGATGATGATCGAGAAGTGTAACCGTGCACGTAAGATGGTTATCACTGCAACTCAAATGCTTGACTCTATGATCAGCAACCCACGTCCAACTCGTGCAGAAGCGGGTGACGTTGCGAACGCAATCATGGATGGTACTGATGCTGTAATGCTTTCTGGTGAAACTGCTAAAGGTAAGTACCCAGTTGAAGCTGTTACTATCATGGCTCAAATCGCGAACCGTACTGATTCAGCTCTTAAAGCTGAGCTAGGTTCTCGTCTAGACAGCCCACGTCTACGCATCACTGAAGCAGTATGTAAAGGCGCTGTAGACACTGCAGAGAAGCTAGCTGCTCCTCTAATCGTTGTTGCAACTGAAGGCGGTAAGTCTGCACGTTCAGTACGTAAGTACTTCCCAACTGCAAACATCCTTGCTCTAACAACTAACGAAAAGACAGCTGCACAGCTAGTTCTTACTAAAGGTGTTAAGCCAGTTCTTGTTGAATCTATCGAGAACACAGACGCGTTCTACATCAACGGTAAAGAAATCGCTCTACAATCTGGCCTAGGTAACAAAGGCGACATCGTAGTTATGGTTTCTGGTGCTCTAGTAGCTTCTGGTACTACAAACACGGCATCTGTTCACGTTCTATAAGAATGAACCGATTCGCATAAAATATAAAAGAGGGCTTCGGCCCTCTTTTTTTATGAAACAAAATCTTGCCTAACTTTTCAGTACGCTGTATTATCAATCACAATAGAACTACGTACTGTTAACTTCCAATTGGCTCTTTCTAAGAAACGGATTAGCAGACTAGAAATCAATATACATGAGGTTTGTAATGTCTAGCCCTACGCTCACTGACAAAGTATCAAAGATGATTCGCCAAGATATTCTTAATGGTGAGTTAACCCCTGGCCAAAAGCTCGTTGTTGCTGATCTAAAAGCACGATACAACGTCGGTGCATCTCCCATTCGCGAAGCCTTGGTACAATTATCTTGGAGCAAATACGTAAAGCTTGAGCCACAAAAAGGCTGCTGGGTATCTCCTGTATCAAAGAAAGAACTGAATGATCTCTACGAAAGCCTTCGTGTTGTCTCTTCTGTTCTGCTTAAAAAAGCGATTTCAGCGGGTGATGAGAGCTGGGAACTAGATGTATTAACGTCTTACCATAAACTGTCGCGAGTGCAGTACGTATCTGAAGAGTTTGATTGTGTTGAGTGGGAAGAGCGCCACCAGCAGTTCCATGTTGCGTTACTTGAAGGCGCTGATTCAGAGAACATGTTTAAGTTCTTTGATGACCTAATTAACCAAGTGAAACGTTACCGCTTCCTCGCTATGTCTGCAGAAAGCGCATCTGATGATCTGTTCAATATTGATGAGCACGAAATGATCATGAAGCTAGTACTCTCTAAGAATGTAGAACAAGCGACAGAACTGCTTGATCAACACTTACTAGGTTCAATGAAACGAATTGAAGAAGTTATCGAAGCGGCATAATGCCAAGATAGATTCTCACCAAATAAAAACGGAGCCCAACGGCTCCGTTTTTTTCCAGTACCACGACTGAACTACCACCCAAAAAACTCTTTGTGATGAGTATTGAGCAGCACAACCATAGGTAAAAAATACAATGCACTAAGCTGAAAGCCAAGAATGGCTAATGTGCCTATGGTTAACCTCACTAAAAAATCGACAAACATACCACGCCTCTTTTAACCAGACTGTATGATCCCCAAACTCTTGCTCCAGCTAACCTAATTCTACTGCTGCCTTTCAAGTTATTGATAAGGCTAGCTAACCAGCTGAATTAAGTTAACGGTGTCATCCTTTTACATCTGGTAAACACTCTATTTATTATATCGTTTCACACGATGTAATCTGAAGCAAAGTAGTTTACTTATTGTTCATTTTAGCTCAAATTTTCACCAACATTAGACTTTAGTCTAACTGTATAGATTTTGTGACATAGGTCGTTCAAAAGTGAGATTCCTAATAAAAAGGGGGGAAAGGCAAAATGAGTCGGGGAGCCGCTTGAAGAAGTTAAGCAAATAGAAAAGAGGACTAGGTAGAAGCGAACCTAAGCAACATCATCGTAGCTAGGACACATAGAGACCGTATTACGGCCAGACGATTTAGATTCGTAAAGTGCAACATCAGCACACTTATATGAACGAGTGCTGTTACTGGTTAAATCCGTAAAGCCAACACTCACCGTTACCTTAGTTCCAGCTGCTAGCTCAATCTCGATTCGTAATCGTTCCAATACGCGTTTTGCTTCCGGCAGTGAGGTGTGTGGCATCAAGAGTGCAAACTCTTCTCCTCCGACACGTGCAACAAAGTCAGTCCCACGAAGGCTGTCTTGCAGAAGCCTTGCAACACTTGCAATCACTCGGTCGCCTTCATCGTGGCCAAGTTCGTCATTGATTCGTTTGAAGTTATCAATATCGACTAAAGCTAAGCAAGTGGTCGCTTCATTAGGGTAACGCTCGACCAAGCGAGAATAATACGCGAGCTGCTCTTCGAACTTTCGGCGGTTCCAAAGGTTACTCAAAGAATCTCGTTCACTTAAGATCCTCAAACGCACCTCAAGCTCCTTCCTTACAGAAATATCAACCAGGGACGTAATATAGTAACTGATCTTTCCAGAGCGATTCTTAACGGCTTGTACTCGCATGATGACGGTGAAAGGGATACGTAACTTGTTCTTGCACAGAACTTCCCCCTCCCATACTTCTTCTTGCTCTAAGTGTTGCCAGATTGAATCACTCGAGAGTGCCTGCTCGGTATTTTCAAGCAACAGCTGTAATGCATTTTGACCGATAACTTGAGTTTTGCAGTACCCCGTCATGTTCTCAAACTCGTTGTTGATCATCATAGTACGATGCTGCTTATCAGAGATCATGACGGCCGACATGCCGCTCAATGCGGCACGTGCCAACTTACTTTCTAGACTTCGACGTCGGTAATGAGTCACTAAATAAGCAAACGGAAACGCAAAAACTAGTACCGTTAGCAACACAAACACTTCTTCTTGAGAGAGGTCACTTAAGCTCGGTTCAGCTCGATCCATCAGTTGTTTCTGATTAAGTTGAATCAGTAAATGGACCTTTTGATTATTCGCGAGCATCACTGTGTTAAACGCAAACAAATTGCCATCTTCAAAAACGTGTCCCACCTGATCATTAGAGATCGCTTCCCATGCCTTTGGTGCGATGTTTTTCAGGTTGTAGCCTTTTCTTTCTGGAATAGAATCGCCAAACAGCTTTCCGCTATGGTTACTCGCTATGTAATAACCCGCTTCATTAAGAACTTCTGCTCTAAGATCATTATCAGGGGAAAAGCTAAGACGCGACGATAAACCCCATACGTCGAGATTAATAACAAGGTACCCCACTCTTTTCTCAGGTGTTTCTACGGGGGTAAAGACACGAATTACCGGCATATAAGGGAAAGTGATCTCACCATGTTCCATTTCAAGTTCAATGCCCCAGCCGCCAATTTGTTCAGCTTCTAGTTTTTGGGCGTATTGAAAGTAGCTCGAGTCAGATTTATCTTGAAGCTGTTGCGGTACCGTTATGTGGCCTGAATCAGCGGAGTAGTTGACACGAACCAGCTCTTTACCCGAGATATCTAGCAGGTGGATCTTTGTATACCATTTTTGGTTCACGAGGACAGACTGCCAAACCTCTTCGAGTAGATCTTTGGTTTGGTCAGAGGGAGAAGAGGCAAAATTAACCAAGCTTTGGCTGTGGCTTAACAGGCCCATTACGGAAACTAATTGAGTCTTAAGAAGATCGTAGTCTCGCTTGGCGTACACCAATTGATGGACAGCTTGCTTGGCCGAATAGTCAAAACTCTGCTGCTTCACTTCTTTATATCGCTGCAAGTAATACAGAGCGACAGCTGAACAGAGTGTGATTGAGATGATTAGTAATGTAATTATTGATTTTTTATTTCGCATTACTAGCTCAGGAAGAAAAAGAGAGCGCAAGATTATAGCACTCTAGGAAATTAACAAAATAAAAGCCGCTTAAAAAAGCGGCTTTAAAACTATTTTCTAAATACTTCTTGTTTAGGCTTTCAACGCTCGTTCACCACGTGCGATGCCAACAACCCCACTTCGAGCCACTTCAAGTACTTCCGTTACTTCAGACAATGCCTGAATGAAAGCATCCAGCTTCTCGCTAGTGCCGGCCATTTGAACCGTATATTGCGAAGCCGTTACATCAACGATTTGGCCACGGAAGATATCAGCCGTGCGCTTCACTTCTGCACGAGCAAAGCCGCTCGCGCGTACTTTTACCATCAACAGCTCACGCTCGATATGCTCAAGCTCAGACACTTCTTGTACCTTAAGTACATCGATTAGTTTATGTAGCTGTTTCTGGATCTGCTCAAGCTGCATTTCGCTTGAGTTAGTGGTTACGTTCAGACGAGACAGCGTCGGATCATCGGTTGGAGATACGTTCAAAGACTCGATGTTGTAGCCACGCTGAGAAAACAAGCCAACCACACGAGAAAGTGCACCAGGTTGGTTTTCCATTAATAGTGAAATGATGTGTCTCATATTATGTTCTCTCCGTTTTGCTTAGCCACATGTTATCCATACCCTCGCCCTTGATCTGCATTGGGTATACGTGCTCGGTGTCATCCACACTGATATCGACAAATACCAAACGGTCTTTCATCGCCAGTGCTTTTTCCAAACCTGATTCCAGTTCATCCGGAGATGAAATACGCATACCAACGTGGCCGTAAGCCTCGGCGATAGCAGCAAAATCAGGAACAGAGTCCATATATGAGTTAGAGTGACGGCCTTGATAAACAATGTCTTGCCACTGTTTTACCATGCCTAAAAAACGGTTGTTAAGGTTAATAATCTTAACTGGGATATTATATTGCAGCGCAGTCGACAGCTCTTGGATGTTCATCTGAATACTGCCATCACCCGTTACCACAACCACTTCTTCGTCTGGCTTAGCAAACTTAACCCCCATACCAGCAGGCAGACCAAAGCCCATCGTGCCTAAGCCACCAGAGTTAATCCAACGGCGTGGCTTGTTGAATGGGTAGTACAATGCTGCAAACATTTGGTGCTGGCCTACATCCGAAGCAACGTAAGCATCACCATTAGTTACTTTATGAAGTGTTTCAATAACTTGTTGTGGTTTGATGCACTCTGAAGATTTTTCATAAGCTAGGCAATCACGATCTTGCCACACCTTGATTTCACTCCACCAGCTCTCTAGAGCTTGCGCATCGTTAGTGCCGCCCTGCTCAATCAGCAGGTTAACCATGCTTTCTAGTACTTTTTCCGCAGAACCTACGATAGGCAGATCCACTTTCACGTTTTTAGAGATCGACGATGGGTCGATATCAATATGCATGATCTTTGCGTTAGGGCAATACTTATCCAGGTTATTGGTCGTACGGTCATCAAAGCGTACACCGACACCAAAGATAAGATCAGCATTATGCATCGCCATATTAGCCTCATACAAACCATGCATACCTAGCATACCCAAAGAGTTCTTATGAGTGCCAGGGAAGGCGCCAAGCCCCATTAAGGTACTTACTACGGGTAAATTCAGTGCTTCAGCTAATTTGATTAGCTGTTCATCTGCCTCAGAAATAACCGCACCACCACCGACGTAAAGTACTGGCTTCTTCGCTTCAAGAAGGGCTTTTAACGCCTTTTTAATCTGACCTTTATGACCCGTAACCGTTGGGTTGTACGAACGCATTTTGATTGTTTCTGGGTATTCATAAGGAAGCTTGATTTGTGGGTTTAAGATGTCTTTTGGCAGATCAATAACCACAGGACCGGGACGTCCTGTCGTTGAAATATAGAATGCTTTTTTAACGACTTCAGGGATATCTTCCGCTTTCTTAACTAAGAAGCTGTGTTTAACGATCGGGCGTGATACACCCACGATGTCACACTCTTGGAAAGCGTCGTTACCAATAAGGTTATTTGGTACGTTACCAGAAATAACAATCATTGGAATTGAGTCCATGTAGGCTGTTGCAATACCAGTAACGGTATTGGTCGCACCTGGACCAGAACACACAAGTACTACACCCGGTTTACCGGTAGAACGAGTATAGCCATCTGCCATGTGGGTAGCGGCTTGTTCGTGTCGTACTAATACGTGTTTAATTTCAGCAGTTTTAGCATGCAGCGCATCGTAGATATCAAGTACAGAACCACCCGGGTAACCAAAGATTTGTTCTACACCCTCTTCAATTAGAGACTGCACCACCATCTCAGCGCCGGATAACATTGCTGTTTCAGGTTTTGTTGTCATATTGCTCTCCTCACCAGTTTCCAATCATATTTGGTGAACATGTTGGGCTGGTTTTTCATAGTCTAGGGCTTATTCGTAGCCTAATTCGAAATACTTCCACTTTTTCGGCTATGGCTGTCTGTCGTGATAACAACAAACAGTAATACGAAACAACTTTAACGCTTTATTATCATCTGGTCTAACACCTGTTATTCGGCCACTGTGCCAAAAAACCAACTATTAGCTCAAAGCATTAAAGAAAACCCACCACAGACCTCAATGATAGATTTAAACACTGGTTACCAGACAAAAAAAGCATTTAATATTTCAACAGATCGCTATTTATCGATTAACAGCGAGCTTTCTGGCGTGCGTTTTCGCACATTGTGCGTGTCATTAGATACAAAAAATCCCCCTAAAAATGCAATCACATCCGTAGGGGGATTTTTAAACAACTGAAAATTTATCTAAGCAGAAAACTACTTATCTTTTGGCTTTTCATTGTACATTTCTTCGATTTCGTCTTGATACTTATCGTTGATAACTTTACGACGCAATTTTTGAGTTGGTGTCAGCTCACCATCATCCATAGAAAATGCTTTTGGTAGCAGTTTGAATTTCTTCACTTGCTCAAACTTAGCCAGTTCTTGCTGTAGGTCATTCACACGCTTTTCTAGCATCTCGACGATTTGGTGATGCTTAACAAGCTCAACGCGATCGTGATACTTGATATTAAGCTCTTTGGCATACTCTTCTAGTGAGTCATAACAAGGAACAATCAGCGCAGAAACGAATTTGCGCGTATCAGCGATAACAGCAATCTGTTCGATAAAGTGATCTTTACCAATCGCGCCTTCAACCACTTGCGGTGCAATGTACTTACCACCAGAGGTTTTCATCAGCTCTTTGATACGATCGGTAATGAACAGGTTACCATTTTCATCAAAATGACCCGCATCACCAGTTTTCAAGAAACCGTGCTCATCAAACGTCTTAGCCGTCTCTTCAGGCATCTTGTAGTAGCCACGCATCACCATTGGACCACGAACAAGAATCTCGTCCTTCGCACCAATTTTTACTTCTGCGCCCGGCATCGACATACCAATCGAATCAGGGTTAAAACAGCGGTCATCCCAACAAGATACTGTTGCTGTGGTTTCTGTCATGCCGTAACCAAGTTTTACGTTGATACCGATAGCATGGAAGAAACGACCAATCGTCTCATCAAGCTTTGCGCCACCACATGGCATAAAGTTGATGTTGCCACCTAGTAGAGCGCGCAGTTTAGATAGCACAAGCTTATCGGCTAGCGCATGGCTCTTTTTCAGCATTAACGATGGAGTACGACCTTCCTGGTGACAAACTGAAAGCTTTGCTCCCATGTTCACCGCCCAAGTAAATAGCACTTTACGAATAAATGGCGCTTTAGATACCTTCTCGTGAATCGCAGAGAAGATCTTCTCATAGAAACGTGGAACCGCACACATTACTGTTGGTTTCACATCGCTTAACGCATCACGCACTTGCATCGTGTCTTGCAGGTAGCAGTTGGTTGCGCCTTTATAGAGAACGTAGAACGTCCAAGCACGCTCAAATACGTGTGACAGAGGTAGGAAACACAGTGAGACATCGTCTTTGCTTAGGCTAAGGCGCTCATCGTGGCCTTCTAACTGGTAGCCAATATTGGTGTAATCAAGCATTACGCCTTTTGGCTGACCTGTGGTACCAGAGGTATAGATAAGAGTCAGTAAGTCGTCCATGCTTGCATCAGCAAGACGCATGTCAAGTTCAGCTTGTTGTGCTTCAACGCCACGCGCCATGAAGTCAGTCCACGATTCTGCAAAGTTGTGGCCTTGAAGGTCAATGTCATCAGACATAGCAACAACCACTTCTAACTGTTCGCACTCTTCAAACAGGCTAACAGCCGCATCGAATTGAACCTGTTCGCCAACGAATAAGATCTTCACATCTGCGTTTTGGATGATGTAAGAAGACTGTGCTGCTGTGTTCGTCGGATAAATCGGCACAGTCACAAGACGCGCTTGTAAAGATGCAAAATCTGCCACTGTCCATTGAGGCATATTATTCGAATAGATACCGATCTTATCCTGAACTCTCAGTCCTTGAGCCAACAGTGCTAATGAAAGCGTATCGATTTGTTGTCCAAACTGTTCCCAGCTAATGCCTTGCCATACATTGTCTACTTTGTGCTTCAAAGCTGTACGGTTGCCGCCTTGGGCAATTTGGTCACGAAGTCTTTTTACGATATGAAAATCTAAATTGGCCATCTCTTTACCTTTGGCTTACACCTGTAAGCTTTTTTGAGCGCACAAGTGTACCTCTGATCATGGAAAAGGCAACTGATGAAGCTCAAAGTTATAAGTAATAGTACGTCTCACGCTAAATTTTCTATCAACAAAAATAGCAGGTACAAAAAAGCCCCAAGCCAGACTCCTAGCTTAGGGCTTATAAAACATAGGGATTAGTGTCTAGTTAAGTGCCACGACTTCACCACAGATCATCATTAACTGATCTCGTAACCAAATGTGTCCTTTGTCCTTTTCACTTGATTCGTGCCAGCTTAGGAAGCCAGAAATAGCCGCATTATCGAATGGGAAATCTAGAATCTGAAGCTGCTCTTTATTTGCTGCATGCTCTACCATCCAACGAGGAGCAATCGTTACTAGTTCAGATTGACCAACAACGTAAAGAACGTTACTCAAGCTCGTACCTTCATAGAAAGGCGTGCAATCTAGGTCACGGTAAGCTTGCTCAGAGAAGCTACGTTGACCATGGATGCGAGACAGTTTTGCGTGTTTTTCGTTAAGCAGCTCTGCCGCAGAAACTTCACCGTTGATGCGTGGGTGAGAAGCAGAAGCAACCACAACTAATTCATCTTGGAAGATTTCAGTGCTTGAGAAGCCTTGCTCATCAAAACGAGCGTAATCAATAACGAAGTCGATTTCTTGGTAGCGCATGCGCTCTGAAAGTTGACGATCGAATTCAGCATCCATGTGCAGTTTAACGCTAGGTGCTTGGTCATTGATTGTCGACATAATCTTAGGAGCAAAACGCATGTCACAAGGGCTGCAAATCGCAAGTTTGAACAGGCGAGAAGACGACTCTGGAGAGAACACAGAACTTGGTAGTTCGTTGCGTACTAACTGTAGCGCTTGGCGGATTGGACCAAACAGCTGGCGAGCACGTTGAGTCGGTTGAATACCACGACCTTGACGCATGAATAGTTCGTCGTTAAACATCACTTTTAGACGAGCAACAGCGTTACTTACAGCAGGCTGAGACATACCCAGATTGTGAGCTGCACGTGTAATGTTTTGCTCTTGCATAACTGCATCAAATACAGTCAAAAGATTTAAGTCAACTCCACGAAGTGTGCTTTCCATTCTGTAGCTTGCAATTGCACTCATTGCGTCTTTTTTCTCTAACATTCAAGTTGCCTCTTGTCGGTTCGACAGCGTTAAATTGGTAATGGTATGGGAATAGATAACCACTAATTCTTATATTTATCAGACCGATACTTTTCGGATTACCATTACTATTAACCAATACATCTCGAGCTACCAACAAGATTGATAAAGAATAATTTTATTTTACCTTAATGATTAAATAACACCTAAAAATCAGAAACTTATAGAGTTATAAAAAAACATAAAATGCTTCACTTATGAGTTTCATTTCGACTTATTTAGCTGTTCTATCGTTTGGTTACAATTGTTACAACTTATTGAACCTATGAATTAGTTGGCCAGTCCATTCAGAAATAACACTTATGAGTTAGGTGAGCGATGCATAACTTGGAAAATCTACCTTGCCCCAAAGTTGCTTTCTTAAGTCGTCTTGATTAGACCAATTCCCCGCTAATAGCCATTCAACGAGTGCACTTGCCACGTCAGGGTAAGTGACCACTTCAGCCTGTTTTTCACTGAGCCAAGTACGCAAGATAGCCGCATCTAAAAAGGTCATGGTTTGAGCTAATCCAAGAGCCTCTAGCGTCGCCACATTGCTCTGTTGTTCGAACTGTCCTTCGAGTGGTTTGAGAAGCAATTTTTTCCCCAAGGTTAGGGCTTCAGATGGCAATTCAAAGCCGCCATTGGCTACCACACCTGAGCACTGGTTTAGGTCGAATTGAAAGCCTGCATGACTGAGTGGTTTAAACTCAATATTTTCGACTCGGCTATGCTCAATGACATTCGGGTGGTAGCAAACAAAATTATGGGAAATGAACTTCATCAGCAGCTCTGAGATCGACTCAATCTCCTCAAACGGCAAATAGACCAACGTAAAATCTGGTGCTGTTTTGGTTTGTTCATTACCAACCAGCGTGTGAACAATCGGTGTATGAACAATAGGTGGTAAAATCGGCTGTTCAAAGTGATACCAATGCAAACCAATAGAGTGCTCGGTTGGAGCGAAATGTTGAATCACTGAATGTTCAATCCAGTTGCCCCCTTCTTTGGGTACATCATAACGAAACGCATTCTGGTGGCTTATCCCAATGCATGGCACACCTTGCCGCTTAGCCGCCCACGCAGTCACAGGCTCAAAGTCATTAATCACTAAGTCATAAGGCGTAAGATCGATCTGGTTAATCTCACGGAGAAATCGCCAGATGTTATTCTTGATGAATGTTTTGCCGTATTTAACCTGCCCCTGCTCGCTGTAAAAAGTTAAGCCGCTGCGAGTCTGATAGTTGCCAAACGCTTCCATCGAAAAGTATTTGCTCGCTTCTCGACCTGAGAATAGAAAATCGACATCGATATTTTGCTGACGAAAAGCAACAGCCATTGCTCTCGCCCTCGCGATGTGACCATTCCCCGTACCTTGTACACCATATAAAATTTTCATGCATGTTCCTTTGAATTTACCACTTTAGCTCGGCAGTGATTGCCAACAAAATGATTACAGAATGAAACTGATAGCAAGGCTAGTACAAGCGATGCCCAAGGCTGCACCAATCAGTACGTCCGTTAAAAAGTGCACACCGAGCAGGATTCGAGAGCCTGCAATCGCAGTTGCCCACACTAAGCTAAAGAGGTACAAGCTCGGATAGAAATGTCCAATTAGGGTCGCCATAACAAAAGCCGCAGCGGAATGCCCTGAAGGCAGGCTGTATTTATCGGATGGCACAATATGAGAGTGAAGCAGTGAAGAGAATTCAGCTGGTCTACGGCGCTTGAGGGTATTTTTGGCCAGCCAGTAGATAGGCAGTTCGATAGCAAAAGCGGTTAAGCCCACCAAAAGAAAATCTCGACCGGTGTTGCTATCAGCCAGCAGTGCAACCAAAGCAATCAAAACATAAAGGTGTCCGTCTCCAGTATGAGACACCGCTTTACTCAAGGTTGCATGTTGCCCGCTGTAACGGTTCTTTAAGCAGAAAACAGAAAATGCCACATCCCAGCGGACAATAGGTTCGATAGTACGCATACGTTCTCCTTAACAATCCTTATTCAGTTAAGGCTCAAGTTATTCCCCTGAAATGACAGTTAAGTGACGTTTTGAATGAACTAAAATGAATTTTGAAGCAAATGACTCAACTAAATTGGGCATCCCAAGCTTGAGTGTGATCACACAGATACAAATAAAGCGACTCAAGGTCGCTTTATTGTTTGTTATTTCTTTAAAGACGAATAAACGAAGACTCTATAACGAGAGTGGCTCGTGCTTTTTCACCAAACCGAAATCCGCCAATATCGCGTAGGCCGCTGGGATCATAAACAGCACCAGTAAGGTCGAGGCAAATATGCCGAACACAATCGAAATAACCAATGGCTGGATAACCTGAGCCTGCAAGCTAGTTTCCGTTAGTAGCGGTAACAAACCAGCTGCTGTCGTCATTGAGGTCAAAAATACCGCACGGAAACGCTCGCGACTGGCTTTCACCACTGAGTCATGCACGCTATCTCCCTCATCGACATGGTGACGAATATACTGCACCAACAAGATAGAATCGTTGACCACAATCCCGGCAAGCGACACAAAGCCCATCATGCTAGGCATACTTAAAGAGTGGCCAAGTATCCAGTGACCAACAACCACTCCAATAAAGGCGAGTGGAATGGCTAACATCACGACCACAGGCTCTAAGTAGCTTCTGAACTGATAGCTAAGGATCGCAAACACGCCGAATAAGCCGAGTAAGAATCCTTTGCCCATCGAGGCGCCAGTCTTAGCTGCATCTTTAGCTTCCCCTTCGAAATCAAAGCGTAAACCTGGGTACTTCTGAACAAGCTTGGCTGCTTCATCTTTTTGGAACTGAGCCAAAATCGCGGATGAGCTCGCTTTCTTATTGTCAATATCACCAAAGATGCTGATGGTTCTCAGCCCATCAATGCGCTGGATTCGCACGTAATTACGTTGGAAATCTAATGTCGCCAATGTTGCTAGCGGGATCTGACTGCCATCTGCGGTAATGATTGGGAAGTTAGCCAGCTGCTGTATGTCGCCCGCTTGCTCTTTATCAAGACGAACCTCAATCGAGATATTCTCAACACCGATTTGAATCTCATCCGCCGTTTGCCCAAAGAAAGCCGCTCGTAACTGAGATGCAATCATCTGCCCATTCACATTGTAGGTTTCGGCTCCAGGGCGCAGCTTCACTAAGATCTCTTCCTTACCCATGCGCATGTCATCAAGCACACCGTGTACGCCATCAAACTGATTGAGGTATTCCTGAATATCCAAAGAGGCCGATTTCAATGCACTCAGGTCATCATGCTTAGCACGAATCTCAATAGCACGACCGCCCGGGCCCATAGTGGGTTGCTTGAACACCAATGAAATAGGATCCGCTAAATCGCCAATATCTTCACGCCACGCATCAATGAAGTCATCGATAATCGTATTACGACTCTCTGCTCCGCGTAAATCTAAGCGCACTGTGGCTAAGTGTGGGCCTGATTCATTGGCATCGGCGTTGGCATTGAATTGGCTGGTGATATGCTCGACCAATGTATTGCCTTCTTCAACCTCTTCGCTCCATTGCTTGTTCAAACGCTCAGCAGACGCGACAATTTTGTCGACCACTTTTTCGGTTTGAGACAATGATGCTCCCGGCGGAAGAATGATACGTGCCTCGGCAATATCACCATCCAGCTCAGGAAAAGGTTGAAACTTAACAATGCCACCAGCAATCAAGGCTACAGAAAGCAACAACAGCGTAATCACTCCGCCCATAAAGGCGTAGCGGAAGGTCACGACTTTCTCAACCATGTTCATCAAAGTGGTATTACGGAAGTTCTCAAACTTCTCAAGTAACACAACCTTAAAACGCAGCGCTGGCTTGTCATTCTTTTCTTTGTGTAATGAATGAGATAGGTGATTAGGTAGAATCAGGAAGGCTTCAATCAAGCTCAACGACAGCACCAAAATCAAGACTTGAGGAACGGCCTTAAGCACCGCGCCCATCTCACCATCAAGAAACAGTAAGCTACCGAAAATACACACAGTGGTTAGGAAAGAAGACAGTACTCCGGGAAGCACTTTCTTAACGCCGTTGTACACCGCATCATCTACGCTCTGCCCCCGATCTAAATGGGAGGCTATCGATTCGGCAATCACGATGGCGTCATCCATCATAATACCGATCGCCATTAATAAGCCGACCAATGACATGATGTTGATCGACAGACCAAGGTTGGCCATTAAGAACAAGCCACCAAGGAAGGCTACGGGTAAACCTGCCGCAACCCAGAATGAATATCGCAAACTGAAGAACAACCACATGGTGGCAAACACCAGCACAATACCTTGCCAGCCGTTGCGTACCATCATGGTTAAACGATCCCAAAGTACAGACGAGAGATCATTGGTCATTTGCAATGTCACACCATCAGGGGCAATCGCGCTTTGATCTTCAACGAATCGGGTCACGTTCTCTTTGATTCGTAGCGCATCATCTTCTTTGTTTTTGCTGATCTTCAATAGTGCAGAAGGCTTACCATCAAACAGTACCTTCTGTTCATCAAGCTCAAAGCGGTCGGTTATTTTGGCTATGTCCCTTAAGCGAATCACCGAACCATTAGGCGCAGATCCAACCACGATACTTTCCAGTTCAACAGGCGTAATTCGCCTCTCGTCAAAATGAATCAAAAAGTTCTTGTCTGGTGTTTCAACGTTACCGCTCGGAAGCTTTACATTTTGACGGCCTATCTGATCGGCGATATCACCGACGCTCAAACCCAGCTGACGAATGGCTTGGGTATCCAGTTCTACTCGATATTGATGATCTGAGAAGCCGCTGACCTCGACCAAAGATACACCGTAATCGAGCTTCATAGTGCGCTTAAGCTCTTCCGCGTAGGCCTTAAGTTCCGGCCACGACGTTTCGGCTGTGATGGCGATATCAACAACTGGTTCATTCCAATCTAGCTCTTGAACAACAGGTGATTCAATCTCGGTTGGGAAGTCATTGATCGAGTTGATCTGAGTTTGCACGTCCACCAGCATTCGGCCGATGTCCGCTTTCTCATTTAACTTGAGAATTAAACGAGCGCTGCCTTCGATCGCTTCACACTGAGTCTCTTCAATGTTAGCTAACCCGTCTACTGCATCTTCCATTCGCACACATAAGCTCTCTTCCACTTCTTGTGGAGAAGCGCCGGGATAAACAATCGCAGCCATAATGTAAGGCGGGTCATAAGCGGGAAAGGTTTCACGTTTGATGGTTGATAGTGAACTTATACCCAAGATCAACAGCCCAAGCATCAGCAAGTTTGCTGCTGTTGGGTGCCGAGAGAAAAACTTGATCATGACGCACTCTCCTGAGTATTTGATTCAAGCTCAGCCTCTTCAGAGTTCGACTCTTTCAGTAACATGCCTTCAATTGCTGGCAGAACATCATTGAGCACCAGTTTATCTCCAGTTTGTAGCTCGCCACTCACAACCACTTGATTGTCTCTGCGATAAAGCACTTCAACATTGACCACTTGCAAACGCTGATTGTCATCCATCAGATAAACCTTATCACCATGCAGTGCTCGCTCTGGAACCACCCAACTCAGATTCGCTACACCCTCAATCTCAGCTTTGACAAACATGCCGTTGACCAAAGGCGTTGCGCTGTCTGGTTGCAATTGTGAGTAATCTTGAGCGATCTCGAGAATAATCCCCGCCGTCGCTTGGTTTTCATCAACTGTTTCACTGATTCTTGCCACCTTCGCAGGCCAGCTAAGGTTCAGGTTGCCGCTATTAAGTTGAATGCTTGCTTTGATTGGCGCTTCATAAGGATTAGGGATTCCTGCTGCATCGCGAGGGAACTGGTTAAAACTGGAGGCTAAAGTTTGCATATCGTGAATAGAAAGTTGTGCCTCCACTTCCATGACATTAATCCCGTGAGCAATAAACATCTCTTGCTGAAGATTAACCACTTGATTTTGTTCAATATCAACCTGAGCTATTCGCATCGCTCTTGGCAAGGTTATGGTGGTCTTATCGAGAGAGCGTTGTGCTTCTTTCACTTTAGATACGTTGACCTTAATCACCGCTTCCGCGACGCGTTTTTCATCTGGCATTAAAGCAATTTGGTTCGCGATATCCAACACTAGCTTCTGTTGAGACAATGCGCTTTGTTGTTGCAGGTCGACATCAGACTGAGAAGTTAGCCCTTTCTTACGCAGATCCTGTTTACGTTGTAGCTCTTTGTTGCTGATCACTAAGCGATTCTTTTCGATCTTAAGAGTCTGATTAAGGTTGTCTTCTTCTTGATTCAATTTCGCTAATGAGGTTTGGCTTGATTTTAGATCCGCCTCTGCTTGTATCAGTTTCAATTCGTAATCCAATGGATCAACCTTGAGTACAACCGTTCCTGCAGGGATCACCTGCCCTTTTTCAAGCTCCGGGTGTCGATACACTATTTGTCCTGTCACCTCAGCAATCGCTTTCCATTCGACTTTCGGCACCACTTTGCCAAAACCAACCGCTAACGGCGCTATCAGTTGTTGCTCTAGGCTTACTGTATCAACTAAGCGGGCTCTATCACCTGCAGGTTTGGTTGGCAGATCCGGCTTCAAGTTAATCGCGGCGACAAGGCCAATCACACCAACCGCAAGTGCTGGAAAGAAGAGTAGTTTTTTATTTATTTCCATTATCTTTGGTCCTGCACAGAAGAAGGGCTAGGCGTATTTATAAAGCCTTCTGTCATCAATTTAATGTTGTGTTCGATTAAGCGGTTAAGAAATTCTTCATTAATCTCAATACCATGGATTGCTAATAGAGGAGGCGGCGCAATGAATGGAAATACCATCAAGCTTATATACGACACGCGACAGAGTTTAGGATCCATATCTTTTCTTAAAACGCCTTGTGCCACCAGTTTTTCAAAAATGACATCTTGAGCAGGTTTGGTTACATCAAGAAAGACCTTCTCTAGCAACTCTCTCTGCACCTCTGAAGGCGGCATATTCATCACTTGAGCTATCAAGCGAGGAAACTTGGGCACCTTGACCATCTCTTTGTAGTAAGTCCGCATTAAATCAAGAAAGTTCTCATGGCTACTTTCTTCAACCAACCTTTGCATCTGCAATTGCATCGGTCGTAGCGTTTCACGCAGCATCGCCTCAAACAGCCCGGCCTTACTACCAAAGTAATAACGGATCATCGCAATGTTCACACCCGCACGATCAGCAATTAAACGTGTCGAGACCTTATCGTATGGCTGAACGACAAAGAGATCACGAGCATGCTCAATCAATAACTGTCGAACATCTAAGTTCTTTTGAGGTCGCCCTGCTTTTCGTGCCGTCATGGCAAAAATCCATCTCTATAATTAATCATATGATTAATTATAGAGATAAACAGGCGTAACAGTAGAAGATTAATTACTCACTATTTAATCAATTGATTAATTAATTTGGTCACGCTTGTGATTTTTTTGGTGAATCGTTCCATCAAAAAGATTTACTACAAAGTTTTAACCTACACATAAGCCAAACGATAAACTAACCCCCCAATACAAAACCGCCAATCAGATGATTCAGCCAACAAAACAACACAAAACAGCATAAACCAAACCAAAACGTCGCCAATGCACGCTGATATTGGATTTTCTTGTTTGACGCTCAGAATAAATTCCGGTAAATATGGTGTTAACAGTTTATTTACGGATATTTGTGTAATGATTTTTTCTTCTTCTCGACTGCTGAAACTTCTCCTTATCGTGAACCAATCGCGCGGGTAAGTTGTGGGTCAAGAACTACACAAATATTAAAACCCGCGCTGAGCGGGTTTTTTTGTAACTGGCACTTTTAAAAGAACATCATTCTTAATAATAATTTGGATAGCAATCGATTCATTATCGATATAAGGAAGCACCCATGAACGATCAAGTGATAATTTTTGACACGACCTTACGTGATGGCGAGCAAGCGTTGGCAGCAAGCCTTACGGTAAAAGAGAAATTACAGATCGCTTATGCACTTGAACGACTGGGTGTAGATGTTATTGAAGCCGGTTTCCCAGTGTCATCACCAGGCGATTTCGAATCTGTACAAACCATCGCGAAGAATATTAAAGATAGCCGAATCTGTGCACTTTCTCGCGCAGTTGCGAAAGACATCGACGCAGCGGCAGAAGCGTTAAAAGTCGCTGAGCAGTTCCGTATTCATACCTTTATTTCGACATCGACGGTTCACGTTCAAGACAAATTACGTCGCAGCTACGACGATGTTGTCGAGATGGCAGTAAAAGCTGTAAAGCATGCGCGTAACTATACCGATGATGTTGAGTTCTCTTGTGAAGATGCAGGTCGTACACCTATCGACAACCTATGTCGTATGGTTGAAGCTGCTATCAACGCTGGCGCAAAAACCATCAACATTCCAGATACTGTAGGCTACACAGTACCAAATGAATTCGGTGGCATTATCCAAACGCTATTTGATCGCGTACCAAACATCGATCAAGCGATCATCTCTGTTCACTGCCACGATGATTTAGGTATGTCGGTTGCCAACTCAATTGCTGCGGT
Source organism: Vibrio sp. BS-M-Sm-2 (assembly GCF_041504345.1). Classification (NCBI taxonomy): domain Bacteria; kingdom Pseudomonadati; phylum Pseudomonadota; class Gammaproteobacteria; order Vibrionales; family Vibrionaceae; genus Vibrio; species Vibrio sp. BS-M-Sm-2. Next base: position 1,481,218 of record NZ_CP167894.1, read on the forward strand.
TCAAGCGGGTGCTCGACAAATTGAAGGCACAATCAATGGTATTGGTGAGCGTGCGGGTAACTGTTCTTTAGAAGAAATCGCAATGATCATCAAAACTCGTCAAGAGCTATTAGGTGTTCATACTGGTTTGGATCACAAAGAGATTCACCGTACCAGTAAGTTGGTTAGCCAGCTTTGCCACATGCCAATTCAAGACAACAAAGCAATCGTTGGTGCTAACGCATTCAGCCACTCTTCAGGTATCCACCAAGATGGCATGCTTAAGAACAAGAACACTTACGAGATCATGACGCCTGAGTCTATTGGCTTGAAGAACAAAGCATTGAACCTAACAAGCCGCAGCGGTCGTGCAGCCGTTAAGAGCCACATGGATGCTATGGGTTACAAAGACAACGAGTACAGCCTAGATTCATTGTACGAAGACTTCTTGAAGCTAGCTGACCGTAAAGGCCAAGTGTTCGATTACGACCTTGAAGCACTAATGCACTTTGCGAACCTACGCGACGAAGATGACTTCTATAAACTTAACTACCTAAGCGTGCAATCTGGTAGTGTTATGTCTACCACCAGCATCAAGCTTCAATGTGGCGATGAAGAGAAATGCGAAGCGGCTGTTGGTAACGGCCCTGTTGATGCTTTATACCAATGTATCTACCGCTTAACGGGTTACGAGATTGCCTTGGATAAATTCGACCTTACCGCGAAAGGTGAAGGCGAAGATGGCCTAGGCCAAGCTGATATTATTGCTAACTATAAAGGCCGTAAATACCACGGTACGGGCGTTTCAACGGATATCGTTGAGGCCTCTGGTCAGGCGCTACTGCACGTTATTAATAGCATTCAACGCGCAGACACCATTGCTGAAATGAAACAGCAAAGAATCGCGACAGTTTAAACACCCAATAACAGAGCCCTAGAGCCGATGTTATTGGCTTTAGGGACAAAATTTAAAACGAGCGAACAGCTCAGTAACAAGAATTAAAGGATTAACATGACTGATAAATCATACAAGATTGCCGTACTACCTGGTGATGGCATTGGCCCAGAAGTAATGCAGCAAGCACACAAGGTGTTAGACGCGATCGAAAAGAAACACGCAATTAGCTTTTCTCGCGAAGAGTATGATGTTGGTGGTATCGCAATTGATAACCACGGCTGTCCACTTCCAGAAGCGACAGTAACAGGCTGTGAAGAATCTGACGCAGTACTATTTGGCTCGGTTGGCGGCCCTAAGTGGGAACACCTTCCACCAAACGATCAACCAGAGCGTGGTGCTCTACTTCCCCTGCGTAAACACTTCCAATTGTTCTGTAACCTACGTCCTGCACAAATCCATAAAGGTCTAGAGTCTTTCTCTCCTTTGCGTGCTGACATTTCAGGTAATGGTTTCGACATCGTTGTTGTTCGTGAGCTAACAGGCGGCATCTACTTCGGCCAACCTAAAGGTCGTGAAGGCGAAGGCGCAACTGAAAAAGCCTTTGATACTGAGATTTACCACCGTTACGAAATCGAACGCATTGCAAAGATTGCTTTTGAATCTGCACGTCTACGTAACAAAAACGTTTACTCAATCGATAAAGCGAACGTTCTACAGAGCTCTATCTTATGGCGTGAAGTGGTTGAAGAAATCTCGAAAGACTACCCAGATGTCACGCTAAACCACATGTACATCGACAACGCGACCATGCAGCTAATCAAAGATCCATCTCAGTTTGACGTAATGCTATGTTCAAACATCTTCGGTGACATCATCTCTGATGAGTGTGCAATGATCACCGGCTCTATGGGTATGCTTCCTTCTGCAAGCTTGAACGAAAGTAACTTCGGCCTATACGAACCTGCAGGTGGCAGCGCGCCAGATATCGCAGGCAAGAACATCGCGAACCCAGTAGCGCAAATTCTTTCTGCTGCGCTAATGCTTCGTTACAGCCTAGGCGAAGAAGCAGCAGCACAAGACATCGAAGCAGCGGTGTCTAAAGCACTTTCTGCAGGCGAGCTAACAGCAGACCTTGCAGGTAACAACCAAGCGCTTACTACCTCTGAAATGGGTGACAAGATCGCAGAGTACATCTTAGCTTCATAGGCTAAATGCTCCGATTAAAAGCAAGTACATAAGAATAATATCAAGCCAAGTCAGCTTAAACCGCATGACTTGGCTCGAAACAAACACTGGGACTGATGCTCCCAAGGAAGAACAGCTATGTCGACAAACCAGCAAGCAAAAACCTTATACGAAAAAGTTTACGACGCACACGTTGCAGTAGCAGCGGAAGGCGAAAACCCGATTCTTTACATCGACCGTCACCTAGTTCACGAAGTAACGTCACCTCAAGCGTTTGATGGGCTGCGAGAAAAAGGCCGTAAAGTTCGCCAAGTAGGCAAGACTTTCGCGACCATGGATCACAACGTATCAACTCAAACCAAAGACATTAATGCTTCTGGAGAGATGGCTCGTATCCAAATGGAAACGCTATCAAAAAACTGTGAAGAGTTTGGTGTAACGCTTTACGACCTAAACCACAAATACCAAGGTATTGTGCACGTCATGGGCCCTGAGCTAGGTATTACTCTACCGGGCATGACCATCGTATGTGGTGACTCACACACTGCGACACACGGTGCATTTGGTTCTCTTGCGTTCGGTATTGGTACTTCAGAAGTTGAACACGTTCTAGCAACTCAAACGCTAAAACAAGCTCGCGCTAAAACCATGAAGATCGAAGTAAAAGGCAAGGTTGCTCCGGGCATCACTGCAAAAGACATCGTGCTAGCGATCATCGGTAAAACAACGGCTGCTGGCGGTACAGGCTACGTGGTTGAATTCTGTGGTGAGGCAATTACAGACCTTACGATGGAAGGTCGTATGACGGTATGTAACATGGCAATTGAGCTTGGTGCGAAAGCTGGCTTAATTGCTCCAGATGCAACGACATACGAGTACATCAAAGGTCGTAAGTTCTCTCCAGCAGGGGAAGACTTAGAAGCGGCAATTGAATACTGGGACACATTGAAAACCGATGCTGACGCAGAGTTCGATGCTGTTGTCACGCTAGAAGCGGCAGACATCAAACCGCAAGTCACATGGGGAACCAACCCAGGTCAGGTTATCTCGGTAGACACACCAATCCCTGCACCAGAAAGCTTCGCAGACCCTGTTGAAAAGGCATCTGCAGAAAAAGCTCTGGCTTATATGGGTCTTGAAGCAGGTAAGTCGCTATCGGATTACAACGTCGATAAAGTCTTCGTAGGTTCTTGTACTAACTCGCGTATCGAAGACATGCGTGCAGCTGCTGCCGTAGCAAAAGGCCGCCAAGTCGCGAAACATGTTCAAGCATTGATCGTTCCAGGCTCTGAGCAAGTAAAAGCGCAAGCTGAAGCAGAAGGCCTAGATAAGATCTTCATCGAAGCAGGTTTTGAATGGCGCCTACCAGGCTGCTCTATGTGTCTTGCAATGAACAATGACCGTCTAGGTCCACAAGAGCGCTGTGCTTCTACATCAAACCGTAACTTTGAAGGTCGCCAAGGCCGTGATGGTCGTACGCACCTAGTTAGCCCAGCGATGGCAGCCGCAGCCGCTATCGCTGGTCACTTTGTCGATATTCGTGAACTTTAATTAGAGGATTTAACATGTCAGGTTTTCAACAACACACCGGATTAGTCGTTCCTCTAGATACGGCCAACATCGACACTGATGCGATCATTCCAAAGCAGTTTCTACAGAAAGTGAACCGCATCGGTTTTGGTAAGCACTTGTTCCACGACTGGCGCTTCTTAGATGACGCTGGCAAACAACCAAACCCTGAGTTTGTAATGAACGAAGCACGCTACCAAGGCGCTTCAATTCTTCTAGCTCGTGAAAACTTCGGTTGTGGCTCATCTCGTGAACATGCACCTTGGGCGCTTGCCGATTACGGTATCCAAGTGATGATCGCACCGAGCTTTGCCGACATTTTCTACGGTAACTCGATCAACAACCAAATGGTGCCGGTTCGATTGACTGAGCAAGAAGTGGATGAGCTATTCCAATTCGTTGAAGCAAATGAAGGCGCAGAAATCACCGTTGATCTAGAAGCAATGAAAGTGAGCGCAAATGGTAAACAGTACTCGTTTGAAATTGATGAGTTCCGCCGTCATTGCTTACTGAATGGTTTAGATAATATCGGCCTTACACTTCAACATGCTGATAAGATCTCAGAGTTTGAAGCTAAGATTCCTAGCTTCCTGAAATAAAGAAGTCTTGAAATAGAATCACACAGTTTCTGTAGACATAAAAGGTTGGCCTAGTGCCAACCTTTTTTATTTAGCTGAATATCATTATTAAACTTCTTCTTTATTTGACTAAGTTCGTTATTTAACTGAAGAGCCATGAAAGAAAATGGTAAGCCATAAGGTCTTAGTAGTCAGTCATCAGGAGAATGCCATGAAACAACTACTTTTTATTGTCAGCCTACTTTTCTCAACCTTAGTTTGGTCTGCGCCTAAATCCGATCTTTGGCGGTACTGGAATCAAAGCAATGAAACCAATCTAGAACAAGTATCTCACCAAGATTGGCAGCAATTTCTCGATAACAACCTAGTTAAACAAGGGCAAAATACCCTAGTTCGCTATAAAGCAGTGAACACTGCCGATAAAAAAAAGCTCAAGCAATACATCAAGCAACTCGAACAAGTTAATCCGCTCGACTATTCAAAAGCGGAGCAGTATGCCTATTGGGTTAACCTATACAACGCCGTGACTGTCGATTTGATTCTTGATACCTACCCGATAAAATCCATCACTAAACTTGGCGGACTATTTAGTTTCGGACCGTGGGGAGATGATGTGGTAGTCGTTAACGGTAAGTCACTGACACTCAACAATATTGAACATCGAATCCTACGACCGATTTGGCAAGACCCACGCACGCATTATGCAGTGAACTGTGCCAGCCTAGGTTGCCCTAACTTGCAGCCTGATGCTTTTACCTCTGACAATACTGAAACCTTGCTAGAGCAAGCTGCTCATGAGTTTGTAAACAGTGACAAAGGCGTGCTGGTTACAAATAATAAGCTTCAGCTATCATCGATTTACGATTGGTTTGCTGTGGATTTTGGTACGGAGAAACAACTCATTCAGCACTTAGACCAATATCGAACAGAAGCAGTAACCAATACTCAAAATATCAGTTATGACTACGACTGGTCGCTCAACCAAGCTAACTAGCTCTAACGCTAAACTTCATAACTAAAGCAAAACAAAAAAGAGGCTAGGGTTTTATCAACCACTAGCCTCTTTTCATCTATTTCACTGAGTTCTAAAACTAGAAACTTGAACCTGGCTGCTGCAAGAATTCAACCTCTTCAGGAGTCGAAATTCGTCCTAACACTTCATTACGGTGCGGATAGCGACCAAATCGCTCAATGATAATCTTGTGCTTAAACTCAAAATCCAAATTATGTTCTAATCCCGTTTGAGAAAAGAGCTCCACGGCTTGTTCATGGACCAACAAAGATTCACTGTGCATATAAGGCATATACAGGAAACTTTTTTGTTGCTCGTTAAGTTGGTGGTCAAAACCACCCGCTACCGCCTCTTGCGCTAGAGCCAACGCCATCGGATCAGCAGAAAAAGCTGCCAGACTGTTTCTACCAATATTTCGAGAAAACTGATCAAGCACGATAATCTCTGCCAATCGCCCTTGTGCGTTTTGTCGCCATTCAAACAGCTCACCTTGAGTCGCAGTTTTGTGCAGTTCAGAAAATCGAGACTCTATCAAAGAGTCAATCTCGGCGCCGCCAGTAAACCAATCTTTAGGCGTCAACTCATCGAACCAAAACTCTAGAACATCCTGATACGTTACCGTCATATAATTCCCTTTAATAAAAAAGCGAGTCATTTAATGTCATGACTCGCTTTAGTGTTCGATTACTTAAAACCTTTAACTTTTTTTATCAGGTCATAAGCATTTTGAATCTCTTGCGATTTCTCTTTCGCAACATTCATCATCTCTGGCGGTAAACCTTTCGCCATCAATTTATCTGGGTGATGTTCATTCATCAACTTACGGTAGGCTTTCTTCACTTCTTTACCATCAGCACTTTCGCTGACTCCTAATACCTTAAAGGCATCGCCAAGCTGGTTCTGCTGTGATGCTTGCTGCCAACCTGAAGATTGCCCTTGATGATGACCACCACCAAAGCTTCCACCCTGTTGTTGGAAACGGAACGCGGCTTCTTGCATCTGCAAGCGGCGTTCTAGTTGCTCTGCAGAAAACCCTAGACCTTGAGCTATCTTATGCAAGACCTGACGCTCACTTGGATGCAAGCTCCCATCAGCAAATGCAGCAGATACTTGCAACTCAAGAAAGAACTGTAGAAGATCAAAACGACCACCCGATGAGATTTTCACTCGCTCAAGTACGTCGCTCAGCGGGAAGTCACTCTCTTTACCGTCACGAAAAGCATCTTGCGCCGCTTTACGTTGCTCTCCATGTAGGTTCATGCGCTCCATCATGGTAGAAGCAAGCTGAATCTCTTCTGGTGTTACTTGCCCCTTCGCTTTAGCAACATGTCCCATAACCGCAAAAGCGGATTTAAAAAACTCACTCTGTCTTTCTGCTTGGCTTGGCCCTCGACCAAAACCAGAGCTATTGAATCCAGATTGGTTCAATCGGCGAGCTTTATCGAATTGATGTCCTAAAAACAGACCAAAAACTAAACCGAGCGGCCCTCCAAATAAAAAGCCAAAAAACGCGCCCAAAATTTTGCCAAATATTTGCATTATGTGTTCTCTATCTATGAATTTTATCTGAGTAATGCTGTCTGATGATGCTGAATGCTAATATTTCCTTTATCATAAGGAAAATGCTTTATTAATTGGATTGATACTAGATCAACCCTTCATCTAGTGACACAGGATAGTTCAACTTCATGCAATCTTTTTCCCGCACCCTGTTAGCCGCGTCTATAAGTACGGCGTTATACGTGTCGACAACTCAAGCTGAAACAATCACCAATAGTAGTGTGCAGGAAATGCCCTCTATAGATCAATGCTTGATCGAACCCGCTGCAGAAAACGAGACACAGCTACCCGCACACGTTGAGTCAGATCGCTTAGAAGCTATCAATGGTGACAAGGCTATATATTCAGGTGACGTAAGAGTTACGCAAGGGAACAAGACCATCCTTGCTGATAACGTAACCCTACACCAACAAGAAAATATCGTTGTAGCTGAAGGCAACGTAAACTTTAGTGATGGTCAAATCAAGTCAGTATCAGATAGAGCAACCAACAATCTGACTACCGATGAGATGACGTTAGAAAATACCGATTACGAATTTCTTTGCGAACCGGGTCGCGGAGATGCTGTTTATATCGCAAAAACAGGTAAAGCGGTTTATGAGATTGAAGATGGCTCGATTACCTCTTGCCCGATTGGTGACAACGCTTGGCGTCTAAGAGCATCGAGTATCGATGTCGACCAAGACGAAGAGCAAGCGACCTTTTATAACCCACGCTTTGAAATCCAGAGCGTTCCAGTTTTCTATCTGCCTTATCTAACTGTTCCTATTGGTGATACACGTAAAACAGGTTTCCTGTACCCAACCGTGTCATACGGTTCAAGTGATGGTTTTGAAGCTGAAATCCCTGTGTATTGGAACTTGGCGCCAAACTACGACTTAGAAACCACTTTTAAGTACATGCAAGAGCGTGGCACACAACTTAACAGTAAATTCCGTTACTTGAGCGACTTTGGCTCAGGTAGTATCGAGTCTGAGTATTTACCGGATGACAAAAAATACTCCGAAAAAGGCGATCGTTGGGGGGCTCAACTTCAGCACTCAGGGATATTCCAGCAATCGTGGTTGTTTGAAGTCGACTACTCAAAAGTCAGCGACATTGATTACTTTACCGATCTAAGTTCTGGTATTGGTAATCGTGAAGATGGCCAACTACTTCAGGAAGGCCGAGCGACATACCGTTCCCAAAACTGGGATGCATCGGTACTTGTTCGAGATTTCCAAGTTCTGACTACAAGTAATAATCTACCTTACCGCCTAATGCCACAGCTAGAGTACAATTACTATGCTCCTGAGGTGATGGAGTACTTAGACTTCGACATGATAAGTCATGTCTCAATATTTGATACCGACGCTGCAGGCAAGCCATCGGCGAACCGTATTCACGTGGAACCCGGTATTACCATCCCAGTAGGGAATACTTGGGGTACTTGGACCACAGAAGCTCGACTACTTGGTACTTACTATCAACAAGATCTTGATGGCGTTGATACAGGTGCGGGTTCTGATTATGAAGGCTTAGAAGAATCGGTAAGCCGAGTTATTCCAGAGTTTAGAAGCCACGCAGGTATCGTCCTAGAACGCGACACCACTATTGTTGGCAACTATACTCAAACACTCGAACCGCAAGTCCAGTATCTTTACGTGCCAGAAGAAGATCAAAGCGATATTGGTCTTTATGATACTACGCTGTTACAAACCGATTATTACGGTCTATTTAGAAGCCGTAAATACAGTGGTGTAGACCGTATCGCAGCTGCAAACCAAGTCAGTTATGGGGCTTCATCTCGTTTCTTTGATGACGAATACAAAGAAAGACTAAATATATCATTTGGTCAAATATTCTATTTTGATAAAGATACAAAACAAACCCTGAGCAGTGAAGGATCTAATGATAAAACTAATTATTCTTCTTGGGCTATCGAAATGGACTTCAACTACGATGACTATCTGTTCTACCATGGTGGCGTGCAATACGACATTGACTCATCTTCGATGCAATTAGCCAATAGTACACTTGAATACCGCTTTGCTGGTGGTTACATACAAACCAACTATCGCTACGTTACAGAAGAATACATAAATGAAACTGTAGATTTTGACGTATCATCAATAACAAGAGATGGTATATCTCAAGCAGGTTTACTCGGTGCCTACCAAATTTCGCCAAAGTGGAATACCAGTGCTCAATATTTCTATGACTTAACCACACAAGAAGATCTAGAGTGGTTAGCTCGTTTAAACTACAGATCGGATTGTTGGTACATCGGCTTTACTTATAGTAACCGTTTGACAAATAACATTAGTAATCCAAATACTACGCCTGAATATGAAAATAACTTCAGCGTTAACTTCGGTATTGTAGGCTTTGGTACCAACATTGGTTCTGACTCTGGAGCAGTTGGGGATAGCAGCTCCGACAACTCGCTAAGCTACGGTCGCCCATTCTTCTTAAACAACTAATTTTCTTTACTGATAAGACATCAGTAAATTTAAAGGATTACACATGACATTGTGGAAACGCACATTAATTGCCATTGCAGCAGCTTGTACTTTATCAACAAGCCATGCAGCGCCGATTGAGCTAGACAGCGTAAAAGTTATCGTTAACGAAGGCGTTATCTTACAAAGCGACATCGATGCTTCGATGAAGACGCTGCGTGCAAACGCTAAAAAAAGCGGTCAAACACTGCCATCACAAGACGTGCTCAACGAGCAAGTGCTTGAAAAACTGATCATCGATACTATTCAGACTCAAGAAGCGGAACGTATCGGTGTTCGTATTGATGATGCTCGACTTGATCAAGCAATTGAAGGTATCGCCAAAGACAACAACCAAACAGTAGAACAACTTACCGCATCGGTTGCTGAAGAAGGCCTTAGCTACAATGCATTTCGAGAGCAAGTAAGAAAAGAAATTGCGGCAAGTGAGGCTCGCAATGCTCTAGTCCGCCGTCGTATTAACATCCTTCCTGCAGAGGTCGATAACCTAGCGGATATCTTAGCGCAAGAGACTAACGCAACCGTTCAATACAAGATTGGACACATTCAACTTCGCTTCAATGATGACCAAACCAAAGAAGAGCTAGAAGCCCAAGCTAAAGAACTTGTCGAAGAACTGAACTCAGGCAAAGATTTTAGCACCATGGCATATACTTACTCTAAAGGTCCTAAAGCACTACAAGGTGGTGATTGGGGTTGGATGCGCAAAGAAGAGATGCCGACCATCTTTGCTGATCAAATCAAAATGCAAAATAAAGGCAGCATCATAGGTCCTTTCCGAAGCGGCGTTGGTTTCCATATTCTAAAAATTGAAGATGTGAAAGGCTTAGAAACCGTAGCGGTAACGGAAGTTAATGCTCGTCATATCCTGATTAAGCCAACGGTCATCTTGAGTGATGACGGTGCCAAAGAGCAACTTGAAGAAATCACTCGTCGTGTCAACGCAGGTGAAGCGAGCTTTGGCGACCTTGCTCAGCAATACAGCCAAGACCCAGGTTCTGCAGTACAAGACGGTGAGCTAGGTTACCAAACGCCAGATTTGTATGTACCAGAGTTCAAACACCAAGTAGAAACACTACCCGAAGGTAAGATCAGTGCGCCATTCAAAACCGTGCACGGTTGGCACATTGTTGAAGTACTAGACCGTCGCGAAGTAGACCGTACTGATTCAGCTTTGAAAAATAAAGCTTACCAAATTCTATTTAACCGTAAATTCAACGAAGAAGCTGGTGCTTGGCTACAAGAAGTGAGAGCAAGTGCCTTTGTGGAAATGGTTGAGGACGACCAAGATGACAACTAAACGTATTGTCATAACTGCAGGAGAGCCCGCGGGGATAGGTCCAGATCTGACTCTGGCTCTATCTCAAGAAAGCTGGCCTCATCAACTTGTAGTCTGTGCCGATAAGACACTGCTAGCTGAACGAGCTAAAGTGCTTGGTATCGAAGTGGATCTGCTAGATTACGACGCAAACGCGGCTAAGCAACCTCAACGTGCTGGCACACTAGTAGTGAAACACATTCCACTTGCTGAAATGGCAATTGCGGGCCAACTCAACGAGGCTAATGGCCATTACGTATTAAATACTTTAGAAACCGCAGCAATTGGCTGTATGAATGATGAATTTGATGCTATTGTCACCGGCCCTGTTCACAAGGGTGTAATTAACCGAGCTGGCGTTGCTTTTAGTGGCCATACCGAGTTCTTTGCAGAGAAGTCCAATACACCACTGGTAGTGATGATGTTGGCAACTGAAGGGCTGCGTGTTGCGCTAGTAACAACGCACATCCCACTAGCTTATGTATCTCAAGCAGTGACCGAAGACAGATTAGAGCAAATTATTGCTATTCTGAATAAAGACTTGGTTGAAAAATTTGCTATTGAGAAACCAACTATCTACGTGTGTGGCTTGAATCCACATGCTGGTGAAGATGGTTGCTTAGGGCGTGAAGAAATAGAAACCATCACCCCGACGCTAGAAAAAATTCGCCAAAAAGATGGCATCAATTTAGTTGGCCCATTGCCAGCAGACACCATCTTTAATGAAAAATATTTGCAAGATGCAGATGCTGTTTTAGGTATGTATCACGACCAAGTACTCCCGGTATTGAAATACAAAGGGTTTGGTCGCTCAGTGAACATCACGCTTGGCTTACCGTTTATTCGCACATCAGTCGACCACGGTACCGCCTTAGACTTGGCAGGGAAAGGCCAAGCCGATACAGGGAGCTTTAGAACAGCGCTCACGCACGCCATTGAATTAGTAGAGAAAAAGCAATGAGAAATGATGTCCACTTAGGACACAAAGCGCGTAAACGTTTTGGTCAAAACTTCCTTAACGATCCATACATTATTGATGGCATCGTATCGAGCATTAACCCACTACCAGGTCAAAATCTAGTAGAGATCGGCCCTGGTCTAGGCGCTATTACTGAGCCTGTGGGTAAGCTTGTCGATAAATTTACCGTTATCGAATTGGATAGAGACCTTGCAGAGCGTCTTCGTAACCATCCGGATTTGGCTGATAAGCTAACAATCCGCGAAGGCGATGCGATGAAGTTCGACTTCCAAGAGCTCGTTAAGCCAAACAATAAGCTACGCATCTTTGGTAACTTGCCATATAACATCTCTACACCATTGATGTTCCACCTTTTTGAATTCCATAAAGACGTGCAAGACATGCACTTTATGCTTCAAAAAGAAGTGGTTAACCGTTTGGCTGCAGGTCCAGGCAGTAAAGCTTACGGCCGTCTTACTGTGATGGCTCAGTACTACTGTAAAGTGACACCTGTGCTAGAAGTGCCACCAACGGCCTTCGTTCCGCCACCTAAAGTAGACTCAGCAGTTGTACGCTTGCAGCCATACGAAGTGTTACCTTACCCAGCAAAAGATCTAAAATGGTTAGATCGTGTTTGTCGTGAAGGCTTTAACCAACGTCGTAAAACCGTTCGTAACTGCTACAAGAGCTTAATTGATAAGGAAGTGCTTGAAGAACTTGGTATCAACCCAAGTATGCGTCCTGAAAACTTAACGCTCGAGCAGTTTGTCGACATGGCAAACTGGCTGCACGACAGTCACAACGCTGATAAATAAATAAAAAAGGCTCCTACACTTCGGTTAGGAGCCTTTTTTATGTAATACTTTAATTACATTAAGTATACCAACAACAAAAGGTGCGAATATGGATATATCTACGCCTTGTATCAAATGCCAGGTTCACTCTAAATACATAGAGGAGCAATCTGAGCCAACGAAGAACCGTTACGTCTTCGCCTACATCATAACCATCAAAAACCTAAGTAAAACAACGGTGCAGCTGATGTCTCGCCGCTGGTTAATTACCGACTCTAACGGCAAGCAGCTCACCATTGAAGGTGATGGCGTGGTTGGGCAACAACCCGTGATTGAAGCCAACGACGAATACACCTACACAAGTGGCACTGTCATCGAAACCCCTGTTGGCGTTATGCAAGGTCACTATGTGATGACCGATAACAAGGGCATTGATTTTATTACTGAAGTTGACCCATTCAGACTCGCAATCCCTAATATTCTTAATTAGCCGTACATCCGTATCTACAGGAAATTATTGTGTCGAATTATATTGTCGGAGACATCCAAGGGTGCTTCGACGAACTTCAGCTCTTACTTGAAACCGTCAAATTTGATAAACAAAAAGACACTTTGTGGGTCGCTGGTGACTTGGTCGCAAGAGGCCCTAAATCACTTGATACACTCAGGTTTATCAAGTCTTTAGGAGAATCGGCGAAGGTGGTGTTAGGCAATCATGACCTACACCTGCTCGCCGTCTCGCTTGGTCTTTTTCCAGCAAAGAAGAAAGATCAAACTCAGCAGATCCTAGATGCTGCTGACAAATACGAGTTGCTTGAATGGCTTAGAGAACAGCCATTGATGCAAGAACATGATCAATTTGTCATGACCCATGCGGGGATATCTCCGCAATGGACAGTAAAGCGAGCGCGTAAAGAGAACAAAAAGATCATAGGTCTATTACGCTCAAAAAAATGGAAGTGGCTAATTGAGAACATGTACAGCAACACTCCTGAATTATGGTCCAAAGAACTGAGCGATATAGAACGTTACCGATACGCGATCAATAGCTTTACACGTATGCGCTTCTGCTTTCCTGATGGGCGATTAGACATGGGATGCAAGCTTCCTCCAAAAGAGGTCACTGACAACGAATACATTCCTTGGTTCGACCTTCCTCAAAGAATTCAGTTAGATAAAACCGTACTATTTGGGCACTGGGCGGCACTTGAGGGCTATAACGGAAAGGATGTGATTGGGCTTGATACTGGGTGTGTTTGGGGCGGAGAGTTAACGGCACTTCGCTGGGAAGACAAACAGTTTTTTACTCAAAGAGCGTTATAGATATACGAAACACTTGCGCTACTCGTGCAGCAACGCAAGTGATTTTAATTTCAAAACTTAACGCTCGAGAATCACAAACTCCATGTTGTGTTTGTTTTTCTCGTCAGCTTGATAGCTCTCGTTAAAGCTCCGCTTCCAACCTTCACCCCAGTCTGGAAATTGTGTATCTCCATCGACTGCGAAATCGATGTAAGTCAGATACAACTTGTCTGCTTTAGGTAGGCAGCTTTCATAGATTGAACCACCACCGATGATCATCACCTCTTCAACATCACTAACGAGATCCAGAGCATTTTCAATAGAAGTAACCGTCGTCACCCCTTCGATCTCTAAGCTCTCATCACGGCTAATCACAACGTTTAATCGACCAGGTAAAGGACGCCCGATCGAATCATAGGTTTTACGCCCCATGACTACAGGCTTACCCATAGTTGAGCGCTTGAACCATGCAAAATCCGCAGGCAAGTGCCAAGGCATCTGGTTGTCTTTACCTATTACACGGTTATTGGCCATTGCTGCAATCATACTGATGATCATAAATCGAAAGTCCTGTCCTTAACTGAGAGAGATTTGATGCTAGACGATAGGTCTGCGTCGGTAGAATAACAGCCCGGGTACAGCTAAGCCAACCGCTAGTCCAGCGATAATGAACATTGATTTCAAAAAGTTCTCCATCAACATTGCCAGTAACTCGGGAGTGTAGCCAGCTCTGTTAATCTCTACCATAGCAATCATTGCCTTGAAGGCAAACACGCCTGGGACCATAGGAATCAAGGCAGCAACCGTAAATACTTTAGGATGCGCTAACAGTTTATGTGACCAATGAACCCCTATCATACCAACTACCGTCGCGGCGAAAAATGTCGCCCATTCGATTGGAATACCAAAGTGCATCATCAGGTAACGGCTACCGTGACCAATAGAGCCTCCTAATGCACAATAAATTAACGCGCGCTGTGGGACGTTAAACACCAATGCGAATCCAACCGCAGGAATCGCGGCGAAAAACATATCATTGAGCAAACCTAAAAACAGTTCGAAAATACTCATTAGCTCGCCCATCCCCAAACATCAGATAAACTCATCGCTGCAACAATACCCAAGCTCGTTGCCAGAGTTAATAAGCTGGCCATGGTAAAGCGCGCTAACCCCATATTAATGTGGCCTTTGAGCATATCAGCAACAGAGTTAATCAGAGGAAAGCCTGGTACTAGCATCAATACTGATGAAGCCATCACGATCGTGGGTTGACCGCCAATATTGTAAAGTACTGCTTGAGCAGAGATGGTAGTGGTAACGAATGCGGTGATCGCAAAATTTAATAAAGGATTGAAATGACGATGGCCAACTTCTTGTCTGACGATCATGCCACAGGCTGAAGCAATAAAAGTCATCATGAATACCTGCCAATCTCCGCCCGCAAGACGGCTAAAAGAGGCGCACGATAACCCTATCATCACAACCACTAGCCAACGGTTGTAGCGTTCAGGGCTGATGTTTTGAATCTTTTTATATGCTAATTCATAATCGAGAATTCCCTTCTCCATCATGATGCAAATTCGTTGAATGTCAGTGATCACTTGCATGTTAATGCCACGATCAGCACAGCTTCGTGTGGTGGTAATACAGTGATCATTCATCACGGTAGTGACAACGAGCGCATTGGCTGACAGTGCGACTTCAACCTCATTCACCCCACAAGCAATGCCGATACGGCGCATAATATCGCCGACCAGTGTACTTTCAGCTCCGTGTGCCAGTAACATTTGTCCTGATTGAGCGACAAGTCTTGAGATCGCTCTTTGCTTTGGTGCCATGATTTCCTTCCCATAGGCGTTAAATTTCTAGAAATAAATTCTGCATTAAAATCCGACTGTACATAATGATTTAGATACAAAAAAACCGCAATTTTCATTGCGGTTTAATAAAACTATCAGTGTACTTGTAAGAAGCGACCGATGTGTTATGAGAAACTAAGAGGATTAGTCACGAACATAGATAACATGACCGTCATCTTCTTCGTCATCCCAATCGTCCCAGTCATCGTCATCTTCAGTGACGACATTCTTACCGCTCATCGCATCTTTATGGTAGTCATCCCACATAAAGTCTACTTTTTCTTCTTCTTCAACTTCTACAACTTCACGAGGTAGGTTTTCCATAAACTCACCTAGTTTGAAGCAAAGATCTTTGGTGCCGATTTTGTTCACAGCAGAGATCTTGAAGTACTCGCCTTCCCAACCCAAAGCATCGATGATTTCTTGAATCTTTTCGTCTGCTTCGTCTTCAGGCATTAGGTCAACTTTGTTGAACACTAACCAACGAGGTTTCTGTGAAACTTTTTCACTGTATTGCTCAAGCTCATCAATGATCGTTAGTGCATTCTGAATAGGATCAGACTGATCGATCGGCATAATATCGATCATATGCAGAAGAACACGACAACGCTCAAGGTGCTTAAGGAAACGAATACCAAGGCCTGCGCCATCAGCTGCGCCTTCGATTAGACCAGGGATATCGGCAACGACGAAGCTCTTTTCAGGGACGACACTTACCACGCCCAAGCTTGGGATCAAGGTAGTGAACGGGTAATCAGCCACTTTTGGTTTCGCAGCAGATACTGAACGAATAAAAGTAGATTTACCTGCGTTTGGTAGGCCAAGCATACCAACGTCAGCTAATAGAAGAAGCTCTAAACGCAGTTCGCGAACTTCACCTTTAGTACCCATTGTCTTTTGACGAGGTGCACGGTTAACAGACGATTTAAAACGCGTGTTACCAAGACCGTGCCAACCACCTTTACCAACCATTACTTTCTTACCGTGTTCAGCAACTTCAGCAACGATTTCGTTGGTATGGATATCAACCGCACGAGTACCTACAGGTACTTTCAGTGTAATGTCTTTACCACGTTTACCAGTACAGTTACCACCGCGACCGTTCTCACCACGCTCTGCGTTGTAAAAGCGTTGGAAACGATAATCGATCAGTGTGTTCAAGTTCTCATCCGCTTGAATGTAAACATCACCACCGTCACCGCCGTCACCGCCGTCAGGGCCACCTTTAGCGACGAATTTTTCGCGCCAAAAGCTAACTGTACCATTACCGCCATCACCGGCTTCTATTTTTACTACCGCTTCATCAACGAATTTCATTTTTTAACTCCGCACTTACGTTGCGTTACCACTCATCAAGGAGTGATATAAATTCTAGCAGATCCGTGTTTAGATCGATCACCTAAGATCTAGGCCGACCTGCAACCAAGGAACAAATAAGGAGAGGTTCTTTGCTTTCTTTTTCTTAAAAAACAAATGGTTTCTTAAAAACCAAACTGCTTATTAAAAAGTAAAGCCAGAGCGTCTGCTTTTTTATTCTTGCTATAAATAAAAAACCCTGCCGAATCGGCAGGGCTTTTGAATTCAGCTTGAAAGCTAATAAAATAATCTAGTTAAAGATTAAATTACTCAGCTTCGATGCTTACAAACTTACGGTTTTTAGGACCTTTAACAGCAAATTTCACTTTACCTTCAGTAAGAGCGAAAAGAGTGTGGTCTTTACCGATGCCAACGTTTGTGCCAGCGTGGAACTTAGTACCACGTTGACGAACGATGATGTTACCTGCAAGAACAGATTCACCACCAAAACGCTTAACACCAAGACGTTTGCTTTCTGAATCGCGGCCGTTATTAGTAGAACCGCCAGCTTTTTTATGTGCCATTGTTAAACTCTCCTAATACTTAAGCGTTAATGCCAGTGATTTTCACTTCAGTGAACCACTGACGGTGACCAGCTTGCTTACGCGAGTGCTTACGACGACGGAACTTAACGATTTTTACTTTATCGCCACGACCGTGTTGTACTACTTCAGCAGTAACCTTGCCACCTTCAACAAGAGGTGCACCAACAGCGATTTCTTCGCCGTTAGCAACAAGAAGAACTTTATCAAATTCTACAGTTGCACCAGTTTCAACGTCTAATTTCTCTAAACGAAGTGTTTGACCTTCGCTTACTCGGTGTTGTTTGCCACCAGATTGGAAAACAGCGTACATATTTTACTCCGCTTTTTCCGCACAGCCTATGGTTGTTAATTGTACAACTCGGGTGTGCGCTAAACTAATCAATAGGGCGCAGATTCTACGGGAATCATGGCGCTATGACAAGCCATATTTTTAAAAAATTGGCGAAAACCTGTTCGCCAAAGAAAAGTGCGGCAATCATGCCCTTTAGCGATGTATTAATCAACGTTTTTTAGTGTATTATTCAACAATTAAATACAACGTATAAGCCTTACAGGGTCTAACTTCAGCCGGATGAACAATGGATTTTAAAGCTATCCAAACGCTTACTGCCAATGATATGGCAAAAGTGAATGAAACAATTCAAGCCCAACTTAATTCTGACGTAAGTTTAATCAACCAGCTTGGTTTTTATATCGTTAGCGGCGGTGGCAAACGCCTACGCCCTTTGCTTGCTCTTTTATCTGCTCGTGCACTTGGTTATCAAGGTGAAGCTCACATCACCTCAGCAGCCTTTATCGAGTTTATTCACACCGCTACCCTGCTCCATGATGATGTTGTCGACGAATCAGACATGAGACGCGGTAAAGCGACAGCCAATGCCGCTTTTGGTAATGCAGCTAGCGTTTTGGTGGGCGACTTTATTTATACTCGCTCATTCCAAATGATGACAACGCTAGGATCCTTAAAGATCCTTGAGTTGATGAGCGAAGCGGTAAACGTAATTGCCGAGGGTGAAGTTCAACAATTAATGAACTGCAACAACCCAGACACCACAGAAGAAAGCTATATGCAGGTGATCTACTCTAAGACCGCTCGCCTGTTTGAAGCTGCAACGCAAATCGGTGCCATTCTTAGCGAATCATCACCAGAAATCGAAACAGCAATGCAGAACTACGGTAAGTACTTAGGCACCGCATTCCAACTGATTGATGATGTGATGGATTACACAGCTGACGGTAAAGAGATGGGTAAGAACGTTGGTGACGATCTTGCCGAAGGCAAACCAACGCTGCCTCTACTTTACGCAATGCACAATGGTTCTTCTGAACAAGCAAGCATGATTCGTGAAGCGATTGAAAAAGCGAATGGGATGGAACGTCTCGACGATATTATGGCTGTGATGAAAGAGACAGGCTCTTTAGAGTACACAACAAATAAAGCCTATGAAGAAGCCGATAAAGCGATTGCTGAGCTTTCTGTACTTCCTGACTCTGAATATAAGCAAGCGCTAACAACGCTCGCACACTTGGCAGTTAAACGCAGTAAGTAAGCTCGTTGATAGACAACTAGCTTCTATATAAATAATAAAAAAGAGCCTCAGGGCTCTTTTTTAGTTTTGAACAAATATTTATAAAAGATCCAAGTTCAATATCGGCTCGCTTCTAATGATAGTGGCAATTGTGCTTCAATCTCTTCAAGCTCTTCCATTGGCACTGCGTATTGCTCATGCCCATTGTAAGTCTCTACTAAGGCATACTGCTCTTGCTCATCAATAACCAATACTTTTCCTAGGTGCCCCAAATATTCGACATTCATACCCTTCTGAACAGTAGCCATAAAATTTACCCTCAACTTGGTTGTAGAGGAAAATACGAGTAGCTTGAATTCTAGGATCAAAAAAGCCGATCATAATGACCGGCTCTTATTAATTAACTTTTAGGCTGAGTTAAATAGCGTCTCGCTTATTTAGCGAATTCAACACCAATCTCAATGTCGCCATTTAGTGTTTCAAGCATGCTATCTAAAGCGTTACGTTCGAAGTCGCTCAGCTCACCGTAGCTAAGGATCGCTTCAGCGCCCTCTTTGCCAAGTTTAACTGGTTGTGCGAAGAATGGTGCGTGCTCGCCTTCACCTTCAACGTATGCGCATTCAATCACATTCTCTTCGCCTTGAAGTGCTTTAACTAGTGCAAGACCGAAACGACAAGCCGCTTGACCCATAGACAGTGTCGCACTACCGCCGCCAGCTTTAGCTTCTACTACTTCCGTACCTGCATTTTGGATGCGAGTCGTTAGCGCTGCGATTTCTTCATCAGTGAACTCTACGCCTTCAACTTGAGAAAGCAGAGGAAGAATAGTTACGCCTGAGTGACCGCCGATAACAGGAACACGGATGTCGCCTGGATCTTTATCTTTTAGTTCAGCAACGAACGTTTCAGAACGAATCACATCAAGAGTCGTAATACCAAATAGACGACGCTTGTCGTAAACGCCCGCTTTTTTCAGTACTTCAGCCGCGATTGGCACTGTCGTGTTTACTGGGTTAGTGATGATACCAACACAAGCAGTAGGACAAGTAACTGCGATTTTCTCTGCAAGAGACTTAACAATGCCAGCGTTCACATTGAAAAGATCCGCACGATCCATACCAGGCTTACGAGCAACACCTGCAGAAATAAGTACAACATCCGCACCTTCTAGTGCTGGTGTTGGATCTTCACCTGCGTAACCTTTGATCGAAACAGGCGTTGGGATATGGCTAAGATCGGCAGCAACACCCGGTGTTACCGGTGCGATATCGTAAAGTGCAAGATCTGAACCAGCAGGTAGGCGGTTCTTAAGTAGTAGGGCTAGGGCTTGACCGATGCCACCAGCGGCACCAATAACAGCTACTTTCATTGTTATTCTCCTTGAGAGCTTTCTCTTATAAATTCTTTGTAGGGTAATTCTTGAGCTAAATCTAAGTTAAAAAACTATATTAATCACAAAGTGATTACAATCAATTAACGCTAGCTTTGCGACTTCGCGCAAGTCAATAAAACCGTGCTACACAGCGAGTTCGCATTATGGCGATAATCAACTGAAATAACAAAATAAGTCGTCGCAAATAACACATTATTCTATTAAATATTTACAGTGATATAACTAACAAATTACTGGGATATTTTGGCTAAAATTGAATATGTATGCGAGAATATGCAAACATCTTTGTTAATGAATAAGAATGACATATGCGCAATACAGAAAAGCAAGACAACTTAGTTCGTGCATTTAAAGCCTTACTAAAAGAAGAACGTTTTGGCTCACAAGGCGAAATTGTAGATGCCCTAAAACACGAAGGTTTTGAAAGCATCAACCAGTCTAAAGTCTCGCGTATGTTAACCAAGTTTGGTGCCGTTCGAACTCGTAACGCAAAAATGGAGATGGTTTACTGTCTTCCTGCTGAACTTGGTGTTCCGACAGTTTCTAGCTCTTTACGAGAATTAGTACTAGATATTGACCACAACAATGCATTAGTTGTGATACACACTGGCCCTGGTGCAGCTCAGCTTATTGCTCGCTTATTAGACTCACTAGGTAAGTCGGAAGGCATATTGGGTGTGGTCGCGGGTGATGACACTATCTTTATTACTCCAACGTTATCGGTTACCACTAAGCAACTGTTTGATTCTGTGTGCGAACTGTTTGAATACGCAGGATAATTGATCATAGTTTCATAACTATCAGCCTTACTAATGGATCACGAGCATCTATTCGCTTCGTGATCCAAATCACATCCTAGAATATCCATGCTCCCCTCCCGAAATTACACTAAATCATTGATTTTAAAAAACTCAGTAGCAAATTAAACACGAGATCTAGACATCATTTGTTAGATTTTTTAGCTATATCTTTTAACATTCGAGTAATTTTCTGCCAATTTTTGATATTATTCAGCCACTTTTTCATCACATGGATTGAAAAAGGTGCCGTTTCCAAATAGGAAACTCCAGAAACGACTACACTTGTTTCAGGGTTAATAATGAATAAAGGAAGGGAAATTCATGGCATTTACCAAACTTATTAAAGTTGGTGCTATTGCAGCTGCTGTAATGGGCGCTGGCGCTGTTAACGCTCAAGAGTTCATCACAATTGGTACTGGTTCAGTGACGGGTGTTTACTATCCGACTGGTGGTGCAATTTGTAAACTAGTGAACAAGGGCCGCAAAGACCACAACATTCGTTGTTCTGTCGAGTCTACTGGTGGTTCAATCTACAACGTTAACACCATCCGTGCTGGTGAACTAGATTTCGGTGTTGTTCAATCGGACTGGCAATACCACGGCTACAACGGTACAAGTAAGTTCAAAGATCAGGGCGAATACAAGAAACTTCGCGCTATGTTCTCTCTACATACAGAACCGTTCAACATCATCGCTCGTACCGATGCTGGCATCAACAATGTTTCTGACCTAGCTGGTAAGCGCGTAAACATTGGTAATCCAGGCTCTGGTGACCGTGCAACGATGGGTGTTGTAATGGACGCTATGGGTTGGACGAACGACAGCTTCAAGCTTGCTTCTGAACTTAAAGGTTCTGAGCGTTCACAAGCACTTTGTGATAACAAGATTGATGCATTCATCTACATGGTGGGTCACCCGAACGGATCAATCAAAGAAGCAACAACGTCTTGTGATGCAAAACTGGTTTCAGCAACAGGTCCACAGATCGACAAGATCGTAGCTGAAAACCCATACTACGCTTACAGCACAGTTCCTGCTGGCATGTACCGTGGTACTGACGCTGACGTAAACAGCTTCGGTGTTGCAGCAACAATGGTAACAACTTCAGACGTTTCTGAAGAAGTTGCATACAACGTTGCTAAGGCAGTATTTGAAAACTTTGACACTTTCAAACGTCTACATCCAGCATTTGCTAACCTGAAAAAAGAAGACATGGTTAAAGCGGGTATCTCTATCCCTCTTCACCCAGGCGCAGCAAAATACTACAAAGAAGTGGGCCTTCTAAAGTAATTCTACTTTAAGCCTACTACACCAATAAGGAGGCTAGCCCTCCTTATTGGCTTTTCACGTTTTATAAAAATAACTTAAGTGAAAAGAGCAACCCTTTAAGTTTCTCCAATTTGGAGGACTTACCTTCGTATCAAGCCTAAGACAAAGACGAACAAAGAACGCATTTCCCTATCCATTCACTACACTAGATAGGAAATAAATAACGTTTGGTTGTTCGTAAGAAAAGGCAGACCATCAATAATAAGGATAAAGTACATGACGCAGACAACATCACCGTCTCCAGATGTGCAAGAAATGGTGGCACAATCAGATACTGGTGCGCGTAGCCCTCGTGGTATCCAAGGCCGTATTTTATGGTTTGTGCCTCTATGTTGGTCACTGTTCCAACTTTGGTATGCATCTCCGCTGCCGTTCATTTTTAACTTCGCAATTTTAAACGACACTGAAGCTCGAGCAATTCACCTTACGTTTGCTATTTTCTTAGCCTTTACCGCTTATCCAGCTATGAAGAACTCGCCTCGGGATCGCATTCCTGCAGTCGACTGGATATTGGCGCTAGTAGGTAGTTTTTCAGCTTCTTATATCTATATTTTCTACACTGAACTTGCCGGTCGCTCGGGTGCACCAACAACATTCGATATTGTTGCGGCCGTATTCGGTATGGTTCTACTGCTTGAAGCAACACGACGCGCTTTAGGTCCACCTCTTATGGTTGTGGCAGCAGTATTCCTACTTTACACCTTTGGTGGCCCTCATATGCCAGACGTTATTGCCCACAAAGGTGCGAGCCTGAACAAGGCAATGTCGCACCTGTGGCTAACAACAGAAGGTGTATTCGGTGTAGCTCTTGGCGTATCAACGTCATTCGTATTCTTGTTTGTACTGTTTGGTGCAATGCTAGAACGTGCTGGTGCTGGTGCTTACTTCATCAAAGTTGCATTCTCTCTGCTTGGTCACATGAAGGGCGGCCCAGCGAAAGCAGCCGTTGTAGCGTCTGGTTTATCTGGTCTGGTATCAGGCTCTTCGATTGCAAACGTTGTTACCACAGGTACCTTTACTATCCCGCTAATGAAGCGTGTTGGTTTCCCGGGCACAAAAGCTGGTGCAGTAGAAGTAGCCGCTTCAACCAACGGTCAGCTAACGCCACCTATCATGGGTGCTGCGGCATTCCTGATGGTTGAATATGTGGGCATCTCGTATGTAGAAGTAATCAAGGCGGCGCTACTTCCAGCTCTGATCTCTTATATTGCTCTGATTTACATTGTTCACCTAGAAGCATGTAAAGCAGGTATGACTGGCCTACCTCGTCGCCACACACCAACTATCGTACAAAGCCTACTCTCTTTCACTGGAACCATTTTAGGTCTATGTGTTATCAGTGCTGCGGTTTACTACGGTGTCGGTTGGACGAAAGATGTCTTTGGCGATGCTGCAACACCAATCGTAACTGTGGCGCTATTGATCGCTTATGTTGCTCTGGTTCGCGTATCAGCAAAATACGCAGCTGAAGGCGGCATGGAGATCGATGCAGACCTGAAAGAAGTTCCAGATCCAGGTCCAACGATTAAATCTGGTTTGCACTTCCTACTGCCTATCGTAGTGCTAGTTTGGTGTTTAACGGTTGAACGTTTCTCCCCAGGTCTGTCTGCCTTCTGGGCAACCGTATTCATGATCTTCATTTTGATCACTCAGCGTCCTTTAATGACTCTGATGAACAAATCAGACGATCTTGCAGAGCAAACCAAAGCTGGCTTCGTTGATCTAGCTGAGAGCTTGGTTTCAGGCGCACGTAACATGATAGGTATCGGTGTAGCAACAGCAGCTGCAGGTACGGTTGTTGGCGTGGTGACTCTAACGGGTATCGGTCTTGTAATGACGGATTTCGTTGAGTTTATCTCAGGCGGTAGCATCATCCTTATGCTGCTATTTACTGCAGTAATCAGCTTGATCTTAGGTATGGGCTTGCCAACAACGGCGAACTACATCGTTGTTTCAACACTGATGGCGCCGGTAATTGTTACCTTAGGTGCAGCGCACGGCTTGATCATTCCACTGATTGCGGTTCACTTATTCGTGTTCTACTTCGGTATTCTTGCGGATGACACACCTCCGGTAGGTCTGGCAGCATTTGCGGCAGCCGCGATTGCGAAATCCGATCCAATTCGTACGGGTATTCAAGGCTTTACCTACGATATCCGGACCGCAATCTTACCGTTCATGTTCATATTCAATACCCAACTACTGTTGATGGGCATTGATTCTTGGTGGCACTTAGCTCTAACGATTTTCTCTTCTGTTACTGCGGTACTTATCTTTGCTGCAGCGACACAAGGTTGGTGGTTCACTAAGAACAAGTGGTGGGAAACCATACTGCTTATCGTTCTGACCTTCTCTTTCTTCCGCCCTGGTTTCTGGTGGGACATGATTTATCCAGAGAAAGTTCTTTCGCCAGGAGTTGAGATCGCTCAAATCACAGAAAATTTATCTGTGGGACAATCACTTGAATTGAGAGTAGGTGGCGAAAACTTAGAAGGTAACTATTCTGAGAAAACAGTCCGCCTTCCATTTGAAGATTCTGCGACAACAAGTGAAGACCGCATTGCTTCAATGGGCCTAATGCTGACACAAACTGACGACAAGATGATTGTTGATATGGTTGAGTTTGGTAGCCCTGCAGAAGCCGCTGGCATTGACTTTGATTGGGAAATTAAATCCGTTATCCAAGATGCAGATCGACCAATGAAAGAGTGGGTATTCTTACCTGCCCTACTGATTTTAATTGGTTTAGCGATGAACCAAAGAAGGCGTGCTCGTAAGGATGAGATTAGCGCGTAATGGATAGAGCCAAGTAGTGCTCTACTCTATTTGGCTTTTTTACTACATGGAAAAGATAATTACAGCGTTTGGTATGTACTAGACGCTGCTCAAAAAGAGACGAATACATGTATAGACAAATCCTTGTTCCCGTTGATCTTAACGACAAAGGCTTTTCTGATAAAGCCGTCGAGCTAGCGGTGTGGCACGCGAAACACAGCAATGCTGAAATCCACATTCTGAACGTACTACCGGGCATTCACATGTCGATGGTTGCATCTTACTTCCCAAAAGATGCGGCGAACCAAATGAAGCTTGATGTTAAAAATCAGCTGAAAGAGTTTGCTGATAAGCACATTGACGATGAAGTGGTGTATAAGGTTCACGTTGCCGAAGGCAAGACCTACACAACGATTCTAGATTACGCAGAAAAACTGGGGGCCGACCTTATTGTGATGCCTAGCCATAAACGTTCGAAAATCGACAAAGTGGTACTTGGTTCTGTTGCGAGCAAAGTGGTACAGAACTCACCAATCAATGTATTGGTAGTTAAGCCGCAAGGCTAAATCACTTAATCGACACAACGATCTAAAAAGGTTGGCCTAAAAGCCAGCCTTTTTTGTTTTTAACTCACGCCGTTTAACTAACCATTTAGCTGACTAAATTTTGCGGATGACCTGCGACAAAGCCATCTATGTTATCGATTAAGATATCAGACAGTTTTTGAATGGAACTGTCACTGCCCCATGCGACGTGAGGTGTTAACAGTAAATTGGGTAAATGACTGTTAGCTAATAGTGGGTTTGAGTTGTCTGCTGGCTCTTGTGTAAATACATCCATACCTGCGCCGGCAATCTCATTACTTTTCAAAGCTTCAACCAAGGCTTGTTCATCGACCAATCCACCACGGCCAGCATTAATTAACACCGCACTTGGTTTCATCATTGCTAGCTCACGCTCTGAAATCAGGTTTCGGGTCGCATCAGTCAATGGACAATGCAGGCTGATCGCATCCGCTTGCTTTAAAACAGTTTCAAAAGGCAAATAGCCTTCTCGACAACAGTCTGCCCCTTTACGCTCAGCAAAGATGACGTTTATACCAATAGCTTTTGCCAGAATCGCGGTCGCTTGCCCTAAACTTCCACTACCGATCAAACCTAATGTGCTGCCTGCAATATCTTGGATCGGATGTGTAAAGAAACAAAACTGCTTGTCCTTTTGCCACTCTCCCGCTTCAATATCTTGATGATAGCCGACAAGGTTTCTCTTTAACGTAAACAACATTGCAATCACATGCTCAGGCACTGATTGAGTCGCGTAGCCCTGTACGTTAGCCACCGCGATATTGTTACCCTTGCAATAGTCGACATCGACATTGTTGACGCCAGTCGCTGACACAGCGATCAACTTGAGTTGTTGTGCTTGACCTAAATTATCAGCGTTAAGCACAACCTTATTGGTGATAACAACATCCGCTCTCGCAATACGCTCTGCAACTAGCTCTGGAGCAGTAAAATCATACTCCATCCACTGATGTTCAAAGCTGAGAGGTTTTAAATGAATTTGAGGTGGGATGGTGGCTCTGTCGAGAAAAACCACTTTCAACTTCGACATTGTACGTCCTTGAATTGGTATTGGTGGCACCATTCTAAGCTTTTAGCTTACCGTAGTCTGGAAGCTCTGGCGCAATTTCAAAGTGCTGTTCGATTTGCGGAAATGCTTGAGGATAAAACTCGCATGGAACAAAAGCTTTGAATAACTGATCATTAGCCGGATGGTAAAAACTCAGTTCACACGCGTGCAGAGCTAACCTATCGCTATAGTTAAACGCATCTGGCGTTGCATAAAACTCGTCGCCCACAATTGGGTTCCCTATTTCCATACAATGCACACGTAACTGATGAGAGCGGCCAGTAATCGGCAGTAACTTCAACAAGGTGGTTTGAGTCTCTTGTTGCTCCACCACATAACGAGTCTGTGATGGTTTACCGTCCTCGAAACACACTTTCTGCTTCGGGCGATTCGTCCAATCGCAAAGAAGAGGAAGGTCAATCAATCCCTCTTTCTTTTCAACTGAACCCCATACCCGTGCGTAATAGAGTTTGTGAGTCAGTCGATATTGAAATTGCTTCTTCAGATGTCGCTCTGCTGGTTTATGTTTAGCGAGCAGCATCAAGCCCGATGTCGACATGTCCAATCGATGCACGACTTGAATCTCCGGAAATTCGACAACTAACCGACTCCACATACTATCGTAATGTTCTGGCAATCTTCCCGGCACTGAAAGTAGGCCAGCAGGCTTGTTCACCACAAGAATATCGTCATCTTGATAGACAATATCAATCCACGGTTCACGTGGTGGTGTGTACTGTTCTAACGCCATTGAAGCCTCTTAATTACTAGTGAATAAATAATTTGCGGTTGATTTGTTTATTATTAAATACAATTTCCAATATTTTTGTACATAAAAGTTGACGACTTTACGAAACATGGTATTGATAGAGTAACGGAAAATAAGAAGTCAGCATCAAAGGAAAAATGATGGAAAGTACGGTTAAAACCACCAACACAAAAACACCAGCCTCAGCTCCCCTATCAAGCTTAATCAAGTCCCTTGGCCCAGGTATTATGATGGCCGCAGCAGCTGTAGGTGGATCTCACTTAGTCGCCTCAACCAAAGCTGGGGCGATTTATGGTTGGCAGCTTGCCGCACTTATTATCCTGGTAAACATATTTAAGTACCCATTCTTCAGAGCTGGTATCCAATATACTCTTGGCACAGGGCAAAGTTTGGTGGAAGGATACTCTAACCTTGGCCGACCTTACCTTGTTACCTTTTCGATACTGAGTGCCATTTCCGCCGTGGTAAATACTGCTGCACTACTATTATTTAGTGCAAGCCTACTTAGCTACTTTGTTCCTTTCGAATTAGCCACCAGCACATTGTGCATGATCGTTTTAGCGACCTGTTTGATCATTCTTTTTGCTGGCCATTATCGCGCGCTCGATACACTATCTAAAGCGATCATGGCGATCCTTACCATCACAACCTTAGCTGCTGTTGCGATTGCTATTGGCTCTCCCGTTGAACCGGATGCTGCTTTTGTTCCACCATCACCTTGGTCATTAGCTGCTATTGGCTTTATCGTGGTGACCATGGGTTGGATGCCTGCGCCTATCGAGATTTCAAGCATCACCTCTATGTGGCTAAAAAGCCAAAAAGAGAAACAGGAAGTCACAGCTCAATCTGCCTTATTCGATTTCAACGTCGGCTACATTGGAACTGCACTGCTTGCTTTGGTATTTGTCGCTTTGGGTGCTCTAGTGCTTCACGGTTCAGGCGTGGAACTGTCTCGCTCTGGTGTTGGCTTTACTCACCAGTTAGTTGGTATTTATGCTTCTACGATTGGTGAATGGTCTCGTCCACTGATCGCGATCGTCGCTTTCTTCTGTATCTTTGGCAGTACCATTACCGTTATCGATGGCTACTCACGTGTGCTTGCTGAATCACAGCGTCTGTTACTCAACAAAGAATCGAGCCCACGCATGCTGCAAGGTTGGATCATCATTGTCTCTATCTCGGCCCTAGCGATTGTGATGTTCTTTAGCGCTGCATTGATGCCAATGCTTGATTTTGCAATGGTACTCGCCTTTGCGACTACACCATTCTTCGCACTACTTAACTTCATCTTAGTAAACAAGGCTAAACTTCCAGAAGCACTAGCAATTGGTAGCAAGCTAAAATGGTTGTCTGTCGCGGGTCTTGTTTACCTATTTGGTTTCTTAGCAGTATTTGTTTGGTGGAAGTGGTTGATGTAATTCCTCAGCCGATACATCTTTCAACAACCAATACAGCTTTCAAACGCTAGATAAAAATAAGGCCTTCATGATGAAGGCCTTATTTCGTTGAAGCGTTTAACTAGTGCAAAACTAGTTGTGAGAAACCACAATCAAGCGTAATGAATCTAGCTGAACCTGAGCTTTGCTGATGTAACCGGTTAGTTCATTGATTTGAGCTTCGATTACCTCTAGCTCTTCATCACGAATGTTAGGGTTCACGGCTTTAAGTGCTTGTAGACGCTCTAATTCACCGTTTAGATTAGTCTGCATGTCTCGTTGAGCTTGTTGACGCACTTCTTCCACTTTAGGAAGTACGTGCGTCTCACCCGCTTCGATTAGCTTGTGAATCTCACCTTGTACTGAGTTAACTAGCTTGCTCGCTAAATGACGGTTTACAGGGCTTAATTGACGGTTAAAGCTGTCGAACTCGACCTGAGCTGATAAGTCATTACCACGGCCATCCATCATTAAACGAATTGGCGTCTTAGGTAAGAACTGGCTGATACCGCTGCGTTTCGGCGCTTGCGCATCGACAAGGTAAACCAACTCAAGCAGGATAGTACCCACAGGCAGCGCTTTGTTTTTCAGTAGCGATACCGCTGATGCACCAACACCCTCGCTCAGTAGCAGATCAATACCGCCCTGAATCATTGGGTGTTCCCAGCTAATAAAGTTCATGTCTTCACGAGAAAGCGCAGTATCACGATCAAACGTGATAGTTGCGCCTTCGTATGGTAAGCCTGGGTAGCTTGGCACCATCATGTGCTCAGATGGTGTCACAACTAGCGCATTTTCACCCTTATCGTCTTGGTTCAAACCAATCGTATCAAACAGGCTCAGGGCAAACGTTACTAGGTTAGTATCGCCATCAGTTGATGCGATCTTTTCTGCAATTTCATGCGCTTTATCGCCGCCGTTTGAATGCATTTCTAATAGGCGATCTCGGCCTTTTTCTAGATCTGATTTAAGGCTTTGATTTAGCTTGGCAGACTCCTCAATCACTTCATCAAGTTGCTCAGTGTTACCAGAAGCTAGCATCTCGATAAGAACATCTGAGTACTTGTCGTAAACTGTGCGACCTGTAGGGCACGTCTCTGCAAATGCGTTCAGACCTTCATCGAACCAACGCGCTAGAATCGCCTGTGATGTACCTTTTAGATAAGGAACATGAATGTCGATATCACGCAGCTGACCGATACGGTCCAAACGACCAATACGTTGTTCAAGCAAATCCGGGTTAAACGGAAGATCGAACATCACTAACTGATTGGCAAACTGGAAGTTACGACCTTCAGAGCCGATTTCGCTACAGATAAGCACCTGAGCACCGCCCTCTTCTTGAGCAAAGTAAGCCGCAGCTTTATCACGCTCTAGAATCGACATGCCTTCGTGGAATACCGTCGCACGCACACCTTCACGCTCACGCAGTGCTTGCTCTAATTGAAGTGCAGTACTTGCACGAGAAGCGATCACTAGGATCTTTTCGCTGCGCTTGTCTTGGATCTTTTCAATCAACCAGTTAACGCGTGAATCGAACTGCCACCAGCTTGAATCTTCACCTTCAAACTCTTGGAAGATCTCTTCTGGGTAAAGCATCTTCATCGCACGAGCTTCGGGTGCCATCTTGCCACCGATCATGCCAGATACACGCATTGAGGTTGTGTACTGCGTTGGAATTTCCATCGGCAGTAGGTTTACATTACGTTTAGGGAAGCCTTTGATTGCAGCACGTGTGTTTCTGAAAAGAACACGGCCGGTACCATGGCGATCCATAAGGTTATCAATCAATTCTTGGCGAGCTAACGCTTGCTCTTCTTCGCTGCTATCACCTTCAATCACACGGAACAGAGGCTCAACATCTTGCTCAGAAAGCAGTTCCGTAATCTGGTTCTTCGCGCTGTTTTCAAGCTTCACACCAGAGAATAGAGCCGTTACTGCATCAGCAACGGGGGCGTATTGGTCTTCTTCTTCAACGAATGCTTCGTAATCGTAGAAGCGATCTGGATCAAGCAGGCGCAGACGTGCAAAGTGGCTCTCACGACCAAGCTGCTCAGGCGTTGCGGTTAGTAGTAACACACCAGACGTATTTTCCGCTAAGCCTTCTACCACTTGGTATTCGCGGCTTGGTTTGTCTTGGCTCCACTCAAGGTGGTGCGCTTCATCGACGACCAACAGATCCCACTCACCTTCAAGAGCTTGCTCGTAGCGCTTGCGGCTCTTACGTAGGAAGTCCAAAGAACACAAAACGTATTGCTGGGTATCAAATGGGTTGTCTGATTCAGCAAACGCTTCGATACAACGCTCTTCGTCAAAGATAGAGAAGTGCAGATTGAAACGACGCATCATCTCTACTAACCATTGATGTTGTAGAGTTTCAGGAACCACAATAAGAATACGTTCAGCACGGCCAGACAGCACCTGTTGGTGGATGATCATGCCCGCTTCGATGGTTTTACCTAGGCCAACTTCATCGGCCAGTAAAACACGCGGAGCGTGACGACGACCCACTTCATGAGCGATGTATAGCTGATGAGGGATTAAGCCAGCACGCATACCACACAAGCCACGCATAGGGCTCTTGTGTTGTTGGTACTGGTTGCTCAGCGCGCGGTAACGCAACACAAAGTTATCCATACGATCGATTTGACCCGCGTACAGTTTATCTTGTGGCTTGTTAAATCGGATCTGGTTGCTTAAGAAGATTTCACGCAGAGTGACTTCTGTTTCTTGGGTATCTTCGCGAGTACCTAAGTAGGTTAGCAGCCCTTTGTCTTCGATAACTTCTTCGACAGACAGAGACCAACCTTCTTGGCATTCGATGACATCGCCTACATTAAACGTTACTCGGGTTACGGGAGCATCAGTACGTGCATAAACACGGTTTTCTTCTGACGCTGCAAACATTAGTGTCACTGTGCGAGCATCCATTGCTACAACGGTACCTAAACCTAAATCGCTCTCCGTATCGCTTATCCAGCGTTGCCCCAAAGCAAATGTCATGAATCGACTACCTCAATCTTATAGTTGGAATTTGGTCTTTTTAACTGCAGTTTCAAACAAGAACGTTCTCGCTCCTGAACTAAAAATATAGCCAAAAATGCCTAGTTTGCAGCCACTTTTTAAGTGCGCTCTCAATAATAAATATCTCGAGAAAATGGTGCAGAAAAAGGTCGCTAATCTTACTCGATGCTGTGATTTAGGTCACGCCTAAAGGAGATGATTTCGTGCTTTTTTTCTGTTTTCGCCAGTGCAATCAAACTGTCAAAAATTCATGGTTAATCTATAGGTAGCAGATTGCTGCTCTCAAACGAATACGCCATATTCACTCATCACAATATGGCGCTGTTCCTCTAGATGAAGTTTAGGTGAGTAGTTGACTATCACCAGAATCAGATACTAATCTTTATATGAGCTTTATCTACGTTCAATCGATGCAAAGCAAGCCGTACTACGGCAAGGAGATGCTATGGGCGAGACCAACCGGAAGCTATTTGTTTTAGACACCAATATCCTACTTCACGAACCCTTCGCTATATTTTCTTTCCAAGAGCACGATGTCGTTATCCCCATGACAGTGCTAGAAGAACTCGACAGAATTAAAGACAGTAAAAGAGACGTTGCTCGAGATGCGAGAATTGCGATTCGAACGCTCGAAGACCTGTTCAGGGAAGCCACACCAGATCAAATATCGGAAGGCATCCCTTTTTCTAAAGACATAAACGCATCTGGCAGTATTTCAATACTCGCTGATTACGAACTTCAAGAAAGCATCAAAGCCTTCGCCGATGACAAGGCAGGCGATAACCGAATCCTCAACGCCGTCCTCTATCTTCAAAATAAACGCGCGCCGCGCGAAGTGGTTCTTATTACCAAAGACATCAACATGCGTTTGCGAGCCAAAGGAGCCGGTGTCCGTTTTGTTGAGGACTATCAAACCGACCAACTGATTGATGATATCCAATACCTCACCAAAGGCTTCCAACAACTGGAAGGCGCATTTTGGGATTGTATCGATAATGTCGAGAGCAGAAGTTTAGGCGGAAAGACGCTGCACACCTTAGCAAGAGCGCCGTTCGAGCCCACTTTCCTCAATCAATATGTGATTGACGAGGAGAGTGACTTTGCGGCTCGAGTCGAAGAAATTGAGCCGCAAAGCATTACCCTGAGAGACCTCAGCCGCGAAAGACTGATGAATCGCAGGGCATGGGACATCACACCAAAGAACGTCTATCAAGGCATGGCGATAGACGCACTGCTCGACCCTGATATTGATCTTGTTATTCTCACCGGCGCAGCGGGTAGTGGTAAGACACTGCTCGCGATGGCCGCAGCGCTTGAGCAAACCATTGAGCGTAAACAGTTCGATAAGATCATCGTAACCCGAAACACCCCTGATATTGGTGAGTCGATAGGTTTCCTTCCGGGTACAGAGGAAGAGAAGATGTTGCCTTGGTTAGCCGCAGTGACCGATACGCTGGAAGCGCTGCACAAGAATGATCACTGCACAGAAGGCTCGATGAAATACATCTGTGACAAAGCCAACATCCAGTTCAAATCGATTAACTTTATGCGTGGCCGTTCAATTCAGAATGCGTTTGTGCTTTTGGATGAGTGTCAAAACCTGACCGCTTCACAAATCAAAACCATTATCACCCGTTGTGGTGAAGGTACTAAGATCGTCTGCTCAGGGAACCTAGCGCAGATAGATTCTTCCTATCTAACCCCTGTGACCTCGGGGCTCACCTACATGGTCGAGCGTTTTAAAAACTTCGAAGGCAGCGCCAACATCCACCTCAATGGTGTGGTGCGTAGCCGACTGGCTGAGTTCGCGGAAGAGAACATGTAATCGCTTTTTTGCTCTTACTCATCATTCACCCAAAAACAAAAAGCGCCTCATAATAGAGGCGCTTTTCAATTTATCTTTATAGTGATTTTTCAGAGGCTAGTCTGCTTTACTCAGTACCACCGACAGTTAGCGAGTCTAGCTTCAATGTTGGTTGACCAACCCCCACTGGCACACTTTGACCAGCCTTACCACACACACCAACACCACGGTCGATGCTTAGATCGTTACCCACCATAGACACTTGCTGCATTGCCTCGATACCAGAACCTATTAGCGTTGCGCCCTTCACTGGGTGAGTGATCTTACCGTTTTCAATCATGTACGCTTCAGAAGCTGAAAATACAAACTTACCTGAAGTAATATCAACCTGGCCGCCACCGAAGTTCGGTGCGTAGATACCTTTCTCAACCGTCGCGATGATCTCTTCCGGCGTGTGTTCGCCCGGTAGCATGTATGTATTCGTCATACGTGGCATTGGAAGGTGCGCGTATGACTCACGACGACCATTACCTGTCGGTGCTACCCCCATTAGACGAGCGTTCAACTTATCTTGCATGTAACCCTTTAGGATTCCGTTTTCGATTAGCGTATTGTACTGACCGTTAACACCTTCATCATCGACGTTCAATGAACCGCGTAGATCCGTTAATGTGCCGTCATCGACAATCGTACATAGGCTTGAAGTGACTTGCTCACCAACTTTGCCAGAGAATACTGACGACTCTTTACGGTTGAAATCGCCTTCTAAACCATGGCCTACCGCTTCATGCAGCAAAACGCCCGGCCAGCCAGAACCAAGAACCACAGGCATTGCACCAGCAGGCGCAGCCACCGCTTCAAGGTTAACTAATGCTTGGCGAATCGCTTCATCCGCAAACTGATAAGCTACTTGAGTGCCTTTGTCATCACTTAAGAAGAAGTCATAACCAAAACGGCCACCACCACCAGCGCTACCACGCTCACGACGATCACCCTTCTGTGCCAGTACGCTAATAGATAGACGAACCAGCGGACGAATATCGCCAGCGTAAGTCCCATCAGTCGCAGCAACCAACATCTGCTCATGCACACCACTTAGGCTCACCGATACTTCAGTCACCATAGGTTCTTTAGTGCGAATGTAAGCATCTAATGATTTGAGTAATTCTGTTTTCTGCTGTTTTTCCCAGCTCGCTAGCGGGTTAACTGCATCATAGTAAGCTTGATTAGAGTTGCGTTTGAACGCTTGAACCTTGCCGTTTTGACCTTGTTTAGCGATACCGCGAGCCGCAATTGCGCTCTGCTTAAGACCATCCAATTGAATTTGGTCAGAGTAAGCAAAACCGGTCTTTTCGCCAGATACGGCACGAACTCCAACACCGCAATCGATATTGAAAGAGCCGTCTTTAATAATGCTATCTTCTAGCACCAAAGATTCGTGCCAGCTTGACTGAAAGTAGATATCAGCATAATCAATTTGGCGGGTAGCAATGCTCGCCAATGTATCTGCGATATTTTGCTCCGTAAGCCCTGTCGGGTTCAGTAGCGCTTCTTCAATTTGATTAATGCTCATAGATGGCTCTTGTTTGTAATTAAAATTGATTGGTGAATCGAGAGTGTTGCGTGATTGGCATATTTTGCCTAATTGACTCGCAACTGGATATGTC
Organism: Vibrio sp. BS-M-Sm-2; assembly: GCF_041504345.1. Classification (NCBI taxonomy): domain Bacteria; kingdom Pseudomonadati; phylum Pseudomonadota; class Gammaproteobacteria; order Vibrionales; family Vibrionaceae; genus Vibrio; species Vibrio sp. BS-M-Sm-2. The sequence continues at coordinate 1,516,790 of NZ_CP167894.1, forward strand.
TATCTCAACCACCATACTTTTAGGGTCTTGGTCTAACTGTGCGACTACTCGTCCCCAGGGATCAACCACCATAGAGTGTCCCCATGTTTCTCTTTGGCAAGGGTGCTTACCACCTTGCCCCACCGCGACAATCCACGATTGTGTTTCAATGGCTCGGCATCTTAACAGTACTTCCCAGTGCGCTTGACCGGTTACAGCGGTGAACGCTGCAGGTACAACCATGATTTGTGCACCTTGCTTACGTAACTCTGAATACAAGTGAGGAAAGCGCACATCATAACAAATACTCAAACCTAAGCGACCAAAAGGCGTTTCCGTTGTCACAACTCGGTCACCTGGTGTGAAAATATCCGACTCTCGATAACACTTATGCGCATCGGCGACATCCACATCAAACATATGCAGCTTATCGTAATGAGCGACTAAACCACCAAAATCATCAATCACCAAGGTTGTGGTAGTCACACCTTTAGCTGTGCTTATCGGCATACTACCAATAACGATCCAAATTCTGTGAAGCTTTGCTAGCTCAGAAATTTTCTTTTGCAAAGGTCCATCATTTAAAGGCTCAGCATAGCGGTGATAGTCAGCTTTACTGCCAAAAACTAATGCGTTTTCAGGGCAAACGACCCACTTAGCGCCTAGCTCTTTGCACTTAACTATCTCTTGAGCGAGATAATCGAGATTGCTTTCAGGATCAGGGCCTGAAGTAATTTGAATCAATCCAACACAATCCATGTGTACCGCTTCTCCATTTATTATGATTCAGAATTTTAATTTTAGTCGTATATTAACCCACTAGTGTCTAACAACTATTCAGCCAATTTTCGGAGTTTCTCTGGAAGCTGGAATTCACCAGAGCTACGAGAAAGCTCACTCACCGTTGGTGAATCCAGAGGGCCTTTCACCGAATAGTTAACCTGAGTAAAGACCTCAACAACCGGTGAAATAACCGTGGTTACCGCCAATACGTACAGCGCCGTTTGAGGAGTTACCGCAAAGGCCGTTAATACTGGAATACCTGAGGTAATATCTGGGGTAAAGTTCACCTCAGCATCAACCTGTCGTGTGTTGAGGTTAGCGATACCTTTGATCTTCATTTCACCAGCCACCGCATCCATATTGAGGTCGTTAGTCAGGAAGATACCATTTTGAATCTCACCCGTTCCTGTGATGCTGTTGAATGCCATGCCTTTATCAAACACATCTGAGAAATCGAGCTGCATCTTACGGATGATCGAATCTAGGCTAAACAGACCAAGCAAGCGAGCCGCACCGCTCACATCCGAGATAATACCTTTACCAAACTTGGTTTTAACGTTGCCATCAAGGGTGTCCATTTTGATCCCCCAAGGCGAACCATCCCATTTCAGTTGACCTTCTAGCGCGAATGGCGCTTTTTGAATCCCAGAAGTAATGCCGAAGCGCTCCATTAACTCACTGTTGTTTTCACCCTCAACGTCAACGGCTAGCGATGAATGACTCTTGTCACCTTGCAATTCCCACCAGCCGCTAACATCTGCTTTGTTACCACCGCTTCGAACCTGAATCTTGTTCCACTCAATACGATCTGCGTTCCTAGTCATTTCAACATCGACCTTGCCAACCTTATAGCCTTGCAGCCAAAAATCGTTCAGGGTCAGCTTCAGGTTCGGCATCACATCGTGGATCTTCCTATCTAGCTCAGAGATCAATGGCGCTTCTTGTGCTTTACGTTGCAGCAGTTGTTCTTGATTTTTCTTGTCGCTCCATTCAGGAACGAACAGATGTAGACGATCCAGTGAAACGGTCAAATCGTAAGGTGGCAGGTAATTAATATCCCCTTCGAGCTCTTGGCTAGAGACTTCCATTTGCCACGCTTGCTTGTTCTTGCGGGCGCTAAAATCGACATCATTCCAAGATATCCCCCCCAAGATCAGCTCTTTACTCTCAAAGGTAATACGGCTTGGTGCTGGAATGGTTGGCGTGTTCATTTGGCTAAGCACAGCATTAGATGGCTGCACTGGTTCCATTACAACCGATAACCAATCATCAGCATTGAATTTGTCAGTACGGATCAACGCATGATGACCAACAACAGGACTAATTTTGTAGCCACCACGGCCCAGAACTAAATTAGTCGCCGTTAACTCAGGAACGTCACCTGTAATATCAATCTCAGCTTGGTACTTAGTGTTCGGCAATTGCAGACGCGCGGTAATCGCTTCTTGATTGCCCGATGCTTGTAGCCTTGCCGCCCCACTTTCTAGTGATTTTTTCGCCAGTGGATACGGGTAATCGCTCGCCAGATATTTAAGATCAGACTGTAAATCAAGTTGGTAAGTAAATCCGATATCATTAAGTTGGATATCAATCTGGCTCTGCCATTGCGCATGGCCTGACAAGCGACTTAACCACTGCTCACCAATGTAAGGTTCTAGAGGCTTAACATCCCAATCACCTAACACATCGATATCAACAGCATAGCCAGGGCCATCATTCTGACCTTTAAAGTCGAGTGATATACCTTGCTTAAGTAAATCAGCGGCGAGGCCATTTGCCGTCACTACATCATTATCAAACTCGATACGGCCCGTGGTGTTCTCAAGCACCATTGGCGGCGCTTCAATCTCAACATGGTTGCCACTAAGGTCAGCATAACCCCATGCTCTTGCTTCTTTTTCAGAATCAAACGGGATATTGAGCTGGAACTCGGAAGAGACATCACCACTCACTTGAAGTGCGGTTAACGCTGCGCCCACTGAGTCAACCAGTGGCGAAGCCGTCATATAATCACGCACCGCATTGCCAGACGCCGTTGCCTTCGCTTCAATCTCAATATGGCCGCCTTCCCCTAGATAAGGAATACGTCCAGTGATCCGGTCGGCTGTCACATCCATCAGCCGTGCTGAGCGAGAATCTAGATGCATTGCATCATTTTCAAATAACAGATCAAGCTGAAGGTCAGTAATCAGTGGCCACGCGGTGTCGAAACTGAATTTAGCGTCTTCTAATCCGACCCAAACTTGGAAAATACCATCATGGTTGGTGTATGGATATTGAGATAAATCACCATGCCACAACAGTTTTACGGTATCCGCTTTACCCGCTTGAATCGCAGTAGAAAGGTAGTCTGTCAGATCTTGCCCAAGAGCCAGCGTAGGTAAATAACGCCATGTTTCACCGACATTGTAAGCGTCCGCTTCACCGTAGAAAGATAAGAATGGGCTCGCATCCTTTGGGAAGTCCAAACGGAATGCGCCTAGTACTTGTAAATCTGGCGTTGCTGCCGTGATTTTATCCGACCACAGTTTCCAGCCACTCTCATCTTGTTGCCAAACAATATCAACCTGACCCTGTTTGATATTCAGAGGCGCTTGAAAAACATCGCCATAAGGAAACACATCGTCAATAACGTGAAGGCTGGCTTTCGCTTCCGAAGCAGAACCAAACACACTACCTGATACTTGACTAAAGCCGGGGACTAACTCCCACTGCTCAATCGCCAGCTCAGAAAAACTGGCAGAGTAACGCAGGCTCTCAATGTCTGCCCCCATAGATACGCGAATATCAGAGACAGAACCACCCGGCGCCAATACGTTGATCATTTTGGTTGATTGTTCAGAGTCAGGCAGCAGCTTAATCAACGGCGTAATTGTCTCAATGTTTAATTCAGAGACATTGAGCTCCCAGGGACCTTGGTTCCACTTGAACGCAATGTCGAGTTCAGGCCAAGGTGTGTCGTCTGTTCTAAGGTTTAGTGAGTGGCCATTTACTTGCCAACCATCATCAATAGGAGACAACTTAAAGATACCTGACTCAAGCATCAGGTCATGCTTGCCATCTTCGTTCCAAGTCAATTCTGAAGGCAGAACTTCAACATAAGCGCTCACAGGTTTGCTATTACGCAGTGTTAGCCAGCTATTCAAGCTCACAGTGCCCGTCTCAATACCGGATTCCGCCTGCATATAACGAGTTAACCAAGGCTTTACTGAAATCCTGTTCGCACTGACATAAAACTCGCCCGTCATATCCGTTAGCGAGCCGCCATCAACAAAGTTAGCGCTCACTGACAAAGAGTTTAGATTGGCATCTTTGATACTTACCACGCCTTCCGCAAGATGATGCTTACCAGAGTTTTGCCATTTCAGAGTTTCGATATCAAGCTGACGTTCTTCATCAGAGATAGTGCGATACAAAAGAGAGGAATCTTTAGCGGTCACATCCACCAAAGTTTTCAGCAGTAAATTATCGAGCTCTTGTATCACTCGCTTGGAAGAACCGGGATCTTTAGGTTCGTCTTTGCCATTTTGTCCGGCAAACAGATCAATAGAGCGGATATCAAGATACATTTGATTCATGACCAAATCGGCCACAACCGGACGCATCTGTACGACCGATTGAATCAAGTCAAACTCGACTTCAACACGCTCGACAGAAAAGGTCACATCTTCTGCATTAGGAAGGCTGGCTTTAACGCCTTGCAGAGCAATAGAGGGGTGAGTGTTACGCCAAAAACCGCCCACGTCTTGAATCGAAAAATCAAAACCGGAATGTTGGTTTACCCAAAGCTCAATTTCAGATTGATACTTATTTAAATTGGGTAAGGCTACACGCAGTGTAGTTACGGCAATGGCTAGCGTTACTAAGAAAGTAACCACTAACCATAAACATGCACGTAGAATCAGAGTAACGCTTGAGCTCACAAAATTTCCATTACATCATAACAACATCAAACTGCTCTTGTATGTACAGAGGCTCAGCCTGGATTTTAACTTGCTTACCAATAAACACTTCAAGCTCAGCAAGCGCATGAGATTCATCGCCCTCTAACGCCTCAGCCACGGCAGCTGCCGCATAGACCACAAATTTATCGGCGTCGTACGCACGATTCACTCGCGTGATCTCCCGAAGAATTTCATAACAAACGGTTTCAACTGTCTTCACACTGCCGCGACCTTCACAAGCAGGACAGCTAGAACACAGGATATGCTCGATACTTTCACGAGTACGTTTACGAGTCATCTCAACCAAACCAAGCTGCGTGAAGCCATTAATATTGGTTTTTACACGGTCTTTGTCGAGCGCAGCCTCTAAAGAAGTTAGTACTCGCTTACGATGTTCCTCAGACAACATGTCAATAAAGTCGATAATGATAATGCCACCTAAGTTACGCAAACGCAGCTGGCGAGCAATCGCCTGAGTTGCTTCTACGTTGGTGTTGAAAATCGTCTCTTCTAAATTACGGCGACCAACAAACGCGCCAGTGTTGATATCAACCGTGGTCATCGCTTCAGTTTGGTCGATAATCAGATACCCACCAGACTTTAATTCAACTTTACGATCCAATGAACGCTGAATTTCGTTCTCGGTATCGTACATATCAAAGATAGGCTTATCACCTTCATACAGCTCAAGCTTGTCTGTCAGCTCTGGCACGTATTCAGAGGTAAACTCTTTTAGGTTTTCATATTCTAGGCGAGAATCGACCTGAATCTTGCTCAGCTCAGTACCGACAAAATCACGCAAGATACGTTGGCTTAAGCAAAGCTCACCATACAAGCGAGTACGCGCTTTGTGCTTACCACGACGCTCTAATACTTTTAGCCACAGTCGCTTTAAGAAGGCGGCATCTTGTGCCAACTCATTTGAGTCTGCACCTTCTGCTGCGGTACGGATGATGAAGCCACCGTGTTCGTCACAGTAACGAGACACAACTTTTTTAAGACGGTTGCGTTCAGACTCGCTGTCGATACGTTGAGATACACCAACATGACTTGCGCCCGGCATAAATACCAGATAACGAGACGGTAGAGTGATATCAGTCGTTAAGCGGGCACCTTTAGTACCAAGAGGGTCTTTGACCACTTGCACCACAATGTCTTGCCCTTGGCGAACAAGTTCTGAAATGTCACGAACTTGAAACTGCTTCTTTTCATTTTCAGCAACACATTCAGTGTGTGGAACAATATCAGAGGCGTGTAAAAAAGCTGCTTTCTCAAGGCCTATATCCACAAAAGCCGCCTGCATTCCCGGAAGAACACGGCTTACACGTCCTTTATAGATATTTCCTACGATACCGCGTCGAGCATCTCGTTCGACATGGATCTCTTGAAGAGCCCCCCCTCAATCATGGCCACACGAGTTTCACTCGGGGTCACGTTCAGCAACAATTCAGCACTCATGGTGCACCTCAGATTAGTAATTATAAGAATTCTTGCAGTAGCTGATCCGTTTCAAATAAAGGTAAGCCGACAACGGCATAATAACTACCTTCGATTCGGGTAACGAAGCGTCCGCCCAAACCTTGGATCCCATAGCTACCGGCTTTATCGCATGGTTCCCCTGTTTGCCAGTATTGTTCTATTTCTTTTTCACTGAGGGGTTTAAACCATACGTCGGTAATAATGATTTCTGTTCTTTGTTTTTCTTCTGAAACCACAGAAACCGCCGTCATCACTTGGTGACGTTCATTCGCTAACTGAGTAAGCATACGCTTAGAGTCAGCAAAATCGGTGGGCTTCTCAAGCACTTGCCCTTGGCTAACGACGACTGTGTCAGAACCAAGAACGACTATATCAGAGCCATTATCTACAGTATCAGAACTAGGAACGACATGCTGCCTTTCAGAAGGGTTATCTTTTAATAAAGACAATGCCGCTAAGGCTTTATCTAAAGATAGTCGCTTAACATATTCTTCGGCGGTTTCTTGAGCGTGTTTACACTCTTCAACATCGGTTACAAGGACAGAGAACTCATAACCGAGTTGCGATAGTAATTCTTTACGGCGTGGTGAACCGGATGCCAAAACTAAATGTTTCTTTTCCATCGTCACGCTACCTCACATGCCAATGACGACGCACGCGTCTCATTAATAAAAACATCCAAGGCCAAAGTATACAGTTTATCAATGCGCTCCATAGCGATAATGGGTTGAAAACGACATCTTGGATCAAATATTCGCCGAAGAAGATCAATACCTCAAACAACACCGTTAACGCAGCAATGATCATCGCTTGCTGCCATAGCGCCATGTTACGAATAACGAGGAAGTTCATCGCAATAATGTACATCACTATCGCCATCATCATACCTCGAATGCCTAGAGTAGAACCGATCAAAAGGTCCCACAATAAGCCTAGAATCAAAGCACTACCTACGTTAACACGATGCGGCAGAGCCAAAACCCAGTAACACGTAACCAGCAGCAACCAAGATGGTCTAAATAGATCTAAGCTACCAGGCCAAGGGATCGTTTGCAGAATAAGTGCTACTAAAAATGAGCAGCCAATTACGACCTTGCTTCTCAAAACACTATTGGCCATCTTCACCCTCTAACAATGCTTGTTCTATGCTGGATTGATCCGCTTGCATCTGTTTATTTTCATCAGGCCATACAAGCAACAAGTATCTGAGCTTATCGAACTCAACCACAGGCTCTGCTTTGATAACGGCGAACTCTCGTTTTGGATCGTAATCAACGGCAGTAACATAGGCGACTGGATAACCTTCTGGATAGACTCCACCAAGACCCGATGTCACCAACAGATCTTCTTCCTGTATATCGGTACTGGTTGGAATGTGCTCTAGCTGGATTTCATCAATCATGCCATTGCCAGAAGCAATCACACGGATGTCATTACGGATAACCTGGACGGGAATCGCATTGTTTGCATCCGTTAGCAGCAAGACTCGGCTATTATGAGCAGCAACAAAAGTCACTTGGCCAACAATGCCTTTCTCGTTGATCACCGGCTGACCTTCATACACTCCATCAATCTGACCTTTGTCGATCACGACTTGATGACGATATGGTGAAGTATCTACCGCCATAACTTCTGTAACGACTTTCTTCTCATCACGGATAAACGGAGATCCTAACAGCTTACGAAGGCGCTTGTTTTCCTCTTGATATTGCTCAAGCAGAATCAGCTCGCTCTTAAGACGCAAGACTTCTCGTTTAATATTATGGTTGGATTCAATTAACCCTTTGCGAGTGCTAAAACGGTCGTATACACCGTCAAACATAGTGCGAGGCAAGTTGGCTGCATATTGAATAGGCGCAACCATGCTGTTTAATAGATAGCGAACATTTGAGAAAGCATCTAAACGACTATCAGCCAGCATAAGGCTGGCTGATAAAATTACAGCAAAAAACAGGCGCAATTGTAGAGAGGGACCTCTACCAAAAATTGGCTTCATTCTATATTTGGTCCTAGAGCTACATTTGATCCTATAGACAAGGTCCTAGGCTCTTTACATAAAACTAGGTAAGAAAAGAGCCTAACACTAGATATTATTCTTCGCTGAACAGATCGCCGCCGTGCATGTCGATCATCTCTAGAGCTTTACCACCACCTAGAGCAACACACGTTAATGGCTCTTCTGCAACAACAACAGGGATACCTGTTTCTTCTGTTAGCAGACGATCAAGGTCTTTAAGCAGTGCACCACCACCTGTTAGTACCATACCATTTTCTGAGATATCAGAAGCTAGCTCTGGTGGACACTGTTCTAGCGCAACCATTACTGCAGATACGATGCCAGATAGAGGCTCTTGAAGTGCTTCAAGGATTTCATTTGAGTTTAGGCTAAAGCTACGAGGTACACCTTCAGCAAGGTTACGACCACGCACTTCGATCTCTTCTACTTCATCGCCAGGGTAAGCTGAACCGATTTCGTGTTTGATCTTCTCTGCTGTCGCTTCACCGATCAAGCTGCCGTAGTTACGACGAACGTAGTTGATGATCGCTTCATCAAAACGGTCACCGCCGATACGAACAGAAGACGAGTAAACCACACCATTTAGCGAGATAACCGCAACTTCAGTAGTACCACCACCGATATCAACAACCATTGAACCTGTTGGTTCAGAGACACGTAGGCCAGCACCGATCGCTGCAGCCATTGGTTCATCGATTAGATAAACTTCACGAGCACCAGCACCTAGTGCTGATTCACGGATAGCACGACGCTCTACTTGCGTAGAACCACAAGGAACACAAACCAAAACGCGAGGGCTTGGTTTAAGCACACTGTTGTCATGCACTTGTTTAATGAAGTGCTGAAGCATTTTTTCCGTTACGTAAAAGTCGGCGATTACACCGTCTTTCATTGGACGGATCGCTGAGATATTACCAGGCGTACGACCAAGCATTTGCTTAGCAGCGTGACCAACAGCAGCGACACTCTTTGCAGAACCCGCACGATCTTGGCGAATAGCTACAACTGAAGGCTCATCAAGAACAATGCCTTGGCCTTTTACATAAATAAGGGTATTGGCTGTACCTAAATCAATCGATAGGTCGTTTGAAAACATGCCACGAAGTTTTTTAAACATATTCTTCGCTCATCCTGCAAGAATTAGAAGACAAAAATTGCACTAAATGTACCAATGCCTTGCTGTTACGGCAAGGCATTGAAGTACAAACATGGACTGAAACCCGCAATTTCTTACAGATTCCTAACTTAAGGGGCAAAAATTATATTATTACTGACCTGTTAAGCCACTTTCACCTCGGTAGATCACACGATCGTTACCACGATAGATACCAAATGTGACGACCGTGGAGGGATCTTCGTCCCCCAAGTGTCGCCAGTTGTAACGCAGCCATGGCTGGTCTTGATCGCTACCAGAACATAATATGTCATTTTCGCCAGTCTTCTTGCTTGGCTCCGAGTCATCCATTCTTAGCCACAAACGAACCTGTTCTCGTGGTGCATCCGTACCAGTCGGCGTATTTTGATCCGCAGTTACTTCTTCTTCACCATCATTTACATCTCCACTGCCACTAAGTGAAGCTAATGTGGTTTTCACATCATTACTGGTCCAAATGACTTGCTTACAAACATTTGAACCATTGAAAGTACTGCGATCATCATCCTCGTTCACAACAAACTCACTGCCATCCCAAAACTCAGCTCGAAGTGGAATCGTTAGAGTAGTACCTGAGTTGCCACCAATATCATCGAGTACCATTCGGCCATAGCGGGCCGGAGGTTGGACTGGGAATGCTGCCGAATCGGTCACAGGGTCAGAGTCCGTAAATGACACAGGATCTACTCCTGTCACTGTTAAACCAAAATTAGTGGCTATTGAGCTAGCATCACTGGTATTGAAAGGGCCATCTCTGCGGCTAACATCATCTGAATCCGTAACTCGTTGCAGCTCAGCTGCATTGTCATTCAGTAACCAATGTTTACGATCAGCAGGCCAAGATCCGGCATCCGTATCTAGCAAGAAGCCGTTATCTATGTTGCTATCATCTACAACACCAAACTTTGCTTGCAAGTTTTCATTAAAGAAGCGGTAGTTATTGAGCGCATTATCCGTATCACTTTCACCAGATGCCATTGGATATACTTGGTGAATTGTAGAATCATAAGGTTGACTTAAGTATGCGATATCATTTTGATTGGCGACATTCCATTCCGGAGTACCTTGAACAAAGAATTTAGGATAAAAGCGACCTATCGATTTACTGCCAGAGAAGCCACCTAAAATTGAGCCGTAGAAACTCCCAGTTTCTGTCGCAATGAAGTTAAAGCTACCCGCTTCTGAGTATTTCAGACTCTCGAACTTATAACCTTTATTAGCCTGGTCATTCGACGAAATTTGTTTAGTTAGCTGAGCTACAGGGGTTAAATCACCCAACTCAGCGTCAGGGTAATCCGCAATTAGAGGGGTATCTAAAGTCGTTGTAACTTTTACGCTTGCTGTCGACTTAAAGTAATTGTTCGTCAACAAGTTATCGTCAGTACAAACTGCAGATGAATTTGTATGCTTTATTGGGCGAGCATAAACATCGAATGACTCTCCCGCACTACTGAAACTGTCTGAGTCTTTATCGTTACTGTTTCCGTCCGAACTCTTATTCGTACAGATTGCAAATTTCCACGGGCGAGAGTAGACAGAGAAACTCCCTTCAACATCGTAACTCCCATCTTCGGGGCAGCCAGCAAAACCAGTACAATCAAAACTATTGTCTTTTAAAGTGACGTTGAAAAGCCCTGATTCAGAGATAGTTAAGTCAGTTGAGGCGCTACCTTTTTTGAACTCTGGTAAGTAAGTCAGCGAGCCATCAGAACCACTCCAAGAACTATCAAGCTTGTGAGTAATGGTAACTTCATCCCCAGCCTCACCTGTATAGTTTTCAGCAACAACAATTGAATCACCAGAATCACACGCTAAAACTTTAGTTACTGTCGGTGTAGCCTGCCCCGCAATAACGTCAAGACGATTCGTTGGAATATTGCCATCCACTAAAGAGAATTTAAATGGTACGAACTTGAACTGACTTTCTACCTCTTTGCCAGAATCATCCACTAATGTCGCCATTAGCTTATAACCTGTATCAAAGTCAATATTGGCAGTATCTTTAGCGACAACTTTTAAAGTTAATTCACCATCATTATTAGAAACATAATTAGGGTAAGTACCTGAGCCTTGTATGACAGAAACATCAAACTCCTCAGGGCTTGGCGTGATATCTATAGTCACCCCTAGACTTTCTGCCACACCATTATTCGAAGTGTTAATCGTAAATTGAGGGGAGTCGTCGCCACACATCAAAGCTAGATCCGTTGCAGGGGAAATATCTATATCATAATCATCGACAGGCACAATACAGCTGGTCTCAGCATGAATTAAAGAGCTTGATGACATATTGACTGATTTAGCAGAAACAGCACCGTACACTCTTGCTGTACCGCTCATGTCAACATTCTGTTCGCTGTATAACAGACCTACAAACGTGGTTTTATTTGCAGAGCCACTGCTATTTAAACTGACAAAACTGGAACCACTTTGTAATACGTTGACCCTAAAGTGTGTATCTCCAGCTAGAATGGGCTTATCCCCGCTCCAATTAACAATTGGAACACCGATATAGCTACCGTTGTTTACAGATAAGCTTTTAGTAAAGACGGTCACCGTATCGCCACTCTTGACGCGTAATTCCCCCGTGCCATTGATATTAAGTGTGCCAATTTTATATTTACCAGACTCTATTTCGACCATAGCACCAGTACCAATTGAGATGCTGTCATATTCGTAGATCTTCACACCACCAACAGTGATAGGTAAGGAAGTGACATTGTGGGTATAAGGGATATCTAACGAGTTGCCTAAATTATCTGGTACATCTTCCAATGCTTCTTTATCAATAAGTAAATCATCTAAGCCGAAGCATTGCTGGCCTTCACAAGCGACACCCGTTCTATCATTGGTATTCGAATTTAAAAAGCCTACATAACGATTCCCGCCATCTCTCAGCGCCCCTACTATTTGGGGAGAACCATTGATTTCCAAACTCCCATTGGAGCCTTTCCATGTTTGTACAGGACTTTTATTATTAAAACCTTCACAAATCCCGATGTCATTAGGCCTGTCAAACATGAAGAAACCAACGTCTTCTTTTACGTGACCACGCTCTTTATCTTTATCCATGTCCTCTTCAACTACGAAGTAGACTTTGTTTTTAGTGACATCGCAACGACGCAACCAACCGCCATTATTACCGTCACGAGAGTTCTTGTTAGCAACTAGAATCGGTGGAGCATCAAAACCCGCAAATGCTATATCGGTATATTCTAAACATCCCTGCTCAATAGGAGAGATGACCTTCTCATTAAGTTCGGTCGTTTTGAGAGTCTGCCCATCTCCTAACCAAAAACGTGCACCTTGAATAAACCCGTTACCCTCACCAGCAACGAAACCCACGGTCTCTTTCTGAGTAAGGTTATTGTTAATCGTCACCTCTGACTTCTCTAGTGACAAGAAAAATCTATCTTTTTTGACCTCTCTAGCCATACCAGTAAACCACTTAGAACTGTTTCTTTTGGTTTGAGGTTGAACAAGAACCCCCGGAGTATTGGAGAAGTTGGTAGGTAAGCCATAATCCTGATAGTTAATCGTAACTTTGTTGCCTCGTTCACTTTGAATATATGAAGCGGCAACCTTAGTTTCAATCGATCCTGCGACTATCTTCGCCTTGTTACCTAGGGTGATAACTCCAGGTTCAATAACAAAGTAATCAATATTATGCATTGGGGCATCATTTACAAAATTAACGTGATTCGCTGCATTTCGATGAGGGGCAACCTCTTGAACAATGGTGGCAGTTAGTCTTGTAGTAGCAGTAACGGAAGCTGTTGAAGGTAATTCAGTTTGATTAAGAGACAGCTTAGATAGACCTGCATCGATAGTAGGCATAACGAAGACTAATGGCTTTGGCTTAGCCGAATCATAAGTGTTATCAAAAATAATCGTACAAGTACGTTGGCCATTTTGAGACGTAGTACACTCTGTATCAGTTAGAGTACCAAACTCAAACTGAGGGTTTAAGTTCACAGGGGGTGGCTGCGGAGGGGATATGCCGTCACTACAACTGACGTTAGTAATATCGTCATCATCATAGACCGGAGATAAGCTACCATTTTTCAAAGATTCGTACTTAGTTTCAATAAGGCTAGCACCTAATCCACTATCAATATCTCGTCGATAGTATTTAACTTCATCATTAGAAGCATCATTAGTAATTGTTACTTCATACAGGCGATCATCAATGAGATTTTGCTCATTGAAAATATATGATGGATCCGACCTTTTATGGTTTGTATACCAAATGACATGCCCATGGCTACCTTGTTTTAAATAAAAATCTTGATAGTCATCATCACCTTCTACCTGGAATGAAATGGTAAAATCCTCATTCCCCTTCAAGTTAGAACATTGATTTGCGTAAGTATTTCCTACAAAAAACAAACAAAAGAAGATAGCTACATACCTAAACAAGTTCATACTTACTCCCTCACCCAAACTTCTTGGATACGCTGTACTTGGTTGATACCCGAACCACAGATAGCTGTTGATTCTATTTTAAAAAATCCAACGCCATCTAAAACGCCGATTTGTCGACAAGTTAATTGATCGACAGTGCAGATGGTCGACATACCACTACTCACTTGATTGGCATTTAAGTTGCTACACACAGTGCTCACACTCGTTGAAACCGCAGGCGACACCGTTAATGGATAAACTTGAGTGAGTGCCCACTCATTCGCTGAATGTGCTAATAGCCAAGCCTGTGTTCCAAGCTGTTTACGCGTCAATGTATCGTGATTTGACCACTGAACTTGTACTAAAGAAGTCGCAAGGAAGCCCATCACCACAATAACAAATACTGCGACGACCAAAACACTGCCTTGTTGAGATGATTTTCTATGGCGCATTAAGTACCTGCACATCTTGTTGGTAAACGCTTACTTCACTGTTTTGCTCAAGTACAAGGTCGACGTGAATCACACCACCTCTTTGTAAGCTTGGTTCTTCATAACGAAAATTACTTTCAGCATAATTAATACTATCCGCAACGGTGACTCCATTGCGTTGAATTAGGCCTTGATTCTGAGCGGTATCATTCACCAAACAGTAACTCACCGAAGCACTCTCATCGTAAATATAATGGCGTTGAGCAATAGACTGACTACTAAGATTAACAGAGGTCGCGGTAAACACATTATCCGTAGAGATCAAACCTGAGACTGAAATCCGTTTAGTTGAACCCGCTCCTAAGTCAGAGTGATTCGTTGGGTTAATAATTAGAAAGTCATCTGCATCAAGTATTGAGGAGTCTTGCCCGATAATAAAGTTCAGCTCGTCTGTTGCTTCATCAAGATGATAAAAGCCTGAGTACTTAATAGCGTAAAAGGTGAGACATTTTTGAGCAAAAGCCGAAGCAGGCATAATGCTCGAATCAAAACTGTTAGGAACCGCGTGGCTTATCTCTCGCGACATTTTCTCGACAACAAATTGCCCTTTCACTTGAACCTTTTGTCGGTCAATAGTCTCAACATACCCTTTCATGCCATATTCAACAAACCCAGCAATCGCTAAGCCAATCACACCAACGACCACGATCGTTACAATCATTTCTATAAGAGTAAAACCACGTTGCTTCATTAGTAGTTCCCCTTGTAAGCGATCACGCTATAGCGGTTGTTACCACCAAAGATCTGTAATTCAACGCGCTTCATCGTACCAATAGCGTTATCGTTAACACCGTCCATGTTTTGATCATAAAACACGGAAACCTCAACACGAAAATTGGCATAACTGTCTTCAATATTTTCATCTAGGATATTAGCGAGCGGGTACTTCGTCGATGAGACACACGTTGACTCCGTAGTGTCTGTGTACCAACAACCGATATAGTCATCGACATCATTAAAAGCTGCGGGCGTTGCCTCTGCCCCATCCACTCCGAGTTCATTAGGAGCAGAACAAGCAGTCGCATCTGCGTCCCCACAGCGCACCAGGCCACCATCAAAATCACTATGTTCATCAAAACCACGTGCCAATATTTGATTCATCAGACTCTGGCCTAACGCCACAGAACGGTTTTGATAATGTGGGTCAGCAGAGCTTGCAACTTGTGGCGCTAAAAAGCTAGTAATAGTGACCATCGCAATGCCCAATACGATAATCACCACAATGCTTTCAATTAGAGTAAAGCCACGTGAACGAATCATAGACACACTCCCTCACGCACATAACCTTGAGAATTAATGCAGACTTGGGCGCTATTGCTCGAAGTGGTTGAGTTAATCGTAATATTCACACCTGCACTTACCGAAGGGTTACCCAACAGGTCAAAGTCGATAACCGTATTCGCTGGAGAAAATGAAATATCTGATTCACGCACATAATCACTACGTGCATCGGCCTGTGTTTTTTGAGCGCTATTCGAAAGATTTAAGTTACACGCGGCCACAGAGCCTAAACAATCACTATTAATAGCAAGACGAAAGCTGTCATTAGCAGCGGAAACATTCGATTGCATTCGATTGACTTGGATTTGACGAATAACGGAGATAGCTTGCTCTTGTGCAGTAAAAGTGGAGTAGCTAGAGGTACCAACGAAGCGACTCGCGGCAAAAGTTGAAATAATACCGAGGATAATGATAACGATGATCAGCTCTACCAGAGTAAAGCCGTTGGGTGTGGGGCTGTTATCCATAATGGCCTCTAACTGCCTAGCGAATACTGATTATACAAGATAACGAAACTGACGATCTTATGTATATGAATAGTTTTGATATTTGTGTGCTTTGGATAGAAAAAAGGCCAGCAGGAGCTGGCCTAATAAAAACACTGATACACAACTTGTTTTAGTTAGAACAAATTGTGTTTGCTCCCGTAGAAACTACGTTTGCAGTCGCTGGCGTATTCGCATTGGTAGCTTGGGTGTATACAACACAGTTAGTTGTGTAGTTTGGAATACCAAATGTTACTTGTGCTGGGTTTGAGTTATCTACAGTTCCAATGAATTCAAAATCATCACCAATTCCCTGAACGATATTTGTAATATCATCTTCAGTTGCATTTGGGTAACCGAAAGTAGTATTGATTGTTGAACCACCAGCGCTTAGAGCACCTGAAGTACTCTCGAAGCCTTCAATTGCAGCCTTGCCATAAATAATGCTCGCTGAACCTTGAATTGCGCCAGCTAAACCTTCAAGCGTTGCATCTTTCGCATCATCTTGCAGGTTTAGGAAACGTGGTGCCGCAGTTACAGCAAGAATACCAAGAATAACAATTACAACCACTAGTTCGATTAGGGTGAAACCGCCTTGTCTTTTCATAGTTAAGCTCTCTCTATGTTTAATTTTACGCAGACTTACTGCAAAGTTACGGTCACACGACCAGTTTTAATTTCGTAAACAAATTGGTGCTCGGTACTACCTTCTAATTGAATGTAAGTACACGTTGCATCACCTGAATTCGCTTGCGCTGAATATTTGTAATTTGAGTCGCTAGCAACATCTGAAACCGCACCTACTTTAGGTGGGTTCTGAAGTAAGTTTTCCATCAACTCAGAACATGTTTGGTCTGAAATATCTTGTGGCGCTGTACTAGAATCGCTATTCAGAGTCCACGGATAGCCATCACGAAAGTCGGTCTCGACGTTGTTACTGTTCTTTGATCTTGTTAACCAAAAATCAACACCATCATAATTTACAGTATTGTATGTTTCAACACCTATCTTATCTGATGGCCTTGCTTCTGCTTCCCACTGCGCTCTCGCTGACAAAACTGCCGTCGCAAAACCACCAGCGACACCTTCAATACTTGATTTCTTGGCTTCATCTGTCACATCTAAGAAACGAGGTAAAGCAGCAACCGCCAATAAACCAACGACTACAATCACAATAACCAACTCGACTAGGGAGAAACCCTTTTGATTTTTAAGCATTTTCTACCTACTCATCTAATTGCTAACGCGCATTATACATTTGCACACGTATAAAACCATAAAAACAGTGTCAATATTTTCACAAAGCCAAAATATTGGCTTTTACACTAAACCTTTCATTTTTGAGTAATATATCTATTTGATACTTATCACTATAATGATAACGACAATGAAAATGTATGTTATCACTTTTGTCTTCAATACTTGGCGATCTTAGCCCTAAAATACTCTCTTGAGGGTATAATTCCTCAAGCCAATAATTACAGTCTCGCTCCGTACCTTGAATCGGCTTTATCCAGCCCGTTCGACTATAACTTTTGGAGTGCTCCGAATCATTGTTTTGCTCGGAGCCTGATAACAAATACTGCTGTTTGAACAAATTGGCTTGCTCTAAAATCCGCTTGCTCGCCACAATAAATGCCGTGTTAGTCGCTTCTTCTTCTACCGTTTTAAATGCCGAAAGCACACCGACAATAAGAAAAAGAATAACCACAGTCCAAATAACAAAACGTGAGCGTTGTAGGTTATTTAGCATTCCTTAACCTTTGATTGCATCCAGCATTCCCCACATCGGTAAGAAAATACCTAGCGCCAAAATCAACACCATACCTGCAACGATGGTTAACAAGATTGGTTCGATTCTGGCAGTTAAGGTTTTCAGATCGTAATCGACTTCACGATCATAAAAATCAGCCACCTCAAGCAAGAGTTCATCAATACGACCCGTCTCTTCACCTACTGAAATCATTTGTATCACCAACGGTGTGAAAATTTCGCTGTTAATCGCGGTCGATGAAACCGTACTACCCGCTTCAATAGCCGATTTCATGGCTTGAACTCGCAACTCTAGAAAACGGTTATCCAAGGCTTCGGCCGACAAAGCTAACGATTGGTTAAGTGGTACACCGGCTTTTAGCATCAAAGCAAAAGTACGTGAAAATCGTGACAATAATGCTCTATTGACCACTCCACCAATAACAGGCATTTTTAAGCGTAATCTATCCCACTTTTCCAAGCCTTTGTCTGTTTTAACCCAGGCTTTAAACGCAAAGATAAGGCCAAAGATTACACCAAGCATTAAGCCCCAGTAATTCACAAAGAATTCCGACATACCAATCAAGATACGAGTCGGCAGCGGCAGGTCGACACCAAAGCGCGCAAACATGCTAGAGAACTGTGGAATAACCTTTATGTTAAGAATGAACATTGCGATCAAAATAAAGCTGATCACGAACGTTGGATAACGCATAGCGGTCTTGATTCGCTTACGCGTCTCAACTTCCTGTTCGTAGTATCCAGCTAATTGCAGCAAAGCCTGATCTAAACGACCTGTGTTTTCACCAACGCCAATCATAGATACAAACAGCGGGCTAAACACCTTAGGGTGCATCTGCATTGATGCCGCTAACCCTCGACCATTAGTAAGCTCAGCAACCACTTCTTCGAGAGCAGCCTTCAACTGCTTATTTTCACAGTTTTGGGTAAGGCCTTTCATCGACCTTAAAAGTGGTACACCCGCTTTGGTTAGGCTGTATAACTGTCGGCAAAACAGAACCAACACCTCTAAAGGTACACTCGGAGAGAACAGGCTCGATACATCCATATCTAAGACTGAACCGCCACTTTTACCTAATTTGATAGAGGTTGGAATGATCCCCTTACTCATCAAACTTTCAGCAGCAAGATCTTCGTTATTCGCATCCACTTGACCACTCACTTGGCTACCATCAGAGCTGCGACCTACATAACGATACGTTGGCATATCCCTCTACCCCTACAAATAAATTGGGTCGGTGGCACCAGAAGCATCGCCTTCGCCAAGATGCATGATCTCATCGAGACTCACGACACCTTGCAGAGCCAGTTCCATCGCAGAAGCCAATAACGGTTTGTAATTTTCAGACTGTCGGGCTGTTTGAGCAAAACCAACCGCATCATTAGCTCTTAGCGCATCCATCATGTTTTGTTCTAGCTCCAACATTTCAAATACACCAATACGCCCACGGTAACCGGTTAAATTACAGTTCTGACAGCCACGGCCTTTCATAAACGGCACACCCACTTGGTTAGGGAAGCGAACGCTCAGCCATTGCTTACGAGGTTCATCTAACTCATCCTCAACCTTACAATCGGTACACACTTTGCGAACCAATCGCTGTGCAACGACCGCTCGAACAGCGCTCGCTACCAGATAACCTGGTGCTCCCATATCCATCATGCGCAGTGCACTGTCTACCGCATCATTGGTATGGAGGGTGCTTAATACTAAGTGGCCTGTTAATGCAGCTCTTAGACCAATCTCAACCGTTTCGTGGTCACGCATCTCACCAATAAGAATGATATCGGGGTCCTGACGCAAGAAGGTTCTTAGGACTGTAGAAAAGTCGAGATTGATCTTAGGGTTTACCTGAACTTGGTTCACACGAGGAAGACGATATTCCACCGGATCTTCCGCGGTAATGATCTTTTTACCCGGTTCGTTGAGTTCGCTTAATGCACCATACAAGGTTGTGGTTTTACCCGAACCTGTCGGCCCAGTAACCAAGATCATACCGTGCGGGCGACGCAGCTGTTGACGAAGACGAACCAACAGATCGCTCGGTATACCCGACGCTTCTAACTTACGTAAACCCGCTGATTGATTAAGAAGACGCATAACTACAGACTCGCCGTGCTGTACTGGCATGGTCGACATACGAATATCAACCGACTGACCTTTAGCACGGATATTAAAGCGACCATCTTGAGGAAGACGTTTCTCTGAGATATCGAGGTTTGCCATCAGCTTCAAGCGTAATACAAGTGCAGAAGCAATATTCACTTCGTTCAGCAGTGTTTCATGCAGCACGCCATCGATACGCTGACGAAGACGCAGTACGTTTGAGTCTGGCTCGATATGGATATCAGAAGCGCCGACTTGGATTGCATCTTCAAATAGCGAGTTAATTAGCTTTACTACTGTAACTTCGTCACTGTCTTCTTCAGCGATATCGAAATCAAAGGCATCATTAACTTGGTGTTCAGCGTGAAGCTGCTCAGCAAATGAGGCGATCTCTTTAGTTCTTCGGTAATAGCGATCGAAGCCATCAACCAATTGCCTCTCTGGAGCAACAACGAATTCAAGTGCGTAATCTCCTAACTGACCAAGCAAAGATTCTTGGGCAAACAGGTCGGCAGGGTCGCTCATTGCAACACGTAAAGTGTCACCTTGGCGTCCAATCACCAATGCACGAAGGCGACGAGCATGTACTTCCGGTAAAAGCTGTACCGCTTCGACATCGACAACAGCTCGGCTTAGATCAATAAGAGGAATCGCTAACTGCTGTGACAAGAAACTCAACATCTGTTGCTCTGACAAGAAGCCAAGTTCAATCAGTGCATCACCCAGCTTACGACCGGTGCTTTTCTGAGCAGCCAGTGCTTGCTCAACTTGAGTCTCCGTGATAATGCCCTCTTCGACAAGCAAATCACCAAGCCTTTTTCTTAATCTAATTTGCATCGCCGCTCTCCTCTAAAGCATTGAGTATTTTTAACCGGTCACGCACAAAGCTTTGTGATTGAGATGAGATACCTACTCTGGTTAATGCACCTTGGTATGACGCTTTAGCTGCTACGAAATCGAGCTGACGTTCTTGCTGGATCGCTAAACCTAACCACCAGCGAGCATTATCTGAATCAATCTCAACCAACTTTTGGTAACTTTCCAAGGCCACTTCTTCTTGCTGAGACTTTTGACTCAATGCTGCACGCATAGCTAGATAGTCTTGCGTAGGGTTCGGCGGTAAATGTATTAATGGACTTAAGGCCGCTTCTGCTTGGTTTGCTTTAACCAAAAGCTTAGATAGGCCCAAGCGTAGCTTTTCGCTGTTAATATTAAGCTTAATCCCTGACTGAAACAGCTCATACGCTTTACGTGTATCCCCCTTACCAAAATAGAGAATCGCGAGTTTCTGACGAACATCTTCATTTCGTGGCGTATAACGTAGAGCTTCAGTGTAGCCTTTCAGAGCACCAGTAAGGTCATTCGCATCAAGCGCTTTTTGAGCTCGCCCTTGTGCATTCACAGATAATTGCTCAGGCGTTAACTCGACCTGTTCGATCAACATTCCACTATTTTCTGAGCTACCAGAAGCTCCTAAGTCATTAGAGATAGAGGACGAATCTGTTTTTGCCACACTAGCAACGTAAATCGGCTGAGGAATTTCAGTCTTAGTCGTTTGGGGCGAGCTTAGAGGTTTAGTTGATGCTTGCTGTTTTGTAGGTTGTGGGATAGACGCAGCAACCGAATTAGATGCAACTGGCTTAGCTTGAGCGCTTTTTACCATCGCAGTGTTTTCTGTTGAAAAACTCGCAGAGTCTAGCTTCACCAGTTTCTTAGTTGGTGATGAGATAGGTTGAGCTACTTCCTGAAAATCATTGGAACTGTCAACGACAGAGACCTGAACCTGTACATCTCGAGTTGAGATTGAATGTTCGACAGCAGGACCTTGCGATATCGCCCAACCGCCCATTGCTAAACTCAGAGTAAAACCTGCTGCGACCCAAACCAATGGGGAACGTGTTTTTACTTTAGGTACAACTGCCGCTTCAATCGAAGTCGCTGATTTTTTCTTTGCCAATTCAGACAAGGCGTTGTTAATAACACTCATAATTAATTCCAACCCCACAGTATTGGCGTTTTAAATTTAGGCTTACATACATCGTATGTTTCATGCATAGCGGAAAACAGATGTTGGTTGTCGATACTTTTCTTATCTTCACTGAACGAAAGCAATAAAGCCTTATGGCAAAGTTGGTTGATCAATCTCGGAATACCTAATGACGAACGACAGATCGCCTTCTTTTGGTTCAAACTGAATAACTCAGGATTACCACCAGATTTAGTGATCCGGTTATCAATATACGCCACCGTTTCATCGAGAGTCAGTGGCCTCAATGTTGAACTAAACGTGATTCTTTGACGAAACTGTCTGAGATGGTAAGCCTCTAGTCGAGTATCCAACTCAGGCTGCCCCAATAAAACAATCTGCAGCAGCTTTTTATCTTCTGTTTCAAGGTTGCCAAACAGCCTTAATGTTTCGAGAGCTTCATCCGATAGAGCTTGAGCCTCATCAAGAATCGCTACCACTCTTAAACCCGAATTGTGCAATTCAATAAGCTTATGCTGAATGTTATCAACTAAGGTTGCTTCACTGTCGATAGTCAAACCGAGCTCTTTAGCAACAGCTTGGCGTAAGTCTGCACCTGAGAGCACAGGGTTTGGCAGGTAAATTAGAGCGGTACAATCATTTAGGTGATTGACTAGCATCCGGCAAACCATGGTTTTTCCAGTGCCTACCTCTCCGGTAACCTTAATCACACCCTCGCCCATTTCTAACGCCGATATTACCGTCTGAATCGCTTCAAAATGAGGCGCTAAACCATAAAAAAAATCGGTATTCGGCGTTAAGGTAAATGGCAGTTGTTCAAAACCAAAATGAGCTTGATACATAAGCAACCTAGCTTAGTTAGATACTGCCAATCTACATTGAAAAAGTAAGTAACTACTCCTCATCATCTGGGAACCACTGTTGAAGCAGATCTCGAGAACGTTCTAACTCTGTTTGCCATGTGTTCACACCGACGATTGTCGGTTTAAGCAAGATCACAAGCTCAGTTTTTTGCGTCAACTGACTGGTATTACGGAATAAGTGGCCGAGGGCCGGAATATCACCAAGGAATGGAACTTTAGAGGTTACATCGCTGGTATTTGATTTCATCAAGCCACCAATAACAACCACATCACCATCTTGAGCACGAATCACAGAGTCAGACTCACGAATAGAGCTTTTTGCCAAAGGAAGCGTCACGACCCCCGTTGTTGAACCCAAGTTAAGCTCTTTGACCTCTTCATCTACCTCAATGACTGCCGGGTGGACATGTAAGAACACACTGCCTTTATCATCGATCTGAGGTGTCACATCCAAAGATATACCCGAGAAGAACGGGGTTAATTCAACCTCAGGAGCAACATTCGCGTTATCACCACTACCAACCGCACTTGATAAATCTGTTACGTAGTATTCATCGGTACCCACTTTAATAACCGCTTTCTGGTTATTCGCTGCAGTAACTCTAGGGCTGGATAGTACGTTCAAATCTCCCTGTGTATCCATGAAACTTAATACCGCTTCAAAGCTACTACCAGAAACAACAATATTAGATTGACCACCTAAAGCGGCACCAATTGGATCCATCCCTGGCAACGTACCTGGGATTATCGTACCGGCTGCATCTTTAACAATAGAGCCCATGCCGATTGTGTAGTTAGTACCATTTGACGAGAACATCTTAGTCCAGTTGATACCCTGCTGGTAGCCATCACTCAAAGTCACTTCCATGATCTTCGCTTCCAAGATCACTTGGCGTTGTAAGCGCTTCTGAGAAATGCCTAAGAACTCACGAACTTCACGGATTTCATCAGGATAAGCACGAACCGTAATCACACTGGCTTGCGGGGTAACGACGACGCTCTGTCCATCACCAGAACCAATTAAGTGGGCAACGGCCGTCTCAAGCTGTGGCCAAAAATCACTTTCAGAGGTCGTTTCAATCTCTGTACCACCGTTCGATGTAGAATTCGATGAGTTAGAAGAGTTGGATGAATTAGACGAGTTTGAATTGGAACTTGAAGAACTCGATGAGTTTGAATCAGAAGTCGTGATCGTTCCGGTTGTGATCGTCGTTAATGAGCGACCAGAACGTTTAACTTGTAAGTAATCGACAGGAATCGTTACTGTACGCAAACCTGCTGGGTAAACCTGAATGACTTTGCCACGCTTTTCTATATCGTAGCCATACATATCCTGAGCCACAGCTAACACTTCATCTAATGTCACATCGGTTAAATTAAAAGTGAGCTTTCCTGAAACACTTGGGTGAATAGCAGCGCTATACTCAGTACCTTTCACTAAGCTTGCAAAAAAGGTTCTCGCTTCAACACCTTTTGCCTGAATACGAAAACGCTTAACCGTTTCCATTCCCGGAGACATAGAGTCAGAACTAAGCTGAGGCATAAGGTCATCTTGTACCGACGAAGGAAGATCATGAAGCGCTCTGCTATTGGCTTCATTAATTGATTCGTTTAAAGATTCTTTAATCTCAACAGGATCTCTATGCCCCATCGAACAGCCGACCAAAGATGACACTAGGATTGCTACTACAAGTTTACGCATGTCTTCACTCTAACCTTAATTATTATTCTTAACATCTAAAGAGAACATCTCTAATTTCCACTGCTTAGAGCTTCTCTGCAGAGTGACGTATTCTGGATCGATGTTCTTAACTCGGTACCCTCTGATCGTTTCCCCTTGACCGAGAATCTGACCATTCAGAATCACATAGCAAGGTGTATCTCCCTTGCATACAATGCTTTCTAAGGACGGTAAGCGATAACGAGTTGGCGCTTTCTTAGCTGACGTTGCTTTTTGTTGGGGTGAAAGCCAACCTAATGGTGCAGTGGGGTCTTGCTCAGCCCACACCGCGGAACTGCCAAACAGCAGAAACAACAAAAGAGTTCTAACCACCGATAAACTCCTGTCTAGTACCTAGCGTGTATACCTCGAACACCAGTCGAGCTTTAGGATATTCTTCTACTGAGTATTCAAATGTGCGCCAGTAGTAGCTAACAGGCAAAGATTCAAGCGCTTGAAGATAAGCTGAAATATCAAAGTAACTGCCCGTCAATTCCATTCTCACAGGGTGAAGAAAGTAGCCAGAATATTCACTGGTCTCTTTATTATTCGAAATCGCTTCCGGTTTTAACGACTCTAGCGACTCAAGCTTTAGACCATTACCGGCATTAAGAACACTCTCCAATAATTGCGACATTTGAGAAGGCGTAATCAACCCATCGACAATCTCTGAAAGTTGCAAAGAAAGGTCTTGGCTCTCTCGCATGAGTTTCTTGTATTCGAGGTTAATTTCTTTATCTGGGTCTTTATTTAACTTAGCTTGCAGAACAAGCAATTCACCCTGCTGCCTTTGATTCGATTGAGTCAAGCTCGTGGTCTTGGCATTTTTCGCTTGTAAGTCGAGATACGCGGGCTCAACCAATAAGGTGAATAACAGCATGGACAGGCCAACAAAACCACACACGAAAAGTAGCCATTTTTCTCTTTGGCTTAATGCAAGAAACTTATCGCTAAGTTGGTTCCACTGTTGCATTATTTACTCTCCCTGCGAGTACTTAATTCAAACGTCACCACGTCCTGGTCATTACGACCAATTTTAAGTTTTTCAAAAGCACGTCCGACTAAATTAAGCTCACTTTTAAACTGACCAATCCAGTTCGGAACGACATTTGCGTTACGAGCCAAACCACTAAGATCTAAAGTATCGTGGGTCATGTAGATGTGCGAAAGAGAGATGTCATTTCGGCCTAATTTAGCTAAGGAATTCATGACGCCAGAATACCCGACTTGTTGGGATTCGTCGTATTGTCCGACCGCCTTCAAAGCCTCTTTTTTAGCCTCAGTCTCACGTTTGAGACGCGCAACAGCAGCCACTTTCTCTGGAGACGGTTTATGCTGAGTTAACTTACTATTCAATTGGTTAACTTGCTTGTTAAGTTGATTGGAGTCTTGTTGCAGGGCTGTTAATTCTTTATCTAGATTAGAAACTTGATACTGCATCGCGAAGTAACCACCAAGCAATAAAACACAAACTAGTCCCCAACTCGCAACAACATTGGTAAGCGTAAAATATTCTTTTTTAGGCTTAAGATGTTCAGGATAAAGGTTGACATTAAAAGTATCTTTTTCAGCTGCGAGTTTAACCAACAAACTCTCTGAATTATCACGCTCACCTTCTACCAACAATGAAACTGTCGAGCTCAATGTACTATTTAAGGCGCTTTGTAATTCAGCCTCATCTTCCTCATCACAGCAGATTTTCAGCTGGTGAAGTTGAGTGCCTTTAATTTGCGAAGAAAGGTAATCTATCGAACGTTGGAGTTCTAAAGCAAGGCCATCCAACTGCAGAGCACTTGATGCTACGCCAGTTAAAGGTGGAACAACACTTCGAATCGTTCTTTGAAAACAAACGGTATTTTCAACAAACGCACCCAACTTAAAGTGTGAATTTGAGCTGCGCTGTAAAAGGATGAAGTTAGACAACTCGCCAGCACTGTAACCCCAGATTTCATCTTCAGGAGCTACTCCAACTAATTCGATCTGAACCGAGTTGGCAATATTTAGAAGCTTATCTAACAGCTTTTTAGGCAAGACATACACTTGCAGCTTGTTCGACGTCGGAAGCGCGACCGCACTCGCTGTGATCTCAGTCACTCTTTCAGAGACGAGATCTTTGAGTAAAAATGGCAACGCAACCGACCATTCACTCTCTGGAATGTCCGGTTTATCAAGTTGATAAGTCTGGTAGTAGTTAGCACAGACAACCAACTGGAGACGATTACTGGTAAACGCCTCACTGCTAAGCGATTTTTTTAGCGCACTCTCCCAGTCCCCATTAACCACGGGAATGCTGGTTACTTGAGGTTCTTGTTCTGTCGATGAAATATAAATGGCATCATTGCCCAGCAGGACAACTTGCGAGCTACCTTTATTATTCGTTGGCTTTATCTTGTCTAAAATCGCTTTAAAATTCATTCTTAACTACTACTCTTACGCCATCGATTTCTTCGTCCAACTTTTACAACAGATTCCGCTTTTGCAGCCTTTTCAACGTGATTAGGCAAAGGGATAATTTGTTGTTCTTCGTCGAAATATCTCCCTTGATAGCCGTTAATGCCTAACTCTATCAAGGTATTCTTTTCTTGTTTTGTCTCGACTCCAACAGCAATAACTTGAGTTGAAGAATCACCGCATGCCCCAATTAAGCTTCGAACAAACAACTGATTCTCATGCCTTTGGTCAATTTTCTTTATTAGGCTTCGATGAAGCTTAATGTAATTAACCTTCAAGTCCTTTATATAGTGAGTGCTAACAATCGTTCGCCCCGCTTGACCAACCACAACTTTACACCCTAAACCTCGCAGCATCTTTGCCACCGGTCTCATATAATCAAGATGAGCAATCAAGTGTCCTTCCGGAAACTCAAAAGCAAGCTGAGAGCGGTGCTGAGCAGAGAGTTGTAACAACTCACTCCTAAACCACTTAAAATGCTGTTTATTAGCAAATGGGGTAACATTCAGATTCACTGAATAATTGATAGATTGAGTTGATTCTTTAAGCGAACGCAACAAAACCTTCAAAACAGATTGATCCATTTGAGCTTGATAACCCACTTGCTCTACTGCAGGCATAAATCGAGACGATTTCAATAAACCCTTGTCAGGGTCCTGAATTCTAGTAAATATTTCTCTATGTAATTCATTAGCTTGACCAGATTCCGGCATAAGATAACACCGCTGAGCAAAGATTACTAAATTTTCAGGAAGCAGAGCTTTATCAAGTAATGTTCTCCAACGAACACTGCCTCTATCCAACTCATTCTTATTCTGTTTCGGGTAACGGCTCCAGTTATTTATACGCTCCAGCTGGGCACTCTTTAATGCTGTTTCCGTTTCATCCATGATCTGACTGTGGCGCTCACCTTCGGTATACATAGTCACACCGATATGACACCAGTTATCAGGTTCCAAAGGCTCTGGCGGGGTTAATTTATCTAACTGCCTTAGACACTGAGCTGCCAAAGTCGCAATATCTTTTGCACCCTGGTGAGGGATAAATACAGCAAAGTCCGCTTCGTAATAGCGAGAAAAAATGACATCGGGATAACGCTGAACGATATTCGATAAGACTTCACCCACTTCAATAATAAAGCCGTCAGTAGTTTGCTTGTCGTTAGCATCACGAACTTGTTCCCATTCGTCGATACGTATCAGTAACACACCACCTCGAGCACCACTTTCATGCAGTACCGATTCCAGTTTATTATCAAATAAAACTCGGTTTGCCGTGCCCGTGAGTTTATCTAGGAAGGTATGGGTACGAATAAAGGTATCAAAGCGACTTCGCTCTTGACGAGCGTCTTGCAACTCTTCAATCAATACATCTAAGGCTTCACTTGCAGTATAAGGCCATTCACGCTCATCCCCCTTTGCGTGAGGTTCAACCTGCCCAGCAAGGATCATTCTTCCTCGCTCTTCTAAGATCTCAGAACCCATGAGTTGCTCTTTCAACCAACGAACACCGCGAGCCAGACAGAACAAGACCAATGCGACAGCCAAAGTAATTGACCACATCGCTTCCATTGAGTAGTTGTAGCCAATATAAGGAGGAAGCGCTTTAAATTCGATTCGGTAACCTTCATTACGCTCTAAAATAAAGCTTTTTTCATAAAGACGATTGGGATCTATCTGTGGGGAGGTATCTTTGAAACGATAAACGATACCGGTCTTGTTCGAGAGTTTCATCTCAACAATATTGCTCGCTTGCAACATCTTAGGCATCCAGCGCTGCATTGAATACGCGGCGTCTGGATCTTCCATCTCTTTATCTACAACCTCGACAATACCAACCAAATAGTGATCTAAATACTCCTGCCCAATGCGTTTAAAGGAGAGTGTGCCACCAATAAAAAGGATGAACATTGCACTGATAACTATCACGGTGACAAATGCGACCAATCGGGTGCTCAATTTTAGTGTCGGGGTATATCTCATGAATAACGAAATCCTTTTCAACTCACATTATACCGTATTGCTACTTATACTATAAATTGACGTTGTAAATAAAGCGTTAAGAATTGTAGGTAACAAAAAGCCGCGATAAACGCGGCTTTTTCCAATTTAATACTATCTTTATAATATATTAAAAACAGAGCTTAAAATGGGATGTCATCATCAAAATCCATTGGCGGCTCATTATATTGAGGTTGAGCCTGCTGAGGAGCTTGTTGAGGTGCTTTCGGCTGCTGTTGAGCTGGAGCACTGTATTGTTGTTGCTGTTGTTGTGGCTGCTGTGGCTGACCCCAACCACCTTGCTGTTGGTTGTTACCCATGCCACCTTGAGCAGGAGCACCGCCTTGAGCACGGCCGCCAAGCATTTGCATCACACCATTGAAGCCTTGAACAACCACTTCAGTTGTGTAGCGATCTTGACCGCTTTGATCTTGCCATTTGCGCGTTTGAAGTTGACCTTCAATGTAAACTTGAGAACCTTTACGTAGGTACTCACCAGCAACTTCCGCAAGCTTGCCAAACAGAGCAACACGGTGCCATTCTGTTTTTTCGCGCTGCTCGCCAGTTGCTTTATCACGCCATGACTCTGACGTTGCAATGGTAATGTTCGCTACTGCGCCGCCATTTGGCATGTAACGAATTTCAGGGTCATTACCTAGGTTACCCACTAATATAACTTTGTTAACTCCACGGCTAGCCATGATTTGCTCCGTCTAAATTCATAGTCTCAGAAAATTTTTAGCGCACAAGAATAGCACGCTTTTCTGCTGTGATAAATCGCTTCCTATTCTCACTCCACTACAAAGAATAAAAACGTAACAAATCATGATATTCAGAGCGATGTTGCTTTTTTCTCCACTTACAAACCACTCATTTACTTCGCAGATTGATATTCAACGCAAGTCATAAACAAGGTACTAGAGAAGCGAAAGCGTGCATGACAACGTGAAATCTCATGTTATTAGAACACGGAGTTTCAATGAGAAAGTCTCGATATGCTCGCACTTTACACTTTATGTGCATCGATCCAAGCGACACCTACCTACACGTAAAAGAGATAGAAAAGCACTTATCTATTATCCTTTATAAGATGACACCGGACGATTTAATGCTTGTTGATAGAAAACAGAGTAACCGAATCTTGCTCGTCGATTACAGAGAGGTACCACAACTACTGATTATTTGCCCTAACCTGACTGTTATGTGGAAAAATCACGAAATCATTTTATTCAATGTACCCCAGCAACTTCCAACCTCAGAGCTGCTTACCTATGGGGTACTAAAAGGACTCTTTTACAACACTGAACAAAAGGACAAGATTGCTCGTGGTCTTCAAGAAGTCATTGATGGCGATAACTGGCTGCCAAGGAAGGTAACCAATCAACTGTTGTTTTATTATCGTAATATGGTCAATACCAACACGACACCAACCAATGTTGATTTAACCATTCGTGAGATCCAAGTGATTCGCTGCCTTCAATCAGGGTCATCAAACACACAAATCGCCGATGACTTGTTTATTAGTGAGTTCACGGTTAAATCTCACCTTTATCAAATATTCCGGAAGTTGGCAGTCAAAAATAGGGTTCAAGCCATTGCTTGGGCAAACCAGAACCTACTTGCATAATCGATCCGCCTCTTAGTCTGACGATAATTTTGAGGGAAGCTCTAGTAAACCATGGCTATTGTTGCTGAATTTTCGACATAACTTGTGCTAGAGTTGCCCTCAGAAATATCAACCACTCAGGTTGAATCAATAATTATTATAGATAAAGGGTCTTATCATGATCAAAAAGTGCCTTTTCCCGGCTGCTGGCTACGGTACACGTTTTTTACCAGCTACTAAGTCAATGCCGAAAGAAATGATGCCTGTAGTAAACAAACCTCTGATTGAATACGGTGTAGAGGAAGCTATCGAAGCTGGTATGGATGGAATGTGTATCGTCACTGGTCGTGGTAAGCATTCATTGATGGACCACTTTGATAAGAACTACGAGCTTGAGCACCAAATTAGCGGCACCAACAAAGAAGACCTTCTAATTAATATCCGTGAAACGATTGAAGCGGCAAACTTCACCTACATTCGCCAACGTGAGATGAAAGGTTTAGGTCACGCTATCTTAACGGGTCGCGAACTCGTTGGTGATGAACCGTTCGCTGTTGTACTTGCCGATGACCTTTGTGTTAACGAGCAACAAGGTGTATTAGCTCAAATGGTTGCTCTGTACAAACAGTTCCGCTGTTCTATCGTTGCAGTTCAAGAAGTACCAGAAGAAGAGACACACAAGTACGGTGTTATCTCTGGCGAAATGATTAAAGACGATCTTTTCCGTGTTGATGACATGGTAGAGAAGCCAGAACAAGGTACTGCTCCAAGCAACCTAGCGATCATTGGTCGTTATATTCTGACTCCGGATATCTTTGAACTTATCGAACAGACTGAACCAGGTAAAGGCGGCGAGATCCAGATTACCGATGCATTGCTAAAACAAGCAAAAGCGGGCTGTGTATTAGCTTACAAATTTAAAGGCCAACGTTTTGACTGTGGTAGTGTTGAAGGTTATATCGAAGCAACAAACTACTGCTTTGAAAACCTATACAAAAAAGACCAAAAGCAAATCGAGTTAGGTAAACACTCGACCAAGAAAGAAGCATAACGCCCGGTTAATAACTAGCGTTTCGAATTGTAAAAGGGTGACTCTGTGAGTCGCCCTTTTTTGTTTTACTGTTTTTTTATCCAGTAAAACTTTGCACGAATCTCACTCTATGTAATACTTTAGCCACTTAAAATTACATGGTCTATTGAGATGGATAAAATAGAAATCAGAGGCGCTCGTACGCATAACCTCAAAGACGTCAACCTAACCATACCTCGTGATAAGCTGACGGTTATCACAGGATTATCAGGTTCAGGAAAGTCGTCACTTGCGTTTGATACTCTCTACGCAGAAGGTCAACGTCGTTATGTTGAGTCTTTGTCGGCTTACGCTCGTCAATTTCTATCTCTTATGGAAAAGCCTGATGTCGACCACATTGAAGGCTTGTCTCCTGCGATCTCAATAGAACAAAAATCGACGTCACATAACCCTCGTTCAACCGTCGGTACTATTACTGAAGTCTATGACTACCTTAGATTACTGTACGCGCGAGTTGGCGAACCTCGCTGTCCAGATCACAATATCCCCCTCGCGGCGCAAACTATCAGCCAAATGGTCGATAAAGTATTAGAACTGCCTGAAGGCTCAAAGATGATGTTAATGGCACCGATCGTCAAAGAGCGCAAAGGCGAACATGTTAAAACACTGGAAAACTTAGCTGCGCAAGGCTTTATCCGTGCGCGCATTGATGGTGAAACCTGTGACCTATCCGATCCACCAGCACTTGAACTTCATAAAAAGCACACCATTGAAGTCGTGGTAGACAGATTTAAGGTTCGTCCTGATCTTCAACAGCGTTTAGCCGAGTCATTCGAGACCACATTAGAGCTATCTGGTGGTATTGCTGTCGTCGGTTGGATGGACGAAACAGATCAAGAAGAAATCGTATTTTCTGCTAACTTCGCTTGTCCAAAGTGTGGCTACAGCATGCAAGAGCTTGAGCCTCGCCTATTCTCTTTCAATAATCCAGCAGGGGCATGCGGTACTTGTGATGGCCTTGGGGTTCAGCAGTATTTTGATCCAAGCCGAGTGATTTTAGATGAGAACCTCAGCATAGCTGAAGGTGCAATCAAAGGTTGGGATCAAAAGAACTACTACTATTTCCAGATGCTAACGTCGTTGTCAGAGCATTATGGTTTTGATCTATATGCGCCATTTAATTCTCTACCTAAAAAGACTCAAGAGATCATTCTAAAAGGATCAGGTCGTACTGAAGTAGAATTCAAGTACATCAATGACCGAGGTGACATTCGAGTTAAGCGTCATCCATTCGAGGGAATTTTAAATACCTTAGAGCGCCGTTATCGTGATACTGAATCTAGCGCGGTGCGTGAAGATCTCGCCAAGTACATTTCAACCAAGTCTTGTTCAAGCTGTGATGGCACTCGCTTAAGATTAGAAGCTCGAAATGTTTTCATTGGTGATACAACACTGCCGGAAATCGTTGAACTGAGCATTGCTGACGCACTACAATTTTTCCAAGAATTGAAGTTAGACGGTCAGCGTGGGCAGATCGCAGATAAAGTGATGAAAGAGATCAATGATCGTCTACATTTCTTAGTCAACGTAGGTTTGAACTACCTTAACCTATCACGCAGTGCTGAAACGCTGTCTGGTGGTGAGGCGCAACGTATTCGCTTGGCGAGTCAAATCGGTGCCGGTTTAGTTGGCGTTATGTATGTACTGGATGAGCCATCAATTGGACTCCATCAGCGCGATAATGAACGTCTACTGCAAACCTTAATTCACCTCAGGGACTTAGGTAATACCGTGCTAGTCGTGGAGCATGACGAAGATGCAATTCGTTGTGCTGACCATGTTATCGATATCGGTCCAGGGGCGGGGGTGCATGGTGGACACGTGGTAGCAGAAGGCACCATGCAAGACATCATCGACAACCCGAACTCTTTGACAGGCCAATACTTGAGCGGTGCCAAAGAAATTGCAGTGCCAGAAAAGAGAACACCTATCGATAAGAAAAAGGTCGTAGAGATTGTAGGCGCAACGGGGAACAACCTAAAGAATGTCACTGCGACGATTCCTGTAGGCTTATTCAGTTGTATTACGGGGGTATCAGGTTCGGGGAAATCCACGCTGATCAATGACACCTTCTTCAAAGTCGCCCACACTCAATTAAACGGGGCCACGACTGCAGTTCCTGCACAACACAAAAAGATTAAAGGATTAGAACATTTTGATAAGGTGATCGACATAGATCAAAGCCCTATCGGTCGTACACCAAGATCAAACCCTGCAACTTATACAGGGATTTTTACTCCTATTCGTGAACTATTCGCGGGCACACAAGAGTCACGTTCTCGTGGTTATAAACCAGGTCGATTCAGCTTTAACGTTCGTGGTGGCCGTTGTGAGGCTTGTCAGGGCGATGGCGTAATCAAAGTAGAGATGCACTTCTTGCCGGATGTGTATGTACCTTGCGATGTGTGTAAAGGCAAGCGCTATAACCGTGAAACACTAGAAGTTCGTTATAAAGGTAAAACCATTGACGAAGTTCTAGAGATGACCGTAGAAGATGCGCGTGAGTTCTTCAATCCGGTTCCGGTGATTGCTCGTAAACTGCAAACACTCATGGACGTGGGTCTATCTTACATTCGCTTAGGGCAAGCTGCGACAACCTTATCTGGTGGTGAAGCACAACGTGTTAAATTGGCGCGTGAGCTATCGAAGCGAGATACTGGAAAAACCTTATACATTCTCGATGAGCCAACAACAGGTCTTCATTTCCACGATATCCAGCAGTTGTTAACGGTACTACATAGACTGCGCGATCACGGTAATACGGTTGTCGTGATTGAGCACAACTTAGATGTCGTTAAAACAGCAGACTGGATCCTAGATCTTGGCCCAGAAGGCGGACAAGGTGGTGGCGAGATTGTTGCAGAAGGTACACCTGAAGATGTGGCGTTAGTCGAAGGTTCACACAC
Organism: Vibrio sp. BS-M-Sm-2; assembly: GCF_041504345.1. Taxonomy (NCBI): domain Bacteria; kingdom Pseudomonadati; phylum Pseudomonadota; class Gammaproteobacteria; order Vibrionales; family Vibrionaceae; genus Vibrio; species Vibrio sp. BS-M-Sm-2. The sequence goes on from NZ_CP167894.1 coordinate 1,551,309, forward strand.
CGCTCGCTTCCTTAAGCCTATGTTAAATTTGAAGTAGGTGTAAAATAGCGCCCTGCGAGCAGACAGAAAAATGTTAAAGTAACAGAGCTTGTTTCAGAAGGAACAAGCTCTGTTTTTATAAGGTTAGGGATTTATGGCAACAATACACACTAGCGGCACCCAGCTAGAAAATCAGGTCACTCAGCTACCACTCAACAAAGCATTTCTGGCTTCTTTAGCTGTTGTATTCTTGTTAGCCATGCATTTTTTCATGCCTAATCCTGGAGGCTCGGGGCTTGCGTTATCATTTAACCCAACAACTTGGCTGGCGCTAAGCTTCACGCTAGCAATTGGCTTTTACCAACTCGCTACCAACCGAGTACTTAAGTATTCAAAATTAACGATTGGCTTGTTGATAAGCTGTATCATACTCACGCTACCCATTTTATACAGCAATGCCGCACCTCAAGGAGCATCAGGACGCTTGCTTGGATTGTGGGCAGGCTTTGCATTATTTGTCGTGCTGCAACAATTTAAGTTCAGCAATAAACACAAGCAGCGCATGTTGTGGTTCATTGTGCTTGCTGTTGTTATACAAGCACTATTTGGCTATATGCAATATTTCTTATTAGAGCCTGGCAACCTATTTGGTTACAACACTGCTGCAAACCGACCATATGGGATATTCCAACAACCGAATGTAATGGCCAGCTTTTTAGCTACGGGGTTTGTGCTGTCCGCTTACCTTTTGGCAAGACAGCCCGCTAAATATAATCACAAAATTAGCGAGTCATTCTTACTATACCTAACCCCAACCTTAACCGTACCATTGCTGATCATCATCGCATCACGTACCGGATGGTTAGCAGCACTCATCGGCTTTGTGTGTATTCTTCCTTACCTATATAAATTTTCGACCAAGAAGCGCTTCTATGGATGGTGCTCATCAGTTGTTGTAGGTATTGTGGTTGCGTTTACTGTAATAAACCTTAGCGCTACAGATAGCATAGCGAGTAAGAAAGCGAACCTAGAAAGCCCTCGCGCTTACACCTTCCCTCAAACACTAGACATGTTGGTAGAGAAACCATTTACTGGTTACGGCTACGGGAAATTTGAATCAGAGTACACCCTTTATACCGCTCGTCAGCACCAACTCAATTCAAACTATCATCCAGGTCTTCCTTCAATGGATCACCCCCACAATGAGTTTCTGTTTTGGGGGGTAGAAGGGGGAATTGTACCAATCATCGGGATCTTGATTGCTGCAATATTGGTTATGTCACGTATAGCAAGTTCTGCAAAGGGAACGCGTCTAGCCCTGCTCGCTTTATTCATCCCAATTCTTTTGCACTCTCAGCTTGAGTATCCTTTTTATCACTCGGCGATTCACTGGATAACATTCATTATATTGATTTACTGGGTCGATCAGCGCTCTTCCCGACATTATCAACAGCCGTTCAGTATCATCAGCAAGACCCTGTTTAGAGTGTCGAGCTTAGTAATACCTATCTTAGTCAGTTTTTATATGTTGAGCGCCCTGCATACCAACTATGTACTGACTAAGTTTGAACTTTCTAAACCGAAGAACCCAGACATTCTTAAGCAGGTAACGAACCCTGTGGTGTGGAAAGATCGCTACGATTGGGATATATACAGCACCTACCTAAACATTGGTCTTTATAAAGGTGACCCTAGCCTTATTCAGCCCTACGTTGATTGGTCACTAGAGATCATAAAGAGTAAACCAAGACCAGCGTTCTACAGTAACCTGATCCTTGCTTACCAAGGTTTAGGGGAAGAAAGCAAAGCGGAACAAATCCGTAGTGAAGCAAAGTTTTTATTTCCAAACAGAGACTTTTCACAGGTTCAATACAAGAAAATATCTCAAGCAGAAAACAATGTCTCATCGGCAGAGTAGCCAAGGACTAGAGAGATGTAACTATTGCATCTTATTTTTAGAACAAACACAAAAAAGCGCACGAGGATCGTGCGCTTTTCTTTGAAACGAGTCTAATTCGATTATTTAAGTACATCTTGCAGCGCTTTAAGACACAGCGCGACATTCTCTTTGCGAGCACCGTAGCCCATCAAGCCGATACGCCATGCCTTACCAGCCAAAGAACCAAGCCCTGCACCAATCTCAAGGTTATACTCTTCTAAAAGCTGCGTTCTGATCTTAGCCTCATCAATGCCTTCAGGGAAATAAAGTGCGTTCAGCTGCGGCAAGCGGCTCTCTTCATCGACCACAAACCTTAACCCTAATGCTTCTACACCTTCTTTAAGCTCTTGGTGCATAGCATGATGACGAGACCACGCATTATCTAGGCCTTCATTTTTCAATAGAACGAGAGACTCGTGCAGTGCATAAAGGCTATTTACGGGTGCGGTATGGTGGTAGCTGCGCTTACCTTCACCGCTCCAGTAACCTAATACTAGGCTTTGATCTAAGAACCAACTTTGCACTGGCGCTTGACGGGCTTTCATTTTATCAACGGCACGCTGAGAGAAAGTCACCGGAGATAGACCCGGCACACAAGACAAACACTTTTGACTTCCAGAATAAACCGCATCAAGCTGCCACTCATCAACCAGCAATGGCACACCACCTAGTGATGTTACTGCGTCAACAATCGTTAACGCATCAAACTGACGAGCGATAGCTGAGATAGCTTGAGCATCAGATAGCGCTCCGGTTGATGTCTCTGCATGAACAAAAGCCACAGCAACAGCATCGGGATTGTCTGTCAATGCTTGCTCGACCTTTTCAACTGAGACGGGCTTGCCCCACTCGTCGTCAACAAGGATGGCTTCGCCACCACAACGCACCACGTTTTCTCGCATACGCTCACCGAAGACACCGTTACGACAAACGATCACCTTTTCACCAGGCTCAATCAAGTTAACAAAACAGGTCTCCATACCCGCACTTCCCGGAGCAGAAACGGCAATCGTAAATTCGTTTTCCGTCTGAAAAGCGTATTTAAGAAGCTGTTTAAGCTCATCCATCATCGCAATAAACAGTGGATCTAGATGACCTATGGTTGGGCGACTCAAAGCCTGCAGCACTTGAGGCGAGATATCAGAAGGACCCGGTCCCATTAACGTTCGGTGTGGTGGATAAAAGCTATCGATAGCAGTAGTGAGTGTTAAATTAGACATGTACATCCCTTACGTTAATGTTGTGAACAATCCACCCTAAAGCAAATTGATTACCTCAGCAATTAGCCATAAGTATTGAGGTCAAACCACTGTCACATAATTGTTAAAATTATTTTTCAATTATCTCAAGTTACCAATTGACATTGTTACCGCAAACACGTTCAATGAAATGGCTATCTAGCAGAAGAGGAGCACTGCCCAGGCAGATGTTTTGTGGAACCGCATTTCCAATACAAAACATTTATGGGGAGCAGTGCCGAGATAATAAAAGGATGCAGGACCTTTATTATCGGTTGAGCGGGCTGAATCCCGTCAACTGTCGCCATTTCTATATGGTGAAGAGCTTCTGGGGTTACTATTCTAATAATTCCTCTCTTTTTGCTCTAAAACTCTCTTCGAAAAACATCGGACGTTGGATTACCCAACAGTAATTTTATTTTAGGAAGTCGTGGGAGATATATCGTGAGTGCATCTAATGTAGCTGGTTCTTTTAATGTCGCTAAGTTTGGCGGAACAAGTGTTGCCAACTTTGAAGCCATGAGCCGCTGTGCTGCCATTATTGAAAACAACTCAAATACGAAATTAGTCGTGAGTAGTGCATGTTCTGGTGTGACCAATTTGCTGGTTGAACTGGCGAATGGTGTTCAAGACAAAGCTCGTCGTCAGGAACTAATGACGCAATTAACGGACATTCATAATGCGATTCTTGACCAACTCGCAGACCCAATCAGCATCGAAAAAGAAGTTCACAGCATTCTTGATGACATTGCGAGCGCAGCAGAAGCCGCATCATTTCAAGCAAGTACTAAGCTGACTGATCACCTTGTAGCATGTGGCGAGTTGATGTCGACACACATCCTTGCTCAAATCCTTCGCGAGCGCGGAACACCTGCGGTTCGTTTCGATATCAGAGAAGTGATGCGCACCAATGATGATTTCGGAAAAGCAGAACCACAGCTAGAAGAGATTGCTGCTTTGGCAAAAGAGAAATTGATTCCACTGTGCCAACAACAAGTTGTCGTTACCCAAGGCTTTATCGGTGCTGATAGCGAAGGTAACACCACGACCCTAGGCCGCGGTGGCAGTGATTATTCAGCGGCACTGATTGCCGAGTCGGTACAAGCGATTGGCTTAGAGATCTGGACGGATGTTCCGGGTATCTATACTACCGATCCACGTATTGCTCCTAAGGCCTCTCCTATCCCAGAGATCAGCTTCAGCGAAGCATCGGAAATGGCAAACTTTGGCGCGAAGATCTTACACCCATCGACTCTAGTCCCGGCACTACGCCACCAAATTCCGGTATTTGTCGGCTCATCAAAAGCACCAGAGCTCGGTGGCACATGGATTCGTCAACAAGTTGAAAGCTCCCCTCTGTTCAGAGCGCTTGCCCTACGCTGCAACCAAACCATGGTTACGCTACGCAGCGCCAATATGTTCCATGCTTATGGCTTCCTCGCAAAAGTGTTCGAGATCCTCGCTAAGCATAAGATCTCTGTCGATCTTATCACTACCTCAGAGATCAGTGTCTCACTCACTCTCGATCAAACAGATACATCAGGTGGTGCTCCTCAGTTGCCAGAAGCCGCTCGCATTGAGCTTGAGGATCTGTGTTCTGTAGATATTGAACACGACCTATGCCTTGTTGCTCTTATTGGTAACAACATGAGTGAAAGCAAAGGCTATGCAAAGCAGGTCTTCGGCACTCTAGAAGATTTCAACCTACGTATGATTTGTTACGGAGCAAGCCCACACAACCTATGTTTCTTATTAGATGAACCTGTATCTAAACTGGCAATTCAAAAACTGCATCAAGAGCTATTTGAATAAGAAAGCGTTTAATAGGTTGGTTTGAATTAACCAAATCACAAATACAAAAAGGGTTGCTATTAAGCAACCCTTTCTCTTTTTACTTTACGAATCAAAGCCCGTCATAGATTCAAACTAGTTAATGTTTGGACCTAACCACTTCTCAGCTTCTAACATATCCCATCCTTTACGATCGGCATAGCTATCCACTTGATCCTGTTGAATCTGTGCAATAGCAAAGTATCGAGCATCAGGGTGTGAGAAGTACATACCAGATACAGAAGCACCAGGCCACATCGCATAGCTCGACGTTAAGGACATATCAATCGCTTTCTCAACATTCATTAACTCCCACAACGTACCTTTCTCGGTATGCTCTGGGCAAGCAGGGTAACCTGGAGCAGGGCGAATACCTTGGTATTTCTCACGAATCAAATCATCGTTCGATAAGTCTTCATCTGGCGAGTAACCCCAAATATCCTTTCTCACTTCTTTATGCAGGTACTCCGCGAACGCTTCAGCCAATCGATCAGCAACCGCTTGAATCATGATTGCATTGTAATCATCGCCTTTCGCTTTGTATTCATCAGCCAGCTCACGCTCACCAATACCACCCGTTACCGCAAAGCCACCAATCCAGTCCGCTTTACCACTTTCTTTTGGAGCAATGTAATCTGACAGGCAATAGTTAAAGCCTTTTGGTTTCTCTGTCTGTTGACGAAGGTTGTGTAGAACCTTTAGGACTTCGGTGCGAGATTCATCGGTATACACCTCAATATCATCACCAACACTGTTCGCTGGGAACATGGCACACATACCGCGAGCTTCAAGTAGTTTATCTTTCTCCACACGGTCTAACAGATCGTTAGCGTCTTTGAATAAACGTTGCGCTTCTTCGCCCACTTCTTCATGCTCAAGAATCGCAGGGTACTTACCAACTAAAGACCACGTCATGAAGAATGGCGTCCAATCGATGTACTGACGCAAAGTAGCCACATCAAAATCTTTGAAAATGTGCACTCCCGGCTTAGCCGGTGCCGGTGGTGTATAAGCATCCCAATCAATAGCCACTTTATTAGCACGAGCTTTTTCAAGTGTCACAGGCTTAGTGCGAGGCTTCTTACGATTATGTTGATCACGAACGCGATCATAATCGATATCCAACTTCTCAACGAAAGCAGGTTTCAATTCATCAGAAAGCAGTGACGTACATACACCCACAGCACGAGAGGCGTTGTTTACATAAACCACTGGCTCTGAGTAATTCTGTTCAATCTTAACAGCAGTGTGAGCTTTAGATGTGGTTGCACCACCAATCAAAAGAGGAAGCTTAAAGCCTTGTCTTTCCATCTCTTTGGCAACGTGCACCATTTCATCAAGAGATGGTGTGATCAAACCAGATAAGCCGATAATGTCGACGTTCTCTTCTTTCGCGACCTTAAGAATCTTTTCACAAGAAACCATCACACCTAAGTCGATAATTTCGTAGTTATTACACTGCAAAACCACACCAACGATATTCTTACCGATATCGTGTACGTCGCCTTTAACGGTCGCTAACAGAATCTTACCGTTAGTCGCACCCACTTCTTTGGATGCATTGATGAACGGTTCTAAGTGCGCAACAGCCTGCTTCATTACACGCGCAGACTTAACTACCTGTGGTAAGAACATCTTACCTTCACCAAATAGGTCACCAACAACGTTCATGCCGTCCATTAGAGGACCTTCAATCACCTCAATAGGACGAGAGGCATTAACACGAGCTTCTTCAGTGTCTTCAACTATAAAGTCTGTAATACCTTTAACCAAAGAGTGCTCTAAGCGCTTCTCTACAGGCCAAGTACGCCATTCTAGAGCTGACTTATCTTCAACTTTACCTACTGCTCGCTCTAGGTACTCAGTTGCCATATCAAGCAAACGTTCCGTCGAATCATCACGGCGGTTTAGTACTACATCTTCAACAGCATCACGCAGGTCTTCAGGAACATTATCGTAAATCTCCAGTTGACCAGCATTTACAATGCCCATATCCATACCATTTTTAAAACAGTGATATAGGAATACTGCGTGGATTGCCTCACGGACGTAGTTATTGCCGCGGAATGAGAACGACACGTTAGATACGCCACCAGAGATCATCGCATGAGGGAGATCGCGTTTGATGTCTCCCACTGCTTCAATGAAATCAACCGCATAGTTGTTATGTTCATCAATACCAGTAGCTACTGCGAAAATGTTCGGATCAAAAATAATGTCTTCAGGAGGGAAGCCAACTTCATCCACAAGAATGTTGTAGGCATTGGTACAGATCTCAACTTTACGCTCTCGAGTATCAGCCTGACCAACTTCATCAAAAGCCATCACAATAACGGCAGCACCATAGCGACGAACTAACTTGGCTTGCTCGACAAATTTCTCTTTGCCTTCTTTTAGAGAGATAGAGTTGACTATACCTTTACCCTGAATACATTTCAGGCCAGCTTCGATAACTTCCCATTTTGAAGAATCGACCATTACTGGTACTTTTGAAATTTCTGGTTCAGAGGCACATAAATTAAGGAATTTAACCATACACGCTTCAGCGTCTAGCATCCCTTCATCCATGTTGATATCGATAATTTGAGCACCGTTCTCAACTTGCTCTCGAGCAACACTCAAGGCTTCGTCGTAAAGCTCTTCTTTAATCAGGCGCTTAAAGCGAGCTGAGCCCGTCACATTGGTACGCTCACCCACATTCACGAATAAAGATTCTTTAGCAATCGTCAGAGGCTCTAGCCCCGAAAGGCGACAAGAAACCGGTAAGTCTGGCAATTGACGCGGCGTTACACCTTCAACAGCCTCAGCCATTTGGCGGATATGCTCTGGAGTAGTACCACAACAACCACCAATTAGGTTCAAGAAACCACTTTCAGCCCATTCTTTAACGTGTTCGGCCATATCTTCAGGAGAAAGGTCATACTCACCAAATGCGTTAGGTAACCCCGCGTTAGGGTGAGCCGAAACATTGCATTCTGAGATGCGAGACATCTCACCAACATACTCACGCAGTTCGTCAGGGCCTAGAGCACAATTCAGTCCAAATGAGATAGGTTTAACATGACGAAGGGCATTATAGAATGCTTCTGTTGTCTGCCCTGAAAGCGTACGACCTGATGCATCAGTGATGGTACCGGAGATCATCACTGGAAGAATAATACCCACTTCTTCAAAAACAGATTCAACGGCAAAAGCACACGCTTTCGCGTTCAACGTATCGAAGATAGTCTCGATAAGAATAAGATCTGAGCCACCCTTAATAAGCGCACGGGTCGATTCAGAATAGGCTTCAACCAATTCGTCAAAGCTAACATTACGGTACCCTGGATCATTTACATCAGGCGAGATAGAACAAGTTCGGTTGGTTGGGCCTAACACACCCGCAACAAAGCGAGGCTTGTCTGGAGTCTTTGCTGTCCACTCATCAGCCGCTTCACGAGCAAGCTTGGCAGCAGCAAAATTAATTTCGTCACTAAGGCTTTCCATATCATAGTCGGCCATAGCGATAGTTGTAGCGTTAAAGGTATTGGTTTCGAGGATGTCTGCCCCAGCTTCCAAGTATTCTGAATGGATATCTTTGATAAGCTTAGGCTGCGTAAGAACTAAAAGGTCATTGTTGCCTTTTAAGTCACTGTGCCAATCAGCAAAGCGTTCACCACGATAGTCTTGCTCTTCCAATTTATAATCCTGAATCATGGTACCCATACCACCATCAATCAGTAAAATTCGTTGCTTCAACAGAGCGTCAATCTTTTGCCTTACATTACTTCCCACGGTACAACCTCATTCCTTTAATTATCCCTCCATCCTATCACACATTAAAAAGGAGTCTAGACGTCTAAAAAAGGAAATTGATTACCGACTCATGACAAAAAAATGTTTGCTATTTGAGCATGAGACAACGAAAATTCATATTCATACTTTGTTACATGTTGGAATCCCAATGTCGGTCTATTACACCTTATGCTTCTTGTCCGCTGCAGCCATGCTTATTGCTTTCGTGAATACAAAAATTGGTAAAATGCAGACAACCATCGCCATCACAGCTGGCTCAATGATGTTATCTCTATTGATTATCATTGCGGGACAAAACAATTGGTTCCAACTGGCTGACATCGCCTCAGAAACCGTTGCCAGTATCAACTTTGAAGATTTCCTACTTAAGGGAATATTGGGGTTCTTACTCTTTGCCGGTGGTTTAGGGATTAAGTTACCAAACCTAAAAGACCAAAAGTGGGAAATAACTGTACTCGCGTTAGGTGCTACGCTGTTTTCAACCTTCTTTATCGGTTTTGTACTGTACGGGTTCTGTCAGGTCATCGGCATTCAATTTGATCTGATTTACTGCCTACTCTTTGGCTCGTTAATCTCTCCAACCGATCCAATTGCCGTTTTAGCAATAGTAAAGAAGCTCGATGCGCCCAGAAGAATCTCTACTCAAATCGAAGGAGAATCTCTATTCAACGATGGTTTTGGCTTAGTGATCTTCGTAACCCTATTTACTATCGCATTCGGCACAGAAGCGCCAACCGTCGGTAGTGTGACCATGCTATTCGTTCAAGAGGCAATTGGCGGCATCGTCTACGGTTTTGTTTTAGGTCTTGTATTCCATTACCTAATCAGCAATACCGATGACCACTCGATGGAGTTGCTATTAACCATCGGCATCCCAACTGCTGGTTATGCGTTTGCTGAAGTTCTACATGTATCAGGTCCATTAGCGATGGTGGTATCAGGTATCATGATTGGTAACTGGACTCGCTTTATCGGATTCTCAAAAGAGAGTGAAGATCACCTAGATCATTTCTGGGAATTGATAGATGAATTCTTAAACGGCGTATTATTCTTGTTAATTGGTATGTCGATGCTGCTATTCAAATTCCACCAAGAAGACTGGATCTTAATGGCGTTCGCAGTCCCCCTTGTATTGAGTGCTCGCTACTTAAGTGTTTTCTTGTCTTACATTGGATTTAAACGTTTTAGAACTTACAACCCGTGGTCGATTAAGATTCTAACTTGGGGTGGTTTACGCGGTGGTTTAGCACTAGCCATGGCACTTTCAATCCCTTCAGGTATCTGGGTAATTGAAGACAAGGCAATAGATGTTAAAGAGATAATCCTTGTCATGACATATGCTGTTGTTGTGTTCTCTATTCTGATTCAAGGCTCAACAATCACTCCTATGATAGAGAAAGCAAAACAAGCAGAGAAAGAGCTAGATTAACATCTAGATGATCAACCAAGGCCGTCTACTTTAGGTGGCCTTTTTTATACGTAATGAAAGTCAAACTCACCAATTCCCTCGCTGAAGAGTATACGTGGAACATAGAGCTTATATCGATATTTGATACTGCTAGTATTTGAGTAAACAAAAACCTTAATGTGGGGGAGGACTAAGTTTGGCCAGAACTCTTTCAGGAGCTCAAGTCATACAGAGAACTCGTTATTCTGCGCCCTCGCTAGTCTACCCAATAAACCACTTCCAAGATTATATAAGTATCAATCGAACGGCTTCACCTTGCACCTTGAAACACAAATAACGGGACTCAATGTCTCGCTAGAATAGCGTTAGTTATTAACTAGCAGAATTACAGAGCAAAATGAGTGTTGAGTAGATAGAGATAGCTAAAGGAGTACTTGGTGCTTCCCGCGTTACCTCTAATAAAGGCTCTAGCATTCCTGCAGGGACGCTCAGTCTAGAGTCTTAAATATAGCAGGGTTCGAATAAGCCGGCACTCCGAGATTCGACCGGGCTGGCGATCCAACTCCCAACATTGCTTCGTAGAAGCAACAGATGTAAAAAAGCCTCAGCATTTCTGCTGAGGCTTTAGTATATGGCAGGGGTGGAGAGATTCGAACTCCCAACACGCGGATTTGGAATCCGCTGCTCTGCCAATTGGAGCTACACCCCTAAAACTTTCATTACTTCAGATTCGAAAAAACCTCGCACTAGGCGAGGTTATCGAATAAGTGGCGGAGTGGACGGGACTCGAACCCGCGACCCCCGGCGTGACAGGCCGGTATTCTAACCAACTGAACTACCACTCCGCAGTGGAAGACTTGTCGTCGCTGACAAGTGTTCAAATTTAAAGCCTGGCGATGTCCTACTCTCACATGGGGAAGCCCCACACTACCATCGGCGCTATTGTGTTTCACTTCTGAGTTCGGCATGGAATCAGGTGGGTCCACAATGCTATGGTCGCCAAGCAAATTTTAAAATTCGGAAAACTGTATTTAAAAGTCTATCTCTTCAAACTCATTCAAGGTCTGTCTTTGAGTCCACAAAACCCCTTGGGTGTTGTATGGTTAAGCCTCACGGGCAATTAGTACAGGTTAGCTCAATGCCTCGCAGCACTTACACACCCTGCCTATCAACGTCGTAGTCTACGACAACCCTTTAGGACGCTTATAGCGTCAGGGAAAACTCATCTCAAGGCTCGCTTCCCGCTTAGATGCTTTCAGCGGTTATCGATTCCGAACTTAGCTACCGGGCAATGCCATTGGCATGACAACCCGAACACCAGAGGTTCGTCCACTCCGGTCCTCTCGTACTAGGAGCAGCCCCTTTCAATTTTCCAACGCCCACGGCAGATAGGGACCGAACTGTCTCACGACGTTCTAAACCCAGCTCGCGTACCACTTTAAATGGCGAACAGCCATACCCTTGGGACCGACTTCAGCCCCAGGATGTGATGAGCCGACATCGAGGTGCCAAACACCGCCGTCGATATGAACTCTTGGGCGGTATCAGCCTGTTATCCCCGGAGTACCTTTTATCCGTTGAGCGATGGCCCTTCCATTCAGAACCACCGGATCACTATGACCTGCTTTCGCACCTGCTCGAATTGTCATTCTCGCAGTCAAGCGGGCTTATGCCATTGCACTAACCACACGATGTCCAACCGTGTTTAGCCCACCTTCGTGCTCCTCCGTTACTCTTTGGGAGGAGACCGCCCCAGTCAAACTACCCACCAGGCACTGTCCGTAATCCCGATTCAGGGACCAACGTTAGAACATCAAAACTACAAGGGTGGTATTTCAAGGACGACTCCACCACATCTAGCGACGCGGTTTCAAAGTCTCCCACCTATCCTACACATGTAGGTTCAATGTTCAGTGCCAAGCTGTAGTAAAGGTTCACGGGGTCTTTCCGTCTAGCCGCGGGTACACTGCATCTTCACAGCGATTTCAATTTCACTGAGTCTCGGGTGGAGACAGCGTGGCCATCATTACGCCATTCGTGCAGGTCGGAACTTACCCGACAAGGAATTTCGCTACCTTAGGACCGTTATAGTTACGGCCGCCGTTTACCGGGGCTTCGATCAAGAGCTTCGACCGAAGTCTAACCCCATCAATTAACCTTCCGGCACCGGGCAGGCGTCACACCGTATACGTCATCTTACGATTTTGCACAGTGCTGTGTTTTTAATAAACAGTTGCAGCCACCTGGTATCTGCGACTCTCGTCTGCTCCATCCGCAAGGGACTTCACTGATAAGAGCGTACCTTCTCCCGAAGTTACGGTACCATTTTGCCTAGTTCCTTCACCCGAGTTCTCTCAAGCGCCTTGGTATTCTCTACCCGACCACCTGTGTCGGTTTGGGGTACGATTCCTTACAATCTGAAGCTTAGAGGCTTTTCCTGGAAGCATGGCATCAATGACTTCACTACCGTAGTAGCTCGACATCGTATCTCAGCGTTAGTAGCGGTCCGGATTTACCTAAACCACCCGCCTACGTACTTGAACCTGGACAACCGTCGCCAGGCCCACCTAGCCTTCTCCGTCCCCCCATCGCAATTGTAAGAAGTACAGGAATATTAACCTGTTTCCCATCGACTACGCCTTTCGGCCTCGCCTTAGGAGTCGACTTACCCTGCCCCGATTAACGTTGGACAGGAACCCTTGGTCTTCCGGCGAGGGAGTTTTTCACTCCCTTTATCGTTACTCATGTCAGCATTCGCACTTCTGATACCTCCAGCAGCCCTTACAGACCACCTTCAACGGCTTACAGAACGCTCCCCTACCCCACGCACCCTAAGGTACGTAGCCGCAGCTTCGGTGTATAGCTTAGCCCCGTTACATCTTCCGCGCAGGCCGACTCGACCAGTGAGCTATTACGCTTTCTTTAAATGATGGCTGCTTCTAAGCCAACATCCTGGCTGTCTGAGCCTTCCCACATCGTTTCCCACTTAGCTATACTTTGGGACCTTAGCTGGCGGTCTGGGTTGTTTCCCTCTCCACGACGGACGTTAGCACCCGCCGTGTGTCTCCCGGATAGTACTTACTGGTATTCGGAGTTTGCAAAGGGTTGGTAAGTCGGGATGACCCCCTAGCCTTAACAGTGCTCTACCCCCAGTAGTATTCGTCCGAGGCGCTACCTAAATAGCTTTCGGGGAGAACCAGCTATCTCCAGGTTTGATTGGCCTTTCACCCCTAGCCACAAGTCATCCGCTAATTTTTCAACATTAGTCGGTTCGGTCCTCCAGTTGATGTTACTCAACCTTCAACCTGCCCATGGCTAGATCACCTGGTTTCGGGTCTAATCCTAGCAACTGTACGCCCAGTTAAGACTCGGTTTCCCTACGGCTCCCCTAAACGGTTAACCTTGCTACTAAAATTAAGTCGCTGACCCATTATACAAAAGGTACGCAGTCACACCACGAAGGTGCTCCTACTGCTTGTACGTACACGGTTTCAGGTTCTATTTCACTCCCCTCACAGGGGTTCTTTTCGCCTTTCCCTCACGGTACTGGTTCACTATCGGTCAGTCAGTAGTATTTAGCCTTGGAGGATGGTCCCCCCATATTCAGACAGGATATCACGTGTCCCGCCCTACTCGTTTTCACTGATGATGAGATGTCGATTACGGGGCTATCACCCTTTACTGCGGCACTTTCCAGAGCCTTCATCTGTCTCATTAAAAGCTTAAGGGCTAATCCAATTTCGCTCGCCGCTACTTTCGGAATCTCGGTTGATTTCTCTTCCTCGGGGTACTTAGATGTTTCAGTTCCCCCGGTTTGCCTCCTGTTGCTATGTATTCACAACAGGATACTTACTTATGTAAGTGGGTTTCCCCATTCAGGAATCCCAGACTCAAAAGGTTATTACTACCTAATCTGGGCTTATCGCAAGTTATTACGCCTTTCATCGCCTCTGACTGCCAAGGCATCCACCGTGTACGCTTAGTCACTTAACCATACAACCCGAAAGGGTCTTAGCGTATGGCAACTAACCAAGGTTTTTGGTTGTCATCAAGAAGGGTTAATTCTTGATAACTGTTTGCCGGACTCAATGTGATTCAAACAAGTTTGAATCGAATACAAGACACTTGAATGTGTTTGTTGTGTTTACCATAAAGGTAAACATTGAGAACTTTTAAATTTGATTGAATTACTCGTAAGTAATCAATCAGTCAGCTTTCCAAATTGTTAAAGAGCTTGATTCAATAAATTGAACCATTTTTAAAGACTCTCTTAAGAGAATACTTAAAGATGGTGGAGCTATGCGGGATCGAACCGCAGACCTCCTGCGTGCAAGGCAGGCGCTCTCCCAGCTGAGCTATAGCCCCATCTAGGTCGATATTGGTGGGTCTGAGTGGACTTGAACCACCGACCTCCCGCTTATCAGGCGAGCGCTCTAACCAGCTGAGCTACAGACCCAATATCGTCTCTTAACTTTTCTAAACCTAATCAATCTGTGTGGACACTTATCGTGAATATCTTCGTATAAGGAGGTGATCCAGCCCCAGGTTCCCCTAGGGCTACCTTGTTACGACTTCACCCCAGTCATGAACCACAAAGTGGTGAGCGTCCTCCCCGAAAGGTTAAACTACCCACTTCTTTTGCAGCCCACTCCCATGGTGTGACGGGCGGTGTGTACAAGGCCCGGGAACGTATTCACCGTAGCATTCTGATCTACGATTACTAGCGATTCCGACTTCATGGAGTCGAGTTGCAGACTCCAATCCGGACTACGACGCACTTTTTGGGATTCGCTCACTATCGCTAGCTTGCTGCCCTCTGTATGCGCCATTGTAGCACGTGTGTAGCCCTACTCGTAAGGGCCATGATGACTTGACGTCGTCCCCACCTTCCTCCGGTTTATCACCGGCAGTCTCCCTGGAGTTCCCGACATTACTCGCTGGCAAACAAGGATAAGGGTTGCGCTCGTTGCGGGACTTAACCCAACATTTCACAACACGAGCTGACGACAGCCATGCAGCACCTGTCTCAGAGTTCCCGAAGGCACACCTGCGTCTCCGCTGGTTTCTCTGGATGTCAAGAGTAGGTAAGGTTCTTCGCGTTGCATCGAATTAAACCACATGCTCCACCGCTTGTGCGGGCCCCCGTCAATTCATTTGAGTTTTAATCTTGCGACCGTACTCCCCAGGCGGTCTACTTAACGCGTTAGCTCCGAAAGCCACGGCTCAAGGCCACAACCTCCAAGTAGACATCGTTTACGGCGTGGACTACCAGGGTATCTAATCCTGTTTGCTCCCCACGCTTTCGCATCTGAGTGTCAGTATCTGTCCAGGGGGCCGCCTTCGCCACTGGTATTCCTTCAGATCTCTACGCATTTCACCGCTACACCTGAAATTCTACCCCCCTCTACAGTACTCTAGTTCACCAGTTTCAAATGCAGTTCCGAGGTTGAGCCCCGGGCTTTCACATCTGACTTAATGAACCACCTGCATGCGCTTTACGCCCAGTAATTCCGATTAACGCTCGCACCCTCCGTATTACCGCGGCTGCTGGCACGGAGTTAGCCGGTGCTTCTTCTGTTGCTAACGTCAAGAGATAGCGCTATTAACACTACCCCCTTCCTCACAACTGAAAGTACTTTACAACCCGAAGGCCTTCTTCATACACGCGGCATGGCTGCATCAGGCTTTCGCCCATTGTGCAATATTCCCCACTGCTGCCTCCCGTAGGAGTCTGGACCGTGTCTCAGTTCCAGTGTGGCTGATCATCCTCTCAGACCAGCTAGGGATCGTCGCCTTGGTGAGCCATTACCTCACCAACTAGCTAATCCCACCTAGGCATATCTTGACGCGAGAGGCCCGAAGGTCCCCCTCTTTGGCCCGTAGGCATTATGCGGTATTAGCCATCGTTTCCAATGGTTATCCCCCACATCAAGGCAATTTCCTAGGCATTACTCACCCGTCCGCCGCTCGACGCCCATTAACGCACCCGAAGGATTGTTAGTGTCGTTTCCGCTCGACTTGCATGTGTTAGGCCTGCCGCCAGCGTTCAATCTGAGCCATGATCAAACTCTTCAATTTAAGATTTTGTGACTCAACGAATACTGACTTCAAAACTAATATTCATGTAAACATGAACATGTAATTCTAAAGCTATTACCATTCCAACAGAATGGTAATGAATTGACTGTGCCAAATAACCGAAGTTATTTGTATTGGTCACTCAGTTCATTGAAATCAATTTTGATTCCGAAGAATCTGTTTTATCTAACGATAAAACGTTTTGATATTCATCAACGAGTGCCCACACAGATTGATAGGTTTAAATTGTTAAAGAGCTTTGCTTTCAGTGCCTTAGCACTTAAGCAGGACGCGTATAATACGCTTTCTACTTTGAAAGTCAACATAAAATACTAAGAAAACTTAGAACTCTATGGTGACTTGTCTACTTTGTAGACAAAGTCGAAATTAAAGCCTGGCGATGTCCTACTCTCACATGGGGAAACCCCACACTACCATCGGCGCTATTGTGTTTCACTTCTGAGTTCGGCATGGAATCAGGTGGGTCCACAATGCTATGGTCGCCAAGCAAATTTTAAAATTCGGAAAACTGTATTTAAAAGTCTATCTCTTCAAACTCATTCAAGGTCTGTCTTTGAGTCCACAAAACCCCTTGGGTGTTGTATGGTTAAGCCTCACGGGCAATTAGTACAGGTTAGCTCAATGCCTCGCAGCACTTACACACCCTGCCTATCAACGTCGTAGTCTACGACAACCCTTTAGGACGCTTATAGCGCCAGGGAAAACTCATCTCAAGGCTCGCTTCCCGCTTAGATGCTTTCAGCGGTTATCGATTCCGAACTTAGCTACCGGGCAATGCCATTGGCATGACAACCCGAACACCAGAGGTTCGTCCACTCCGGTCCTCTCGTACTAGGAGCAGCCCCTTTCAATTTTCCAACGCCCACGGCAGATAGGGACCGAACTGTCTCACGACGTTCTAAACCCAGCTCGCGTACCACTTTAAATGGCGAACAGCCATACCCTTGGGACCGACTTCAGCCCCAGGATGTGATGAGCCGACATCGAGGTGCCAAACACCGCCGTCGATATGAACTCTTGGGCGGTATCAGCCTGTTATCCCCGGAGTACCTTTTATCCGTTGAGCGATGGCCCTTCCATTCAGAACCACCGGATCACTATGACCTGCTTTCGCACCTGCTCGAATTGTCATTCTCGCAGTCAAGCGGGCTTATGCCATTGCACTAACCACACGATGTCCAACCGTGTTTAGCCCACCTTCGTGCTCCTCCGTTACTCTTTGGGAGGAGACCGCCCCAGTCAAACTACCCACCAGGCACTGTCCGTAATCCCGATTCAGGGACCAACGTTAGAACATCAAAACTACAAGGGTGGTATTTCAAGGACGACTCCACCACATCTAGCGACGCGGTTTCAAAGTCTCCCACCTATCCTACACATGTAGGTTCAATGTTCAGTGCCAAGCTGTAGTAAAGGTTCACGGGGTCTTTCCGTCTAGCCGCGGGTACACTGCATCTTCACAGCGATTTCAATTTCACTGAGTCTCGGGTGGAGACAGCGTGGCCATCATTACGCCATTCGTGCAGGTCGGAACTTACCCGACAAGGAATTTCGCTACCTTAGGACCGTTATAGTTACGGCCGCCGTTTACCGGGGCTTCGATCAAGAGCTTCGACCGAAGTCTAACCCCATCAATTAACCTTCCGGCACCGGGCAGGCGTCACACCGTATACGTCATCTTACGATTTTGCACAGTGCTGTGTTTTTAATAAACAGTTGCAGCCACCTGGTATCTGCGACTCTCGTCTGCTCCATCCGCAAGGGACTTCACTGATAAGAGCGTACCTTCTCCCGAAGTTACGGTACCATTTTGCCTAGTTCCTTCACCCGAGTTCTCTCAAGCGCCTTGGTATTCTCTACCCGACCACCTGTGTCGGTTTGGGGTACGATTCCTTACAATCTGAAGCTTAGAGGCTTTTCCTGGAAGCATGGCATCAATGACTTCACTACCGTAGTAGCTCGACATCGTATCTCAGCGTTAGTAGCGGTCCGGATTTACCTAAACCACCCGCCTACGTACTTGAACCTGGACAACCGTCGCCAGGCCCACCTAGCCTTCTCCGTCCCCCCATCGCAATTGTAAGAAGTACAGGAATATTAACCTGTTTCCCATCGACTACGCCTTTCGGCCTCGCCTTAGGAGTCGACTTACCCTGCCCCGATTAACGTTGGACAGGAACCCTTGGTCTTCCGGCGAGGGAGTTTTTCACTCCCTTTATCGTTACTCATGTCAGCATTCGCACTTCTGATACCTCCAGCAGCCCTTACAGACCACCTTCAACGGCTTACAGAACGCTCCCCTACCCCACGCACCCTAAGGTACGTAGCCGCAGCTTCGGTGTATAGCTTAGCCCCGTTACATCTTCCGCGCAGGCCGACTCGACCAGTGAGCTATTACGCTTTCTTTAAATGATGGCTGCTTCTAAGCCAACATCCTGGCTGTCTGAGCCTTCCCACATCGTTTCCCACTTAGCTATACTTTGGGACCTTAGCTGGCGGTCTGGGTTGTTTCCCTCTCCACGACGGACGTTAGCACCCGCCGTGTGTCTCCCGGATAGTACTTACTGGTATTCGGAGTTTGCAAAGGGTTGGTAAGTCGGGATGACCCCCTAGCCTTAACAGTGCTCTACCCCCAGTAGTATTCGTCCGAGGCGCTACCTAAATAGCTTTCGGGGAGAACCAGCTATCTCCAGGTTTGATTGGCCTTTCACCCCTAGCCACAAGTCATCCGCTAATTTTTCAACATTAGTCGGTTCGGTCCTCCAGTTGATGTTACTCAACCTTCAACCTGCCCATGGCTAGATCACCTGGTTTCGGGTCTAATCCTAGCAACTGTACGCCCAGTTAAGACTCGGTTTCCCTACGGCTCCCCTAAACGGTTAACCTTGCTACTAAAATTAAGTCGCTGACCCATTATACAAAAGGTACGCAGTCACACCACGAAGGTGCTCCTACTGCTTGTACGTACACGGTTTCAGGTTCTATTTCACTCCCCTCACAGGGGTTCTTTTCGCCTTTCCCTCACGGTACTGGTTCACTATCGGTCAGTCAGTAGTATTTAGCCTTGGAGGATGGTCCCCCCATATTCAGACAGGATATCACGTGTCCCGCCCTACTCGTTTTCACTGATGATGAGATGTCGATTACGGGGCTATCACCCTTTACTGCGGCACTTTCCAGAGCCTTCATCTGTCTCATTAAAAGCTTAAGGGCTAATCCAATTTCGCTCGCCGCTACTTTCGGAATCTCGGTTGATTTCTCTTCCTCGGGGTACTTAGATGTTTCAGTTCCCCCGGTTTGCCTCCTGTTGCTATGTATTCACAACAGGATACTTACTTATGTAAGTGGGTTTCCCCATTCAGGAATCCCAGACTCAAAAGGTTATTACTACCTAATCTGGGCTTATCGCAAGTTATTACGCCTTTCATCGCCTCTGACTGCCAAGGCATCCACCGTGTACGCTTAGTCACTTAACCATACAACCCGAAAGGGTCTTAGCGTATGGCAACTAACCAAGGTTTTTGGTTGTCATCAAGAAGGGTTAATTCTTGATAACTGTTTGCCGGACTCAATGTGATTCAAACAAGTTTGAATCGAATACAAGACACTTGAATGTGTTTGTTGTGTTTACCATAAAGGTAAACATTGAGAACTTTTAAATTTGATTGAATTACTCGTAAGTAATCAATCAGTCAGCTTTCCAAATTGTTAAAGAGCTTGATTCAATAAATTGAACCATTTTTAAAGACTCTCTTAAGAGAATACTTAAAGATGGTGGAGCTATGCGGGATCGAACCGCAGACCTCCTGCGTGCAAGGCAGGCGCTCTCCCAGCTGAGCTATAGCCCCATCTAGGTCGATATTGGTGGGTCTGAGTGGACTTGAACCACCGACCTCCCGCTTATCAGGCGAGCGCTCTAACCAGCTGAGCTACAGACCCAATATCGTCTCTTAACTTTTCTAAACCTAATCAATCTGTGTGGACACTTATCGTGAATATCTTCGTATAAGGAGGTGATCCAGCCCCAGGTTCCCCTAGGGCTACCTTGTTACGACTTCACCCCAGTCATGAACCACAAAGTGGTGAGCGTCCTCCCCGAAAGGTTAAACTACCCACTTCTTTTGCAGCCCACTCCCATGGTGTGACGGGCGGTGTGTACAAGGCCCGGGAACGTATTCACCGTAGCATTCTGATCTACGATTACTAGCGATTCCGACTTCATGGAGTCGAGTTGCAGACTCCAATCCGGACTACGACGCACTTTTTGGGATTCGCTCACTATCGCTAGCTTGCTGCCCTCTGTATGCGCCATTGTAGCACGTGTGTAGCCCTACTCGTAAGGGCCATGATGACTTGACGTCGTCCCCACCTTCCTCCGGTTTATCACCGGCAGTCTCCCTGGAGTTCCCGACATTACTCGCTGGCAAACAAGGATAAGGGTTGCGCTCGTTGCGGGACTTAACCCAACATTTCACAACACGAGCTGACGACAGCCATGCAGCACCTGTCTCAGAGTTCCCGAAGGCACACCTGCGTCTCCGCTGGTTTCTCTGGATGTCAAGAGTAGGTAAGGTTCTTCGCGTTGCATCGAATTAAACCACATGCTCCACCGCTTGTGCGGGCCCCCGTCAATTCATTTGAGTTTTAATCTTGCGACCGTACTCCCCAGGCGGTCTACTTAACGCGTTAGCTCCGAAAGCCACGGCTCAAGGCCACAACCTCCAAGTAGACATCGTTTACGGCGTGGACTACCAGGGTATCTAATCCTGTTTGCTCCCCACGCTTTCGCATCTGAGTGTCAGTATCTGTCCAGGGGGCCGCCTTCGCCACTGGTATTCCTTCAGATCTCTACGCATTTCACCGCTACACCTGAAATTCTACCCCCCTCTACAGTACTCTAGTTCACCAGTTTCAAATGCAGTTCCGAGGTTGAGCCCCGGGCTTTCACATCTGACTTAATGAACCACCTGCATGCGCTTTACGCCCAGTAATTCCGATTAACGCTCGCACCCTCCGTATTACCGCGGCTGCTGGCACGGAGTTAGCCGGTGCTTCTTCTGTTGCTAACGTCAAGAGATAGCGCTATTAACACTACCCCCTTCCTCACAACTGAAAGTACTTTACAACCCGAAGGCCTTCTTCATACACGCGGCATGGCTGCATCAGGCTTTCGCCCATTGTGCAATATTCCCCACTGCTGCCTCCCGTAGGAGTCTGGACCGTGTCTCAGTTCCAGTGTGGCTGATCATCCTCTCAGACCAGCTAGGGATCGTCGCCTTGGTGAGCCATTACCTCACCAACTAGCTAATCCCACCTAGGCATATCTTGACGCGAGAGGCCCGAAGGTCCCCCTCTTTGGCCCGTAGGCATTATGCGGTATTAGCCATCGTTTCCAATGGTTATCCCCCACATCAAGGCAATTTCCTAGGCATTACTCACCCGTCCGCCGCTCGACGCCCATTAACGCACCCGAAGGATTGTTAGTGTCGTTTCCGCTCGACTTGCATGTGTTAGGCCTGCCGCCAGCGTTCAATCTGAGCCATGATCAAACTCTTCAATTTAAGATTTTGTGACTCAACGAATACTGACTTCAAAACTAATATTCATGTAAACATGAACATGTAATTCTAAAGCTATTACCATTCCAACAGAATGGTAATGAATTGACTGTGCCAAATAACCCCTCTCTATATAGAAAGTAATTATTCGTATTGGTCACTCAGTTCATTGAAATCAATTTTGATTCCGAAGAATCTGTTTTATCTAATGATAAAACGTTTTGATATTCATCAACGAGTGCCCACACAGATTGATAGGTTTAAATTGTTAAAGAGCTTTGCTTTCAGTGCCTTAGCACTTAAGCAGGACGCGTATAATACGCTTTCTACTTTGAAAGTCAACATAAAATACTAAGAAAACTTAGAACTCTATGGTGACTTGTCTACTTTGTAGACAAAGTCGAAATTAAAGCCTGGCGATGTCCTACTCTCACATGGGGAAGCCCCACACTACCATCGGCGCTATTGTGTTTCACTTCTGAGTTCGGCATGGAATCAGGTGGGTCCACAATGCTATGGTCGCCAAGCAAATTTTAAAATTCGGAAAACTGTATTTAAAAGTCTATCTCTTCAAACTCATTCAAGGTCTGTCTTTGAGTCCACAAAACCCCTTGGGTGTTGTATGGTTAAGCCTCACGGGCAATTAGTACAGGTTAGCTCAATGCCTCGCAGCACTTACACACCCTGCCTATCAACGTCGTAGTCTACGACAACCCTTTAGGACGCTTATAGCGTCAGGGAAAACTCATCTCAAGGCTCGCTTCCCGCTTAGATGCTTTCAGCGGTTATCGATTCCGAACTTAGCTACCGGGCAATGCCATTGGCATGACAACCCGAACACCAGAGGTTCGTCCACTCCGGTCCTCTCGTACTAGGAGCAGCCCCTTTCAATTTTCCAACGCCCACGGCAGATAGGGACCGAACTGTCTCACGACGTTCTAAACCCAGCTCGCGTACCACTTTAAATGGCGAACAGCCATACCCTTGGGACCGACTTCAGCCCCAGGATGTGATGAGCCGACATCGAGGTGCCAAACACCGCCGTCGATATGAACTCTTGGGCGGTATCAGCCTGTTATCCCCGGAGTACCTTTTATCCGTTGAGCGATGGCCCTTCCATTCAGAACCACCGGATCACTATGACCTGCTTTCGCACCTGCTCGAATTGTCATTCTCGCAGTCAAGCGGGCTTATGCCATTGCACTAACCACACGATGTCCAACCGTGTTTAGCCCACCTTCGTGCTCCTCCGTTACTCTTTGGGAGGAGACCGCCCCAGTCAAACTACCCACCAGGCACTGTCCGTAATCCCGATTCAGGGACCAACGTTAGAACATCAAAACTACAAGGGTGGTATTTCAAGGACGACTCCACCACATCTAGCGACGCGGTTTCAAAGTCTCCCACCTATCCTACACATGTAGGTTCAATGTTCAGTGCCAAGCTGTAGTAAAGGTTCACGGGGTCTTTCCGTCTAGCCGCGGGTACACTGCATCTTCACAGCGATTTCAATTTCACTGAGTCTCGGGTGGAGACAGCGTGGCCATCATTACGCCATTCGTGCAGGTCGGAACTTACCCGACAAGGAATTTCGCTACCTTAGGACCGTTATAGTTACGGCCGCCGTTTACCGGGGCTTCGATCAAGAGCTTCGACCGAAGTCTAACCCCATCAATTAACCTTCCGGCACCGGGCAGGCGTCACACCGTATACGTCATCTTACGATTTTGCACAGTGCTGTGTTTTTAATAAACAGTTGCAGCCACCTGGTATCTGCGACTCTCGTCTGCTCCATCCGCAAGGGACTTCACTGATAAGAGCGTACCTTCTCCCGAAGTTACGGTACCATTTTGCCTAGTTCCTTCACCCGAGTTCTCTCAAGCGCCTTGGTATTCTCTACCCGACCACCTGTGTCGGTTTGGGGTACGATTCCTTACAATCTGAAGCTTAGAGGCTTTTCCTGGAAGCATGGCATCAATGACTTCACTACCGTAGTAGCTCGACATCGTATCTCAGCGTTAGTAGCGGTCCGGATTTACCTAAACCACCCGCCTACGTACTTGAACCTGGACAACCGTCGCCAGGCCCACCTAGCCTTCTCCGTCCCCCCATCGCAATTGTAAGAAGTACGGGAATATTAACCCGTTTCCCATCGACTACGCCTTTCGGCCTCGCCTTAGGAGTCGACTTACCCTGCCCCGATTAACGTTGGACAGGAACCCTTGGTCTTCCGGCGAGGGAGTTTTTCACTCCCTTTATCGTTACTCATGTCAGCATTCGCACTTCTGATACCTCCAGCAGCCCTTACAGACCACCTTCAACGGCTTACAGAACGCTCCCCTACCCCACGCACCCTAAGGTACGTAGCCGCAGCTTCGGTGTATAGCTTAGCCCCGTTACATCTTCCGCGCAGGCCGACTCGACCAGTGAGCTATTACGCTTTCTTTAAATGATGGCTGCTTCTAAGCCAACATCCTGGCTGTCTGAGCCTTCCCACATCGTTTCCCACTTAGCTATACTTTGGGACCTTAGCTGGCGGTCTGGGTTGTTTCCCTCTCCACGACGGACGTTAGCACCCGCCGTGTGTCTCCCGGATAGTACTTACTGGTATTCGGAGTTTGCAAAGGGTTGGTAAGTCGGGATGACCCCCTAGCCTTAACAGTGCTCTACCCCCAGTAGTATTCGTCCGAGGCGCTACCTAAATAGCTTTCGGGGAGAACCAGCTATCTCCAGGTTTGATTGGCCTTTCACCCCTAGCCACAAGTCATCCGCTAATTTTTCAACATTAGTCGGTTCGGTCCTCCAGTTGATGTTACTCAACCTTCAACCTGCCCATGGCTAGATCACCTGGTTTCGGGTCTAATCCTAGCAACTGTACGCCCAGTTAAGACTCGGTTTCCCTACGGCTCCCCTAAACGGTTAACCTTGCTACTAAAATTAAGTCGCTGACCCATTATACAAAAGGTACGCAGTCACACCACGAAGGTGCTCCTACTGCTTGTACGTACACGGTTTCAGGTTCTATTTCACTCCCCTCACAGGGGTTCTTTTCGCCTTTCCCTCACGGTACTGGTTCACTATCGGTCAGTCAGTAGTATTTAGCCTTGGAGGATGGTCCCCCCATATTCAGACAGGATATCACGTGTCCCGCCCTACTCGTTTTCACTGATGATGAGATGTCGATTACGGGGCTATCACCCTTTACTGCGGCACTTTCCAGAGCCTTCATCTGTCTCATTAAAAGCTTAAGGGCTAATCCAATTTCGCTCGCCGCTACTTTCGGAATCTCGGTTGATTTCTCTTCCTCGGGGTACTTAGATGTTTCAGTTCCCCCGGTTTGCCTCCTGTTGCTATGTATTCACAACAGGATACTTACTTATGTAAGTGGGTTTCCCCATTCAGGAATCCCAGACTCAAAAGGTTATTACTACCTAATCTGGGCTTATCGCAAGTTATTACGCCTTTCATCGCCTCTGACTGCCAAGGCATCCACCGTGTACGCTTAGTCACTTAACCATACAACCCGAAAGGGTTTCTATTTGATTTCACTTTAAAAAGTGAAGACAAATAAGCGTATGGCAACTAACCAAGGTTTTTGGTTGTCATCAAGAAGGGTTAATTCTTGATAATTGTTTGCCGGACTCAATGTGATTCAAACAAGTTTGAATCGAATACAAGACACTTGAATGTGTTTGTTGTGTCTACCATAAAGGTAAACATTGAGAACTTTTAAATTTGATTGAATTACTCGTAAGTAATCAATCAGTCAGCTTTCCAAATTATTAAAGAGCGAATCACTTCATAACGAAGTAACCATTTTTAAATATTCTCATCGGCTTTGGCTTCAAAGAACGCTTAAAAATGGTATCCCGTAGGGGAGTCGAACCCCTGTTACCGCCGTGAAAGGGCGGTGTCCTAGGCCTCTAGACGAACGGGACACTAAGATGCTCTAACTTTCTAAACCTAATCAATCTGTGTGGACACTTATCGTGAATATCTTCGTATAAGGAGGTGATCCAGCCCCAGGTTCCCCTAGGGCTACCTTGTTACGACTTCACCCCAGTCATGAACCACAAAGTGGTGAGCGTCCTCCCCGAAAGGTTAAACTACCCACTTCTTTTGCAGCCCACTCCCATGGTGTGACGGGCGGTGTGTACAAGGCCCGGGAACGTATTCACCGTAGCATTCTGATCTACGATTACTAGCGATTCCGACTTCATGGAGTCGAGTTGCAGACTCCAATCCGGACTACGACGCACTTTTTGGGATTCGCTCACTATCGCTAGCTTGCTGCCCTCTGTATGCGCCATTGTAGCACGTGTGTAGCCCTACTCGTAAGGGCCATGATGACTTGACGTCGTCCCCACCTTCCTCCGGTTTATCACCGGCAGTCTCCCTGGAGTTCCCGACATTACTCGCTGGCAAACAAGGATAAGGGTTGCGCTCGTTGCGGGACTTAACCCAACATTTCACAACACGAGCTGACGACAGCCATGCAGCACCTGTCTCAGAGCTCCCGAAGGCACACCTGCGTCTCCGCTGGCTTCTCTGGATGTCAAGAGTAGGTAAGGTTCTTCGCGTTGCATCGAATTAAACCACATGCTCCACCGCTTGTGCGGGCCCCCGTCAATTCATTTGAGTTTTAATCTTGCGACCGTACTCCCCAGGCGGTCTACTTAACGCGTTAGCTCCGAAAGCCACGGCTCAAGGCCACAACCTCCAAGTAGACATCGTTTACGGCGTGGACTACCAGGGTATCTAATCCTGTTTGCTCCCCACGCTTTCGCATCTGAGTGTCAGTATCTGTCCAGGGGGCCGCCTTCGCCACTGGTATTCCTTCAGATCTCTACGCATTTCACCGCTACACCTGAAATTCTACCCCCCTCTACAGTACTCTAGTTCACCAGTTTCAAATGCAGTTCCGAGGTTGAGCCCCGGGCTTTCACATCTGACTTAATGAACCACCTGCATGCGCTTTACGCCCAGTAATTCCGATTAACGCTCGCACCCTCCGTATTACCGCGGCTGCTGGCACGGAGTTAGCCGGTGCTTCTTCTGTTGCTAACGTCAAGAGATAGCGCTATTAACACTACCCCCTTCCTCACAACTGAAAGTACTTTACAACCCGAAGGCCTTCTTCATACACGCGGCATGGCTGCATCAGGCTTTCGCCCATTGTGCAATATTCCCCACTGCTGCCTCCCGTAGGAGTCTGGACCGTGTCTCAGTTCCAGTGTGGCTGATCATCCTCTCAGACCAGCTAGGGATCGTCGCCTTGGTGAGCCATTACCTCACCAACTAGCTAATCCCACCTAGGCATATCTTGACGCGAGAGGCCCGAAGGTCCCCCTCTTTGGCCCGTAGGCATTATGCGGTATTAGCCATCGTTTCCAATGGTTATCCCCCACATCAAGGCAATTTCCTAGGCATTACTCACCCGTCCGCCGCTCGACGCCCATTAACGCTCCCGAAGGATTGTTAGTGTCGTTTCCGCTCGACTTGCATGTGTTAGGCCTGCCGCCAGCGTTCAATCTGAGCCATGATCAAACTCTTCAATTTAAGATTTTGTGACTCAACGAATACTGACTTCAAAACTAATATTTACCGCTCTTTCGAAAAAGATTGATGAACATGTAATTCTAAAGCTATTACCCCTCTCTTCTTAAATAAATAGGAACAGAATGGTAATGAATTGACTGTGCCAAATAACCGAAGTTATTTGTATTGGTCACTCAGTTCATTGAAATCAATTTTGATTCCGAAGAATCTGTTTTATCTAACGATAAAACGTTTTGATATTCATCAACGAGTGCCCACACAGATTGATAGGTTTAAATTGTTAAAGAGCTTCTCTTCGTTGTGACTTGCATCACTTCGGAAGAGGCGGCCATTCTAGCGATTTAATTCTCAGTGTCAAACACTTTTGAAAATTAATTTCCACTTTCTAAAAGTAGGAGCGAATTATCACTTAAAACTAGTTGCCTAACTAACATTCTGCGCTGAAGCCTTGCGGCGTCTGCCGTGTCAGTGAGGCGGCATTATAGAGATGTTCATCACATTGGCAAGTGTTTATTAAAGAAAAATGTAAAAATAACGATTACATGACGAATAAACACTCAAAGCCTTATTTATGCAACTTTAACTACAAAGTAACTACACAATAACCACAGACTTATCCACAATCACTCTGATTTTATCCCCTAGAAACTAAAAAACTGCCTAATGGCAGCTTTTTAAATAGCAATGACTCTAAATCCCAGAACCATATTGCTCTCCATCATCTTCATGGAGACCACATTCGCGTTTCAGCCCATTAAAACGAGTTTCCTCTTCAGTCATACCCGGCTCCCACTTCTTAGTTGTATGTGTATCTCCAACAGAAAGGTAACCCTGCTCTCGAAGCGGGTGATAACCGAGACCATGCTCTTCTAAGTAATAGTGAACATCTTTATTCGTCCAGTCGATTACCGGCAAGAATTTAAACACACCATTTTGGATGGATAAAATTGGTAGGTTTGCGCGCGATTGAGATTGCTCTCTTCTTAAACCGGAAAACCATGTCCCAGCCTCGAGCTCATCAAGCGCTCTTCTCATCGGTTCAACTTTATTAAGCTTGTTGTACTTCTCTATCCCTTCTATGCCTTGTTCCCAAAGTTTACCATATTGCGCTTCTTGCCAATTTGGGCTCTGTTGCGCACGAAATACTTGAAGGTTTAGAGTCAACTTCTTACTTAACTCATCTATAAAACGATATGTTTCCGGGAATAGGTACCCGGTGTCCGTCAGAATAACCGGAATGTCTGGTTTCGCTTGAGTCACTAAGTGCAGCATCAACGCCGCTTGGATTCCGAAACTAGAAGACACAACATGTGTCCCTTCTAAATTATCTAAAGCCCAACTAACTCTTTCTAATGCGGTTAGCCGCTCTAACTCTGCGTTGATTTGTCCAAGACGAAGTATTTGCTCCGTCTTAGTCAATGCGAGTAGCTCTGCTAACTTCAATTTTGAAGCGACAGAATTATGCATGCAGATCCCTCTTTGAAATGATCACCTCTTCGATGATGCCGGCTCGGATAGTGAAATCGCCAAAACCTTCATTGTCCTGTCGTTCCGTAGCCCAACGTCCCACCAGCGAATCAATCTCTTCTAAGATCTGAGCTGAAGTGATGTTCTCTTTATACATCTTCGGGATACGAGTTCCGGCTTTGTTGCCACCTAAGTGCATGTTGTAACGCCCCGGAGCCTTACCGACTAACCCCAGTTCAGCCAACATGGCACGACCACAACCGTTTGGACAACCAGTGATTCGAAGGATGATGTTATCTTCTTCTGGTAATCCATGTGTTTTCAGAATGTCTTCAACATCCGTAACAAACTCAGGAAGAAAGCGCTCAGCTTCTGCCATTGCTAGAGGACATGTTGGGAATGCCACACACGCCATTGAGTTTTTACGTTGCTCACTTACCGCATCATCCATCAAACCATATTGACGCGCCAGTTTCTCAATTTTGGCCTTCTGACTTTTAGAGACACCTGCAACAATTAAGTTTTGGTTTGCAGTCATGCGGAAGTCACCTTTGTGGATCTTCGCAATTTCAGCAACGCCTGTTTTCAGCGCTTTCCCTGGAAAATCAAGTAAACGACCATTTTCGATGAATAACGCTAAGTGGTGCTTACCATCAATGCCTTCCGCCCAACCGATACGATCGCCACGGCCAGTAAACTCATAAGGACGGCTTTCAGAAAACTCAACGACTGCACGTTTTTCTACTTCCGCTTTGAATACATCAATACCAACACGGTCTAGTGTGTATTTGGTTTTTGCGTTCTTACGGTTCGAACGGTTACCCCAATCACGCTGTGTAGTCACAACGGCTGCTGCTACATCTAATGTCTTGTCTAGTGGTACAAAACCAAAGTCGTCAGCTTTACGTGCATAAGTAGAAGTATCGCCGTGCGTCATTGCTAAGCCGCCACCCACTAACACGTTAAAGCCCACCAGCTTTCCGTCTTTTGCAATCGCAACAAAGTTAAGGTCATTGGCATGAACGTCTACGTCATTCTGTGGAGGAATCACAACCGTCGTCTTGAACTTACGCGGTAGGTAGTTACTACCTAGAATAGGTTCTTCATCGGTTGTTTCTAGTTTCTCACCATCTAACCAGATTTCTGCATAAGCGCGAGTCTTAGGTAATAGGTGTTCACTGATCTTTTTCGCCCACTCATACGCTTCTTGATGAAGCTCGGACTCAACCGGGTTTGTCGTACACAAAACATTTCGGTTGACGTCACCTGCAGTAGCGATTGAATCAATGCCAATACTGTTTAGCGTTTGGTGCATCAATTTAATGTTCGGTTTCAACACACCATGGAATTGGAAAGTTTGACGTGTTGTTAGACGGATAGAACCATAAGAGGTGCTTTCATCTGCGAACTTATCAATCGCTAACCATTGTTTAGGAGTGATGATGCCACCAGGCATACGCGCACGAAGCATGACATTATGTAAAGGTTCTAACTTTTGTTTTGCACGCTCGTTGCGGATATCACGGTCATCTTGTTGATACATACCATGGAAGCGGATCAGCTGAAAGTTGTCTGCGGTAAAACCACCAGTGATACGGTCTTGAAGATCTTGTTCAATCGTACCGCGTAGATTCTTACTTTCACGCTTCAAACGCTCATTGTCAGCCAAAGGTCCAAGTACTTGACCTAGCACTTCTTGCTCTATTACTTGCTTGCTCATTAGTACACATCCCTTTGGTAACGTTTCGCTTTACGTAAATCATTAATATATTGTTCAGCTTGCTCACGGCTCTGGTTGCCATGTTTTTCCGCTATCGTCACTAACGCTTCATGGACATCTTTCGCCATTCGAGTCGCGTCACCACAAACATAGAGGTACGCGCCCTCTTGCAGCCATTGCCAAACCTGAGCTGCTTGTTCGATTAAGCGATCTTGAACATAAACCTTTTCTTTTTGGTCACGACTAAAGGCAACATCCAATTTGGTTAGCGCACCAGATTTGAGGTATTTCTGCCATTCAACTTGGTATAAGAAATCTTGAGTAAAGGTACGGTCACCGAAGAACAACCAACTCTTACCTTCAGCATCATTGTTTTCACGCTCTTGAACAAAACTGCGGAACGGTGCGATACCGGTACCCGGGCCAACCATGATGATTGGTGTATTATCGTCTTGTGGTAATTTGAAGTTATTGTTGTTCTCAACAAACACCTTCACTTCACCACCTTCTTCAAGTCGTTGAGCTAAGAAGCTAGAAGCTCCGCCTAAACGAGACTCTTCGCCTTTTTGATATTCAACGAGGCCAACCGTTAAGTGAACTTCTTCATCTACTTCTGCTTGGCTTGATGCAATAGAATAGAGGCGTGGAGTCAGCTTACGTAGTAGGCCAATTAACTCATCAGCCGATAGCTTGGTTTTCTTTTCAGCTAGTACATCAACAATTTGAGTGTTGCCTGCATATTCACGAAGCTTGTCTTTATCTTCCACCAGCTTGATTAACTTCTTGCTGCCCGAAAGCTCAGCAAACTTAGTCACTAGTTGAGGATTTGAAGATGTAATTTCGAATTTACTGACGAGTGCGCTGTGGACAGATAAGTTGTCACCATCGACATCAACACTTTCGATACCAGATAACCCAACCTTAGAAAGGATCTGATTTGCGAGTTCTGAACTGTTTTCAAACCATACGCCTAGCGCATCACCCGGTTGGTAAGTAATACCCGACTCATCAAGATCAATCTCGATATGACGAACATCTTTACCCGAATCACGACCGGTGATCTTTTGGCTCGTCAATAGTGTCGCGGTGTATGGGTTTTGTTTGGTGTATTGCGAATGACCAGCGGCCGCTTGACCTACTGGTAATTGAACCACATCGGCTTCAGTGCCTGTCGATAGTGTCTCTTTTACTTGCTCTAATGCTTTAGCGCGCCATTCCGTTGCTGATTCTTCGTAATCAACATCACAATCAAGACGGTCGACAAACGATTTAGCACCAAGCTTAGCGAGGAAGTTATCGAAGTCTTTAGCCGTTTGGCAGAAGAACTCATAGCTTGAGTCACCTAAACCAATCACACCGTATTGTAGGTTTGATAATTTTGGCGCTTTCTTCGATTGTAGGAATTCATGCAACTCAATCGCGTTATCAGGGGCTTCGCCCTCACCATTGGTTGAAGCCACAAAAATGACGTGTGTCTCTTTGGCTAGATTCTTACCTTTATAATCACTGGCATCGAAAAGCTCGACAGCAATACCCAAGGCTTTAGCTTCTGCCTCAAGCGATTCAGCGACGCCTTTAGCATTACCTGTTTGAGATGCGAAGATAATGCTGAGCTTACCCGCCGGTTTAGCGGCTACTGCAGCAGCCGCTTGAGCGATTGGCGCAGCTGCACCTACAGGCTGAGCTTGGCTCACACCCCAAAGGTAACCACTGACCCATGCCAGTTGTTGTGAAGATAACTCAGAAACAGTGTGTTGAAGATGACCCAATTGTTGGTCATTAAGTGGTGCTGCTAGCCCAGGTAGTTCATTAACCCCAGACTGTGCATTATTATTTTGTGAAGACTCTTTCTTATTTAAAGACATGGTCACGACATCCCTAATCATTGCGTGACGATAGATTAACCACTCCTTTTAATAACAAGAAAGAATAGAAAAGTATGTTTTATAACTTTTTGGAAGTAAAAACCGATTGAAACGTAAATTGACTTACTGGTTTTCAATACGCACTTGCTGAAAGCCAACCGCCATTGCCGACTTAGATGCTAGGTCTAAATCCGCATAATGGCACTCCTCACCATGGACATCAGTAAGCAGAACAAAGCCGCCTCTCATATGGCGAAACTCCACAACCCAAGACCCTTCTTGTATTGAGGGCTCTATGATGGCTTCAACTAACAAATTTTCTCGATATAAATTGCGTAATTCATTGAGTGTCATATTCCATCCCTTGTTCTGACCCAACAGCATAGACCTTATAAGAATAGACGTTAATCAGCTCTCTGTATAAGGATGGTCGAAAGTGATGAATGTGCTAACTAATTCCAGAAAGATATATACCCAAGTAACCTCAAGATGCTTGGTTCAGCGAAAATGACTTGGTTTGTAGACGCGGCAACGATTTAAAGGTCTAGTGGGCCTAAATCAAGAATCGACAACAAAGTATACAAGCCAAGACAACTCGCCCTTTGGGAGCGTGTCATTGAACCGATTGCTGCGTCAAACAACTTGGAAAGAGCCAGCTATTACGCTGCGTCGTTTTCCTTGAACTCGGCTCAATGACAACGCTCTGAATCCAGCATCTTGAAGCCACTTGGGTATAACCAATAGATATAAAAAACGCCACTTAATAAGGTGACGTTCTTAAAATTCGTTCTAAGTTTGCTTTGTATGGCCTAGAAGCGTACTTCAGCACCCGCAAACCAACCATCGACCATAACGAAGCTCTTGCCTAGTTCAGAGCTAAAGAACTCATCCGAGTCTAGATCGATAACACGGTAACCACCACGCAGGGCAATTTCAGATTCTGATACAGGAATTCGGTACTGAACACCTGCCATTAAGTCAGTGCTCTTTATGCCACTGCTATCACCAAACTCCATCGTACCAATGATATCGAAGTTGGTATCAGGAACGTTGATCTCAGCGTTACCGTAGAAACTCCACGAGTACTCATCAAAGCTTGCTTGAGTACTCGTTTTAGGCTCAATGTAATTTGAGTTCGAGTACTGAGTAAACGTCACACCCGCATCGAAGTTCATCAACTTATGCTCTAGCAACGTGTAGTAGAATGTGTAGTCGTACTTATCAAAAGCCAATGCATCCGTATCAATAGACGTATAACGGAAGCTAGCATTTGGCAGCATTGGGGCATTATGCTCAAATGCGAAATACACAGAAGGAGAGTTAGAGTCTTCATCTTGTCTAACTTCGTTTAGCTTAGTACTTCCCCACCACATATCGGCACCGACTTTAGCCGTGTAAGAAAACTCTTCTTCAGCAGCCACTGCCGAGCTTAAAGATAGCATTCCCACTAAAGCAATTAATGGCATTTTATTCATTTGAGATAGCTCCAATTCCATATCGTAGTGCTAATTGTATGCACATTCACAGATTATTGGGGAAAATTCTACCACACATATTAAATTCTAAAACGATAAACCGCTGACGAGTAAAGATTTGACGGCACTATGACCTTAGTAACGTCTCTGGTTAGAACTGTGTACAAAGTTTTTGAAAAACCACACACCGATTGCAATCACGATCAACCAAGGCAGCAATTTAAACACGACACCCATCATACCTAAGACCAACATGACTAGTAACGCTACTCCAGTTGCAGCTAATACAGTCATAAAGGTAATACCTGTCACAAGTAGCGTAGCAACGAAAATCAGAACAAAGATTAATTCAAACATAATGGTCTCCCTAATGAGTTAATGACCTATCTTTCCTACTTTCTAACATTGCAGCTTCTGTACCAAGTCACCAAAAACAATAAAACCCTTATTTATCAATAAAATAAAAAGCCACACATTCTCATGCGTGGCTTTTCAAATAAATCAGAGTGGTAAATTTAGCCTCTAATGGCGAATTTAACCTTACGTAGACTCTTCACCTTGAGAGAGGCTATACGTTCAGCTCTTTAGGAATCTTAGCCAATGCCGTCTGCATTACTTCAATACCTGCGCCTTTCTTATGTGCATTTTCGCTGATGTAGCGACGCCATTGCCTTGCACCTGGCATGCTTTGGAACAAACCAAGCATGTGACGAGAGATATGTCCTAGGCTCGCACCATTTGAAAGTTCACGTTCGATGTACGGGTACATCTCTTCCACAACTTGTGAGCGTTTCTTAATTGGCGTATCTAAACCAAAGATCTGTTGATCAACTTCCGCAAGAATAAATGGACTATGGTAAGCCTCACGACCAATCATCACGCCGTCAAGGTGCTGCAAGTGCTCTTTAGTTTGCTCAAGAGTAGTAATGCCACCATTCACGGCAATCACAAGATCAGAGAAGTCTCTCTTGATTTGGTATGCACGATCATAATCCAGAGGTGGGATCTCACGGTTCTCTTTCGGGCTAAGACCACTCAACCACGCTTTACGTGCGTGAATAGTGAATTGTTCACAGCCGCCCTTTTCAGAAACCGTTGAGATGAACTTCGTCAGAAACTCGTATGAGTCTTGGTTATCGATTCCAATGCGAGTTTTCACCGTAATTGGAATATCAGTCACCTCTTTCATCGCTGATACACAGTCTGCTACTAGCTCTGGTTCAACCATTAAGCACGCGCCAAAGCGACCGTTTTGCACTCGGTCTGAAGGACAACCTACGTTAAGGTTTACTTCATCATAACCACGCTCACCAGCTAGCTTGGCACAAGCTGCAAGATCAACCGGATTTGAGCCACCGAGCTGAAGAGCAAGAGGATGTTCTTGCTCGTTATATTCTAGAAAGTCGCCCTTACCATGTAAGATCGCGCCCGTTGTTACCATTTCCGTGTACAGAAGAGTCTGCTGAGAAAGCAAACGGTGAAAGTAACGACAGTGGCGGTCAGTCCAATCGAGCATTGGAGCGACAGACAACCTACATGAATGTGTCATGGCAAAGTACCCTAGTAGCGAGTCAAAAAAATATGCTGGAATACCCAGCAAAAGCAAGGTCGGCTATTGTAAATGCTATGCCTTGATTGTGCTATATGAACTTTGCCTCACACTTTTTTATAAACCTATTCACCAGATCTCTAATTCAGCCTCATTAATCAGTTATGCCTTGAGTCACACTGTCATTTTGAGTTACCTTGTCTTATTCAAAGTCGTGGGTCACAATACGCTCTGTACCTGACTTTAATAGAAATCATTGGCTCCCAAAACGTAGTAACCTAGAAATAAGGTTTGATTAGGGATGTCCGATTGAATGGTGAAAAATTTGGACCACACATTAATAGAGCAAGTTGAAGGGATATGCGCATCGCGAGGAGTTAGACTAACACCTCAAAGAAAGCGAGTGTTTGAGCTCATCCTCTCTAATAAAAAAGCCTCCAGCGCTTATGAATTATTAGAGCAGTTGAAAGTCAGTGAACCACAGGCCAAGCCTCCTACAGTTTATCGCGCTTTGGATTTCTTGTTGGAACAAGGTTTCATTCACCGAGTTGAGTCAACCAATAGCTTCATATGCTGCTGCTCTTGCAATGCCAACAAACATTTCTCCCAACTACTGATCTGCGATAAATGTGGCACTGTGATAGAACTGCAAGACGATGCGCTTGTCACCCTACTCGCCAGTAACGCTGAGAAGCATGGATTTCAATTGACTAATCATGTCATTGAATCGCATGGCATTTGCCAATCTTGCTCCTCCGAGATGAAAGAATAAGATTATAGAAGAACATTATGCGCGCTGAATTTGTAAACCCGTTTTTAGCTTCTTTGATGAACGTATTAAAAACGATGGCTTCTCTAGAATTGAAGCCACAAAAACCGAGAGTTAAGAAAGATGAAATCGCTCGTGGTGATGTATCCGGCCTAATTGGTATGGTGGGTACACAATCTCGTGGCTCAATGTCGATCACCTTTGATGAAGGTCTCGCCCTCGAAATCATGGAAAACATGCTCGGTGAACGACCAAACGGCCTCAACGAAGAAGTAACCGATATGGTGGGTGAAATCACTAACATGGTGACTGGCGGTGCAAAACGTATTCTTGCTGAAAGCGGCTTCGACTTCGACATGGCAACTCCAATCGTGGTTTCAGGTAAAGGCCACACTATTCGTCACAAGTGTGATGGGGCAATCATCATCATGCCTTTCTCATCTCAATGGGGTAATGCCTTCATCGAGATCTGTTTCGAATAAAAGTCGCCACTACGAATATTTAGAAGGCTGACGCTGTATTTAAGAGGCTGACAGATATGTCAGCCTTTTTTATTACCTGCGATTTAACCATTGCTTACTCTACAGATACAAAAACGCCAACCCGAAGGTTGGCGTTTCTTTTTAGGTTATCAACTCAATTAAGCTTTAAGCGCTTTAAATGCGTTGATTAGACCATTCGTTGAGCTGTCGTGAGACGTTACTTGAGCATCATCAGCAAGCTCTGGAAGAATTTGGTTTGCTAGTTGCTTACCAAGTTCTACGCCCCATTGGTCGAAGCTGAAGATGTTCCAGATAACGCCTTGAACAAAGATCTTGTGCTCGTACATCGCGATTAGGTTACCTAAAGAGCGAGGTGTAATTTGCTTAACAAGAATAGAGTTCGTTGGGCGGTTACCTTCAAACACTTTGAAAGGTACTAGCTCAGCAACTTCTTCAGCTGTTTTGCCAGCAGCTAGGAATTCAGCTTCCACAGTTTCTTTTGTCTTACCGAATGCTAGTGCTTCAGTTTGAGCAAAGAAGTTAGACATCAGCTTCTGGTGGTGATCAGATGCTGGGTTGTGGCTGATTGCAGGCGCGATGAAGTCTGATGGGATCAGCTTAGTGCCTTGGTGAATCAGTTGGTAGAAAGCATGTTGGCCGTTTGTACCAGGTTCACCCCAGATGATAGGACCTGTTTGGTACTCTACCGGGTTGCCTTCGCGGTCTACAAACTTACCGTTCGATTCCATGTTACCTTGCTGGAAGTAAGCAGCAAAACGGTGCATGTATTGATCGTAAGGTAGGATTGCTTCTGACTCAGCGCCGTGGAAGTTGTTGTACCAAATGCCGATAAGCGCAAGGATAACTGGGATGTTGCTTTCAAACTCAGTTGAAGCAAAGTGGTTATCCATCTCGTGAGCGCCATCTAATAGCTCTACGAAGTTATCGAAGCCAACAGATAGTGAGATAGAAAGGCCGATTGCAGACCATAGTGAGTAACGACCACCAACCCAGTCCCAGAATTCGAACATGTTGTCAGTATCAATACCAAACTCAGCGACCGCAGTTGCGTTAGTTGATAGTGCTGCGAAGTGTTTAGCTACGTGTGCGTTATCACCCGCTTCAGCCAAGAACCAATCACGAGCAGAGTGCGCGTTAGTCATTGTTTCTTGAGTAGTGAATGTTTTAGATGCCACTAAGAATAGTGTCGTTTCTGGGTTTAGAGGCTTAAGTGTCTCAACAATGTGAGTGCCATCTACGTTAGAAACGAAGTGCATGTTTAGACGAGTTTTGTATGGCGTTAGCGCTTCAGTCACCATGTATGGACCAAGGTCCGAACCGCCGATACCGATGTTAACTACATCAGTGATCTCTTTACCTGTGTAACCTTTCCACTCACCAGAAACGATACGGTGTGTGAACAGCTCCATTTTTGCTAGTACTGCATTTACTGCTGGCATTACGTCCTTGCCATCAACCATTACTGGCTTATCACTACGGTTACGTAGAGCAGTGTGAAGCACTGAACGACCTTCAGTCTTGTTGATTGCATCACCACCGAACATTGCTTCGATTGCAGACTTAACTTCAGTCTCGTTCGCAAGAGCAAATAGGTGCTGCATCGTTTCAGCATCGATAAGGTTCTTAGAGTAATCTACTAAGATGTCAGAACCGAAACGAGTAGAAAAGCTCTCGAAACGCTTTGCATCTTGAGCAAACAGCTCTTTCATATCCATATCTTGAGCAGACTCAAAATGTGCAGTTAGAGCTTTCCACGCTTGTGTTTGCGTTGGGTTGATATTTTTCAACATGGTATCTATCCCGATGTTACTGTAGGTTTTATTCTAAACGTCACCTAGGTGATGAATAGAACCCCCGATTAGGCGAAAGTTTATATTTTTCTGTGATGACCAAACCGCGTCACCACTGAAAGATTCTTTGTAATTTTTTTCACGACGTATTATGCCGCATATGAAGAGCTGTACCTTGAGATAAATCAGGATTCGATTTCCTGATAGAAGAATCGGTACAGACTCTAGCTCTAACATAATTAAATGTGAGCGATACCTGATAAATTCAAGTTCAAAAGATAGCGTTAAACCACTTTTTTTCCAAATACATTATAAAGGATGGCGTATGTGGATTCAGAAGACTATACACCTAAATGCACGAAAGCGTGGATTCCATCTCATTACTGATGAAATTGAACAACAGATACACGATATCAATTCTCTATCTGTTGGTTTATTACATCTTTTTATCCAACATACCTCTGCCAGCCTCACGCTAAACGAGAACGCTGATCCTACCGTCCGTACCGATATGGAATCACACTTTAATAAGTTTGTACCTGAGCGAGCACCCTACTACAGACACACCTATGAAGGCGATGATGACATGCCAGCCCACATTAAAGCATCGACACTTGGCACCAGTGTGACAATACCAATTAGCAATGGTCGTTTAGCTTTAGGAACATGGCAGGGCATTTACTTAGGTGAGCATCGAGATTGTGGTGGCAGCCGTACGGTTGTTGCTACGATTCAAGGTGAGTAGACGGTTTGAAAGCTAGATCTTCTTAATAAAAAAAGAGTGGTGTGTTTCCACAACCACTCTTATAAAAATAGTATTGGCCTACTGTAGGCCGAAAGCTTTAGAAGGGCTGGTTTATCATAACCCTAAAGGTCCCTTCATCACCGCCTCGCGCCAACTCAGCACGTACAACAATGCCTTCCACTTGGAAACGAACCGCGCCACCTAAGCTCCATTTCATATCCGAGTGCAGTGTTTTTATATCGTACTCATCCGCAACGCGCCCGACTTCGGCAAACGCTACCCATTGCCACCAAGGCAAATCGTAGTAGTTAATCAGCGGGATATCACCCAAAGGTTGCCAGTCAGGAATCACTCGGTACTCAGCAGAGTAATGAACCGCAGAACGTCCGTGGTAGCGACCTCCGGTATAACCTCGTAATCGATACAAGCCACCCAATCGAGCTTGTTCAGTTTCCGGTGGGCGAGCACAATCTTGCCCAGAGCAGTTATCCCAGGTTGGTGTATCAACAGTATAGAAATCGAGTGCCACGACTTGTTGGTCGAACAGGTCACCTAAAGGGCCTAATGCGAAGTACTGACTGTTTTGGAACGTCCACTTCAACCATAAATCGTCGTTAGACCAGCTTTCTGCGCCAGTGGTGAATTCAAGGTTAGTATGAGAGCCCGTGGTTGGGTTACGTGTGCTATCACGGTTATCCCAATCCAATGCCAAACTAAAGCCTGTCGCCTCTTCAGTATTATTTAAACCTTCCAGCTCTCGAGCGGTATAAAAAGGCGTAAAGACAATCGAACTGACACCCGACTCTAATGGAGAAGCAAAGCTCACGTCTTTGATGGGTTGAAATGCCCCTAACAAGCCATGCTCTGCAACATTGCCCCAAGGCAGCAGATACTTAAACTCAAACTGATAGTTTTCTTCTAAGCCATCGGCAATGGTTTTGTCATCAATAGATGAGTCATTATCGCCTTGGGAACCAAGGTAATACGGGTTGTCGTTGAAGCGAGCTTGATACATCTGAGTGCTGAATAAAACATTCTCAGACAAAGCGTAGTTAAAGGCAGATAAGAAACCGACATAACTGTCTTTATCTGAATAAAGCGCCATACCAAACAGGGCAGCTTGAGGTTGCCAAACACCCTTTGCGACACCAGCAACCCCAAAAGTATTACCCATGGTTTCGGTGCTGAAGTAGAAAGGGACAAAGGCCGAGTCTTTTTCTTCGCTAAGGGCTGAAGAAGAAAAGCTGACACCGAGTAGCGCCATTGCTGACATCACTAGGTGTCGAGTCGTTCGCTTGAACATCATTTAATTAGACCCATAGCTACTTCACATACTCCATCGCGACACGCGAAGTCAGCTTAGTAACGAGCTCGTAAGCGATAGTGCCAATATGTTCCGCAACTTCTTCTGAAGGCAAATCTTTACCCCATAGCGTCGCTTCATCGCCGACTTTATCTGCCGCATCAGGGCCTAGGTCAACCGTTAGCATGTCCATGGAAACACGTCCTGCGATCGGTACTTTTCGACCGTTAACGAACACTGGAGTGCCGTTAGGTGCAGTGCGAGGATAACCATCACCATAACCAATCGCGATAACACCAACCTTGGTATCACGTTCACTGGTCCAGTTTCCGCCATAACCCACACTTTCACCAGCTTTCACATCGCGAACGGCAATTAGGTGTGAGGTCAGGGTCATCACAGGTAAAAATCCAAGCTCTTGCGCTGATTTATCAACAAACGGAGAGACACCGTAAGAGATGATTCCCGGACGAACCCAATCAAGGTGGCTGTCAGGCCAAGCGAGTAAACCCGCAGAGGCAGCAAGTGAACGCTCACCTTCACAACCTTCGGTAAGAGACAAGAAAAGCTCGGTCTGTTCAACGGTGGTTGCTCTATCCAGTTCATCAGCACAACCGAAGTGGCTCATGTAACGTAGAGGTTTGGCAACATTCGCACATTGATGCAAACGCTCAACAAAGTTTTGATATTGCTCAGGACGAACACCTAATCGGTGCATACCACTGTCGACTTTTAGCCATACCACAACGGGGGTTTCCAAATCCGCATTCTCTAGCGCGCTTAATTGCTCTTCACAATGCACCACAGTTTGAATGTTATTGGTCACCAAAATTGGCAAATCGCCCGAAGAGTAAAACCCTTCCAGCAACAAAATAGGTTTAACAATGCCACCAGCACGAAGTTGTAACGCTTCTTCAATACGCGCCACACCGAATGCATCAGAGCTTTTTGAATGCTTGGCAATATGCAGTAAGCCGTGTCCGTAGCCATTGGCTTTCACAACAGACATGACCTTACACTGAGGAGCCTTCGACTTTATCTGGTTCAGGTTATGTTCGAGCGCGTTTAAGTCAATGCTCGCCGTCGCCGCTTTCATGTAAGTCATTAGCGATTACTCATCATCAAATGCAGGGCCTGCATAGTTATCAAATCGGGAGTGTTGGCCTTGGAACGTAAGACGAACCGAACCGATCGGACCGTTACGTTGCTTACCAAGGATGATCTCAGCAATGCCTTTCAGTGAACTATCTGGGTTATAAACCTCATCACGATAGATAAACATGATTAAGTCGGCATCTTGCTCAATCGAACCTGATTCACGCAAATCCGAGTTTACTGGACGTTTATCAGCACGTTGCTCTAGGGAACGGTTAAGCTGAGAAAGTGCGACAACCGGAACATTCAGTTCTTTTGCTAACGCTTTCAATGAGCGAGAAATCTCGGCGATCTCAAGAGTACGGTTATCAGATAACGAAGGTACACGCATTAATTGAAGGTAATCTATCATGATCATAGAGATACCATCGTGTTCACGAGCGATACGTCGAGCACGAGAACGTACTTCGGTTGGAGTCAGGCCCGAGCTGTCATCGATATACATATTCTTCTTATCCATCAGAATACCCATACTCGACGAAATACGAGCCCAATCTTCATCGTCTAACTGACCGGTACGAATCTTGGTTTGGTCAACTCGAGAAAGTGACGCAAGCATACGCATCATCAGCTGTTCGGCTGGCATCTCTAACGAGAAAATTAAAACAGGTTTGTCTTGCTTCATCGCTGCGTTTTCACACAAGTTCATCGCAAACGTGGTTTTACCCATCGATGGACGAGCAGCAACGATGATTAAGTCAGAACCTTGCAGACCTGCTGTTTTCTTATTGAGGTCGTTGAAACCTGTATCGACACCGGTCACACCATCTTGCGGTGTTTTATACAAGATCTCGATACGTTCTAGTGTCTTCTCTAGAATGCTATCAACGTTTTGTGGACCTT
Source organism: Vibrio sp. BS-M-Sm-2 (assembly GCF_041504345.1). NCBI lineage: Bacteria > Pseudomonadati > Pseudomonadota > Gammaproteobacteria > Vibrionales > Vibrionaceae > Vibrio > Vibrio sp. BS-M-Sm-2. Next base: position 1,593,898 of record NZ_CP167894.1, read on the forward strand.
CGTTTTCACTTGCACGGCCTTCGGCAATCGCGAAGACTTTACTTTCAGCCAGATCAACAAGCTCTTCCGATGTACGACCTTGAGGATCATAACCAGAATCAGCAATCTCATTTGCGACACCAATCAGGCTACGAACAAGTGCACGCTGCGCCACGATATCCGCATAGGCGTTGATGTTTGCGGCACTTGGGGTGTTTTTCGCTAGGTCAGCAAGGTAGGCAAAGCCACCCACTTCTTCAAGTTGCTCACGCAGCTCTAAATGTTCAGAGAGTGTAATAAGATCCAGAGGAGAACTTTCTTCAAGGATATCCTTTACCGCTTCAAAGATCAGACGGTGAGGACGGCTATAAAAGTCTTTGGCCACAACCTTTTCAGCAACCGTATCCCAGCGTTCGTTATCCAATAACAAACCGCCAATAACAGATTGCTCAGCTTCTAATGAATGTGGCGGGACCTTGATGGCGTCCACCTGATCGTTGGCTGATTTCTGACTTTTGGTATCCACTATGACTACACTCAATAACTAATAATGATCGTTCATTATACCCAAGAACATCCGTTTGTAATCCGATCCTATGAGTTTGTTTTATTCTTCAGGAAGAATTTACCTATTGCTGACGGAATTAACCAAGGGTAGCATTACGATCCTGCCATTCATTCACTGTATAACTTGAGGTATGCGTGTCCAAATTATTGGCTCTGAGCACTGGTCTTCTAAGCATCGGCCTCCTGAGCACTCCGTTGGCCTTAGCTGATGATACTAAAGCCTCTGTTGATGCAATCCTCGACTCTATAGTAGTACCAGAACCTACTGCTGAGCCGATCGTCGTTGCACCGACATCTGAAGAAAAAGATATGGATATCGCACCGAATGATACGAGTGATACAGAACTGCCGAACCCACTGAAAACGGAAGTCGAATTTGGATATCAGTCGCATACTGGTAATTCTGATTCACGGTCGCTTAACGCACGCCTTAACGGTGAATACACGGCAGGCCGCCATAGAACCAGTGGTGAATGGAAATACTACAACCTCTACAAAGATGGCGAAGAAGATAAAAGGCAGTCAACTTACTCGGCTCAGAGTGACTACAAGTTAAGCCCTAAAACCTATCTCTACGGCAGCTTTAAAGGTGTCGATTCTCGATACAGCGCCTACTTTAAGGACTACACCGTTTCTAGTGGTCTGGGTTACCAGTTTTCGAATACCGAAGAGTTTGTGCTGGAAGTCGAAGTTGGGCCTGGTTTTCGTTACCAAGAGCCAAATCTTGATGAGCTAGACGACGATGACATCATCTTTCCGGAGATTGTTGAAGAAGCGATTTTTCGTGGCAACGTGAATACGTCTTGGCAGGTCTTGAAGAATTTACAGCTCAAGGCAGACGTGACGCTTGTGTCTGGCCACAGTAACCTAAAGTTTGATACCGAACTCGAAGCCATCAATGATATTACCGACAATATCGCACTAAAGATCGCTCACTCTCGCCAATACCACGATAAAGTGCCTGAAGGATTAAGCAAAGAAGACTCTATTCTATCTATCAACCTGCTATTCCAATTCTAATCTTAAGACTACTTCTAACCTTGAGAACGACCAGTTCAGCAATAACAGCTTATGGATCACTGTAAGCTTTTTACTTACCAGAGTCCTTCCTTGTACTTTCCTATATTCCAGACATAAAAAAACACCAGCCGAAGCTGGTGTTTAAAACTTTCAAAAGAAAGAATTCGTCTTGGTACTGAAATTACTCAGCTGCAACGATAGCGATTTTCGCAGTAGCAAAAACTTCAGAGTGAAGTTGGATGCTTACTTCGAATTCGCCGATGTTACGTAGAGCGCCTTCAGGTAGGCGTACTTCGCTCTTAGCTACTGCAACACCTGCCGCTGTAATAGCGTCAGCGATGTCACGAGTACCGATAGAACCGAATAGTTTACCTTCGTCACCAGCTTTAGAAGCGATTGTAACGCCTTCTAGAGTGTTAACGCTCTCTGCACGAGCTTCAGCAGCAGCTAGTTGCTCAGCAACTTTAGCTTCTAGTTCAGCACGACGAGTTTCGAACATAGCAACGTTGTCTTTAGTTGCCATAACTGCTTTACCCTGTGGGATAAGGAAGTTACGAGCGTAACCAGATTTAACGTTTACTTGGTCGCCAAGGCCACCTAGGTTACCGATCTTATCAAGTAGAATAACTTGCATTATCTTAGTCCTCTTAAACTATTATTAACTATTACCGATTACTGATGCTTGTCAGTGTACGGTAGTAGAGCTAGGTAACGAGAACGCTTGATAGCGCGAGCTAGTTGACGCTGGTACTTAGCGCTTGTACCAGTGATACGGCTAGGTACGATTTTACCAGCTTCAGTGATGTAGTTTTTAAGAGTTGCTACGTCTTTGTAGTCAATCTCTTGTACGCCTTCTGCAGTGAAACGGCAGAATTTACGACGACGGAAGAAACGAGCCATGGGCTATCTCCTGATCTTAAATTTAGTAAAGCGGTCTTTCACAATTATCGAAATAACTATCAATGACCTAAAACAAGTTGAGAATTTTTTAAGGCGTTAAGCCAAAAAAGAATTACTCAGCAGCTGCTTCTGGTTTAGCTTCTGTACGCTCTTCGCGACGAGGAGCACGCTCTGCACGCTCTTCTTTTTGCTTAAGCATAATAGATTGCTCAGTCACAGCGCCTTTAGTGCGCATGATCATGTTACGTAGAACTGCATCGTTGAAACGGAAAGCAGTTTCTAGCTCGTCAATCACTTCTTGACCAGCTTCAACGTTCATAAGAACGTAGTGAGCTTTGTGAAGCTTGTTGATTGGGTAAGCCATTTGACGACGACCCCAGTCTTCTAGACGGTGGATAGTACCGCCAGCTTCAGTGATAGAACCAGTGTAACGCTCGATCATGCCAGCAACTTGCTCGCTTTGATCAGGGTGAACCATGAATACGATTTCGTAATGACGCATTTGGTTGCTCCTTACGGATTATTAGCTTCCACGAGTGGCCCGGTCGTCCAGAGGAAGCAAGGAACTAAAGATAAATGACCGAGTTTTAAGGACGGCAAATATTATAGAAAGAGCTCGGTATTAGCAAGTGATATTTGGCGAATAATGAAACAGTTTCTCTTTCGCCATCTAGCCATCCAGCAATCGCATTTTCCACCCTATTTGAGTCTATAAAACAAACGCCCATCACCTAAGTAATGAGCGTTTAATATTTGAATTTGTTCAATCGATTACTGAGCTAAACGCTGACGTACCGCTTCGAACAGACAGATACCTGATGCTACCGAAACGTTTAGGCTCGACACGCTACCTGCCATTGGGATCTTAATTAGGTCATCACAGGTTTCACGCGTTAGACGACGCATACCGTCACCTTCTGCACCCATAACTACCGCAAGAGGGCCCGTTAGCTTCGCTTGGTAGATATCATGCGTTGCTTCACCTGCCGTACCCACAAACCATACGCCCTGCTCTTGCAGTGCACGCATTGTGCGAGCCAGGTTAGTTACACGTACTAGAGGAACCGTTTCAGCCGCACCACATGCAACCTTGCTTACCGTTGCCGTTAACGGCGAAGAACGGTCTTTCGGTACGATAACTGCCGCCACACCAGCAGCATCCGCGTTACGCAGACAAGCACCTAGATTGTGCGGGTCTGTTACGCCATCTAGAACCAGCAGCAAAGGCTGTTCGTGCTGCGCTAGGATATCATCTAGGTGAGTTTCATTAAGCTGCTTAGCAGGCTTCACCTTAGCAATAAGACCTTGGTGATTCGCACCTTGTGCTTTTTCATCCAGCGGCTTACGACCCATCTGTTGAATCGACACACCAAACTGTTGCAGTTGGTTCAGTAATGGAAGAAGACGCTCGTCTTGGCGACCTTTCAGTACATACGCTTCAATAAAACGTGCAGGATCTTTTTCTAGTACGGCTTTCACCGCGTGAATACCGTAAATAAATTCGTTACTCATTGTCTCAACTTACTCTTATTACTCAGAGAAGAATGACATCAAACCCGATGCATCCACCTCTGTATTGTTTATTTCGAGAGTATTCGTCTTACGCCTGATACTCTCGCAGTTAGATACGCTCATATTAAATGAGTTAGGCGCTGAACCTGATTAGCAGAGCGCCTTATTGACCTTAAGATTTATCAGCCTTTGGCTTACGGCTTGCAGCACGCTTTTTCTTAGCGCGAGCTTTAGCAGCACCAGTTTTATTCGCTGGCTTTTTCTTCTTAGCAGAGCTTTCACTGCTTCCATCAGGTCGCTTAGTTGGCTCAACCATAGGCTTCGCTGATACACCCGGCTTATTGCTCTTCACTGCTGAGCGCTTCTTGCTTTTCGCCTTTTTCATTGCTTCTGCTGCACGCTTCTTGGCTGTTTTGCCTTTACCGCGCGGCTGACGATCGGTGTCTTCTAAGTCAAAGTCGATTTGGCGAGTTTCTAAGTTAACCGCAGAAACCTTCACTTTAACCGAATCACCCAAGCGGTAGATATTACCAGAGCTTTCCCCCACGAGACGCTGACCAACAGCATCAAATTGGTAGTAATCGTTCGCTAGCGCTGAGATATGTACCAAGCCATCGATGTGCAGTTCAGTTAGACGAACAAAGAAGCCGAAGCCAGTCACGTTGGCAATCACGCCATCCATCACTTCACCGACATGGTCTTGCATGTATTCGCACTTCAACCAGTCGTTCACTTCACGCGTTGCGTCATCAGCACGACGTTCAGTCATTGAACACTGCTCGCCGTAGAAATCCATATCATCGAAAGTGTAGTGGTAACCACCCGTTGGCGTCCAACGTTCGCTGTTACGACCACCTTCTTTCGCAATAAGGTACTTAATCGCACGGTGCAATAGCAAGTCAGGGTAACGACGAATCGGCGAGGTAAAGTGAGCATAGCGTTTAAGAGCTAAACCAAAGTGACCCGCGTTGTCCGCGTTGTAGACCGCTTGCTTCATCGAGCGCAGTAGCATGGTTTGGATTAACTCACGATCTTCACGTTCGTTAATCTGTTGCATCAGTTGCGCGTAGTCTACCGGAGATGGTGACAGACCACCTTCCAGCGTTAAACCTAATTCACTTAAGAAGCTCTTGAAGCCCATTAAGCGCTCTTCGCCCGGAGTTTCGTGAACACGGTACAGCGCAGGCTCTTTCGCTTTTTCTACGTAAGATGCCGATGCGATGTTTGCCAGAATCATACACTCTTCGATGATCTTATGTGCGTCGTTACGTACTACCGGTTCAATACGGTCGATCTTACGATCCGCATTGAAGATAAATTTGGTTTCAACGGTTTCAAACTCAATCGCACCACGCTCATCACGCGTTTTCTTAAGCACCTTGTACATCTTATGAAGCTCTTCAAGGTGCGGTACTTCTGGTTCGTAACGCTCACGAAGTTCTTCATTGCCATCTAAGATCGCGCCTACTTTGTTGTAAGTAAGACGAGCATGAGAGTTCATTACCGCTTCGTAGTGCTTGTAACCCGACAGCTTACCTTTGTCTGAGATAGTCATCTCACACACCATACATAAACGGTCTACTTGAGGGTTCAATGAACACAAACCATTTGAAAGCACTTCAGGCAGCATTGGTACAACTTGTGACGGGAAGTATACCGAGTTACCACGGTTAATCGCCTCTTTGTCTAGCGCTGTATCTGGGCGAACGTAGTAACTTACGTCAGCAATCGCTACCCATAGGCGCCAGCCGCCGCCTTTCTTCGCTTCACAATAAACCGCATCATCGAAGTCACGCGCATCTTCACCATCAATCGTAACCAATGGCAGCTTACGCAGGTCTACACGTCCTTCTTTTGCTTCTTCAGGAACATGCTCACCGAGGTTTTCGATTTGTTTATCTACCGCTTCAGGCCACTCTTGTGGGATCTGGTGAGTACGAATCGCGATCTGCGTTTCCATACCCGGCGCCATATTCTCACCAAGAACTTCGGTCACTTTACCCATCATGTTACGAGAACGACCGCCGCGATCCGTAATTTCAATCACAACCACATTACCCATTCGAGCACCGCCTTTATGCTCAGTAGGGATCTGGATGTCGTGACTAATACGCGAATCATCAGCAACAACGTAAGAATGGCCATACTCTAGGAAGAAGCGACCAACAAGTGGCGTTTTACGCTCTTCAAGCACACGAACCAAGCGGCCTTCACGACGGCCACGCTTACTGTTATCAGTAGGCTGAACCAATACGTAATCACCATGCATGATGGTTTTCATCTGATGATGCGGCAGCACGATATCATTGTCTTTACCCACACTGCCGTCTGGGCGAACCCAACCATGACCGTCTTTATGACCAATCACATAGCCTTTGATCAGCTCCATCTTCTCAGGCAATGCGTAGCACTGACGACGAGTAAAGATAAGCTGCCCATCACGCTCCATTGCACGTAAACGACGACGCAGCCCTTCATATTGTTCCTCTCCAGCAAGACCCAAAGCTTCGAATAGATCGTTGCGGTTCATCGGAATATTCGCGTCTGTTAGAAACGAAATAATGAACTCTCGGCTTGGTACTGGATTATCGTAATTTTTCGACTCTCGGTCGGCAAAAGGATCAACAGTGGTTGTCGCTGTCGTGTTTTCTGACGTTGGTGTGTTTTTTGACATAGGCGGGCCTGCTTAAGCAAGGAAGGTATATACCCCTAGTATATCTGATGCTAGAGGTAAGCTACAGATATGCTTTGGAAAACACTCAAATAACCTCAGATTGATACATATCTTCACTTTGTGAAACATCGCTTCATAGACGTGGACTATCATCAAAATTTCAAGCAAACGATAAAACAAACGTTTGCGCCATGAATGAAATACACTATTATCCACGCACTTTACCAACTCCTGTTCTGAGTATGATATGAAACTAAAACGCACTTTATTGGCTTCAGCAATGGCAAGCCTCGCTATATTTCCATTTGCGAGTTCGGCAATGGAAAAAGCTGACCTGATGATTACCGATGCGATGGTTCTAACCATGAACCAAGACAAAACGGTTTATGAAAGCGGTACTGTTGTCGTCAAAGACAACAAAATCATTGCGGTAGGTGATGCTTCACTAGAGAAGCAGTACCAAGCGAAACAAGTGTTAGACGTTGATGGCGATATCGTTATGCCGGGTCTCATCAATACTCATACTCACGTATCAATGACGGTTTTCCGTTCGCTGGCCGATGATGTGCCTGATCGCCTGCACCGCTACATCTTCCCACTAGAGAAAAAGCTAGTATCGCGAGACATGGTACGCATTGGTGCGAATCTAGGTAACGTTGAAATGGTAAAAGGCGGTGTCACGACTTACGCCGACATGTACTACTTCGAAGATGAAGTAGCGAAAACTGTCGATAAGATCGGTATGCGTGCCATTCTGGGTGAAACCGTGATTAAGTTTCCAGTAGCGGATGCAGCCAACGCCGAAGAAGGCATCAAGTACGCATTGAACTTCATTGAAGAATACAAAGATCACCCGCGAATCACACCAGCGTTTGCACCGCATGCTCCTTACACCAACACCACAGAGATCCTGCAGAAAATATCTAAGCTATCTCTAGAGTTAGATGTACCAGTAATGATTCACCTTGCAGAATCACATCGTGAAGAAGAAAAAATCGCAGAGCGTTCTGATGGGTTATCCCCGGTTCAATACATGGACAGCATTGGCGCACTCAACAAAAACTTGGTGGGTGCACACATGATCCTAGTAGACGATCACGATATCGAATTAGTGAAGAAATCGGATATGGGCGTAGCTCATAATATGAGTGCTAATATCAAGTCAGCAAAAGGCGTATCACCAGCGCTTAAGATGTATGACGAGAACGTACGTATCGGTTTAGGTACAGATGGGCCAATGTCTGGTAACACACTGAGCACCATTGATGAGTTCAACCAAGTCGCTAAGGTTCACAAGCTAGTTAATAAAGATCGTGCTGCGATGCCGCCGATCAAAGTGATCGACATGGCAACAATGGGCGCAGCAAAAGCGCTCCACATGGAAGATAAGATCGGCTCTCTTGAAGCTGGTAAGCTTGCCGACATCATAGTGATCGATACCAAGGCACCAAACATGGTTCCGGTCTACAACCCATACTCAGCATTAGTTTACTCTGCTAACTCGGGTAACGTTCGCCACACGATCGTTGATGGCAAGATCATTATGCAAGACCGCGACATGCTAACGGTAGACGAAGACAAGATTCGTCAAGAAGCACTCGATTTTACCAAGGTTGTTCGTGAAACGGTGATTGAGTCTGGTGAGGTTGTTCAATAACGTCACTGAATGAGATAAACGGTTTCCCTTAAGATCAAAAAAGGCCTCATAGGAATTTATCTATGAGGCCTTTTTAATACGAGTTTTTTTACCTCAATATATTTCTATATCAAGATAGATGATTAACGAGTGCAGTCATTAATCATCTACTCTGATTCAATAATCGATCTTACCAGAACACGTCTCGACGTTTTGCTCGAGCAATGATGTTGTCTGGCATTCTCTGTTCTAGACCGCTACGAAGCACGGTGATACGCTTATGCTGCCTTTGATCCGCTGTCACCGAGTTGTATAACCAGCGGTAAGCGTCTTCATAGTCTAATGGGCTACCGTAGTCACGTAACAAGAGTTCAGCTAAGTGGATACTCGCACTTAAGTTACCCATAGAGGCCGCTTCACGTAGATACGGAATCGCACGCTCTTTGTCTTGTTGTACCAAAGTACCACGAGAGTAATAACGACCTAACTGCTCTAATGCAGCGGGTAAACCTTGATGTGCCGCGTTTTCCATATAGTAAAGGCCAAGCTCTACATCTTGTGGAACACACACACCCCAAGCCAACATATCGCCGTATAAAAACTCATAAGAAGGCAAGCTAATACGCGTCGCACGAGCAACGATATCTTCAACTAACTGGCACTTATCAGCTTTCACTCGCTCTAGATGTTGATTATTTTCGATTAAATTAATCAGTTCAGCTTCTGTATATATTGGAACGGGCTCTCCCACATCAGCCAAATTTGCATGACTCAAGGGTGAGCTCAGCGCCATTATTAATGAAGCTGCCACAATTCGTAGCTTCATACCTGCACTCTATTATCTGTCGCTAAAGTTATCTATTGAGGGGTGCAGAGGATTTCTACACGCACAAAACAGGGTGAACTTCACTTTCCATGATATCTGTATCGGCAATAACCCTGACGGCTTTAGACAAAACTTGCCGCTAATGGGCAATATTTTGCCAGATGGCGTTCAAAAGATCACCATCAAAGAGTGCGTGGCTAAATTGCAGGTATTAAAAAGCCGACTTAATAAAGTCGGCTTTTAGAAAACTATTTCATTATCAGAGCACTTTAATTATCAAAGCAATGTTTGTGCTGTGGTAATCACTCAGCGGGCATTACGCGCCGTATGGGTGAACCTTGATGATAGTTTCGTTACGATCTGGGCCAGTTGATACGATATCAATTGGAACGCCAGTTAGGTCTTCGATACGCTTAATGTAATCTAGAGCAGCTTGTGGAAGCGCGTCGATAGATTTAGCACCAAATGTGTTTTCAGACCAACCAGGCATTGTTTCGTAGATTGGCGTCGCTTCTTCGAATGACTCAGCAGCCATTGGAGAAACTTCTAGGATAGAACCATCTTTCATCTTGTAGCCAGTACAGATTTTTAGTTCTTCTAGGCCATCTAGAACGTCTAGTTTAGTTAGACACATACCAGATAGAGAGTTGATTTGGATTGCACGACGCATAGCAACAGCATCGAACCAACCAGTACGACGTAGACGACCAGTTGTTGCGCCAAACTCGTGACCAACATCGCCTAGGTGCTTACCAACTGGGTCTTGTTTTTCAAGGCCATCGTATAGCTCAGTTGGGAATGGACCTGAACCAACACGAGTACAGTAAGCCTTAGTAATACCAAGGATGTAACCGATGTGACGAGGACCGAAACCAGAACCTGCAGCAACACCACCAGCAGTCGTGTTAGAAGACGTTACGTATGGGTAAGTACCGTGGTCGATATCTAGTAGCGTACCTTGAGCACCTTCGAACATGATCTTGTCGCCGCGCTTACGTGCTGCGTCTAGTTCGTCAGTTACGTCGATAACCATCGCAGTTAACATGTCTGCGTAGCTCATCGCTTGCTCAAGAACTTCTTCGTAGCTTACTGTTTCAGCTTTGTAGAAGTGCTCTAGTTGGAAGTTGTGGAATTCCATAACTTCTTTTAGCTTCTCAGCAAATGCTTCTTTATCGAAAAGGTCGCCAACGCGTAGACCGCGACGAGCAACTTTATCTTCGTAAGCTGGACCGATACCACGACCCGTTGTACCGATAGCTTTAGCGCCACGAGCGATTTCACGCGCGTTGTCGATTGCAATGTGGTACGGAAGAATTAGAGGACAAGCTTCAGAGATGAAAAGACGCTCACGTACTGGGATACCGCGATCTTCAAGAGGCTTCATTTCTTTTAGAAGTGCGTCAGGCGATAATACTACACCGTTACCAATAACACATTTAACGTTATTGCGTAGGATACCTGATGGAATTAAGTGAAGAACGGTTTTTTCACCGTCAATTACAAGTGTGTGACCTGCATTGTGACCGCCTTGGTAGCGAACCACGTATTTTGCATCTTCAGTTAAAAGGTCAACGATTTTACCTTTACCTTCATCACCCCATTGGGTGCCTAGAACGACTACGTTATTTCCCATCTTTCCAATTTCTGTTGCTAATTAAAAATGGATTCTAGCACTGAATCACACTTCTTGCAGTCACTTTTTGTCCATAAACGTTAACGCTGTACAAAAATAAACCAGTGATAACTGAGGGCGAATGTATGAAGATACTGATATCATTGCTTTTTTACAGACAAAAGGCAGAACCATGTCTCAATCAATTTGGCTCGCTATTGGGCTCGTACTTATTGTTGAAGGGCTCGGCCCCTTAATTGCACCCAATGGCTGGAGAAACATGGTCGCGCAACTGAGCGAACAACCAGACACACAACTGCGTCGCATTGGCGGCTGTCTTGTGGTGGCAGGAGCGGTTATCGCTTTCATGACCTACCGCTAGGTTTAGGTTGCTATAAGTAGAACGCTATTGAGCGCCTTCCCTCGCGCCCCCAATCGTAGACCTGAAAACAATAGAAAACAAAAAGGCTCCCATAATGGGAGCCTTTTAAGTTTTAACGCATTTTGCTTATTGAGCTAAGCATTCGCTAACGCATCAGCTTATTTCGCTGGAGCGCCGCTTGCTTGATTCATGTATTGGAAGAAGTCAGTCTTCGGATCCAGTACTAGAATGTCGCTCTTATCGCTAAATGATGTCTCATAAGCTTGCAATGAACGCATGAAGCCGTAGAACTCAGGATCTTTGCTGAACGCATCAGAGTAGATCTTCGCTGCTTCTGCATCCGCGTCACCACGAGTGATTCGAGCTGTACGGTCAGCTTCAGCAAGAACTGTTGCCACTTCTAGCTCAGCTTGAGCACGGATAACTTCCGCTTTCTCACGACCTTGAGAACGGTGTCTACGAGCAACCGACTCACGTTCTGCACGCATACGGCGGTAGATAGATTCACTGATTTCGTCAGGAAGGTTAATCTTCTTCATACGGAAATCAACAACTTCAACACCTAAATCAGCCATCGCACTTTCTGCCGTTCCAGACAAAACGTTTTCCATGATCTTATCGCGTTCGCCATCAACTTCTAGTGCTTCTGCAGCCGCTACCGTTGTGACGACTTCGCTATCAGCAGAGTCTGGCAGGATGTCCTTATTACGAGGACCTGACACGATCTGCTTAATTTCACGAGAACCAATTTCAGAACGAAGAACATCTGTCACCTTACGCTCAAGAAGTGCTTCTGCCGTCATGATATTACCGCCGCCAGTACTCAGATAGAAACGTCCAAAATCAGCAATACGCCATTTTGCGTAAGTATCAATTAGAACGTCTTTTTTCTCTGATGTTACGAAACGGTCAGAACGACCATCCATCGTTTGAATACGAGCATCAAGTACTTTTACGCGATCAAACAGTGGCAGTTTAAAGTGCAGGCCTGGTTCATAGATTCGTGATACGCCGTTGTCATCGAGAACTCGACCAAAACGAATTACCATGCCACGCTCGCCTTCTTGAATCACAAATAGTGACATCAATAGAAGGGCAATCGTCACAACTAATACAGGGATCATTAATTTACGCATTATTAGTATCTCCCTTGGCGTGAACTGTCTGAACGAGTTTGAGTGCTAGGCTTAGGATCCGCTTGAGTTTCTAACTCAATTTGATCGTAAGTTGATGATGCTTTCGCAGGGCGAGAGCCCGACTGAGAACCACCTTGTGCGCCTAGCTTATCAATTGGTAGGTATAGCAAATTACCGCTTGATTCAGAATCAATCAGGACTTTCGATGTGCTTGAGTACACTTTTTCCATTGTATCAAGGTACATACGGTTACGTGTTACTTCAGGAGCAGCTTGGTATTCAGGTAGCAGTTTCTCGAACTGAGCTACTTGACCTAGAGCACCATTAACTGTGCGCTCTGAGTAACCTACCGCTTCTTTCTTCAAACGCTCAGCACGACCTGTTGCTTTTGGAAGAATGTCATTTCGGTAAGCTTCAGCTTCACGTTCAAAACGCTCTTCATCCTCACGAGCCGCGATAGCATCATCAAATGCATCTTTCACTTGCTCAGGTGGACGTGCTGACTGGAAGTTCACGTCAACAATCAAAATACCCATGTCGTAGCTATCAATAATACGGTTCAACGTTTCTTGAGTGCTTTGACGAATCTGCTGACGACCACTTGTTAGGATACTATCCATTAGTGAGTCACCAATTACCGCACGAAGCGCAGAATCGGTTGCTTGGCGTAGACTGTCGTCTGCATTCGTTACACGATACAAGTACTTGTATGGGTCAGAAACACGGTATTGAACACCCATTTCAACGGTCACAACGTTTTCATCTTTCGTTAGCATCGTGCCAGCAGCACGTAGAGAACGAATTGCTTGAACGTTGACTAGTTGCTCATCTTTGATTTCATCAATGAAGCGTGGGTGCCAGTTAAGACCAGGCTCTTCGATACGGTCGAACTGACCCAGTCGAAGTACTACTGCTCTTTCTGCTTCGCCAACGGTGTAGAAACCAGCGAAGAACCAGATAGCAATAGCAATAACGGCAATGACACCAAAGCCAATTGCACCGCCACCACCAATAGATGGTCCGTTACCGTTGCCACCCTTTTTACCAAACTTGCCACCTAACTTTTGACTTAGTTTATTAAACACTTCGTCTAGATCTGGCGGTCCTTGATCTCGGCCGCCGCGATTATTTTTATTACCCCAAGGGTCATTATCGCGGCCGTTATTATCGCCGTTGTTGTTATTTCCAGGCTCATTCCACGCCATTAGAAAGCTCCATCATTTGATATGACGTTATACTGTAGCAGTCTCTTTAGTAACGATAAAGTCACCTAAGAGCGCCCCTTCTCTTTTTTCAAGTTTAGACCAATCTATTTGTTGCATTCGGATATATATCAACAAGTTACCATTTTCATCATACTCTTCTTGTTGAATACATTTCATCTCGAAGAATAAGCTGCGAATACGGCCCTGATGTTGATGTGGAATACACAACCGGAATTGAACCATCTGGCTAGCTAAACGCTCAGTTAAAGCTTCAAACAGCAGTTCAATGCCTTCTCCTTCCATTGCAGAAACCCAAACAGCGCGAGGTGCGCCCTCTTCGTCTCTTTCAATTCGAGGTTTTTGGTCTTCCATGCAGTCAATTTTGTTCATGACTACAAGGGTTGGCACTTCATGAGCATCGATTTCTTCTAATACTTCATGAACAGCCTGAATGTTCTCACGAAAACGGTCATCACTGGCATCAACAACATGTAACAAAATGTCAGCTTCCTGCGTCTCTTGTAATGTTGCCTTGAACGCAGCGACCAAGTCGTGTGGTAGATGACGGATAAAACCTACGGTATCTGCGAGAATTGCAGGCCCGACATCTGCCAAATCAATCTTACGCAGTGTTGGGTCTAGGGTTGCAAACAGTTGGTCTGCCGCATAAACACCAGCACTTGTGATGCGATTGAAAAGTGTTGATTTCCCTGCGTTGGTATAACCAACCAAAGAAATTGTTGGGATTTCAGCTCGATTACGAGCACGTCGTCCTTGTTCACGCTGCTTAGCGACTTTCGCTAAACGACGCAGTATTGCCTTTATACGGTCACGCAACAAACGGCGATCGGTTTCCAGTTGAGTTTCACCTGGACCACGAAGACCAATACCACCTTTCTGCCTTTCAAGGTGAGTCCAACCACGAATCAATCGGGTAGAGATATGACGAAGCTGAGCGAGCTCAACTTGTAGCTTACCTTCATGAGTTCGCGCACGTTGTGCAAAAATATCTAAGATCAAACCCGTGCGATCAATCACACGACATTTACACAATTGCTCGAGATTTCGCTCTTGGGCAGGAGAGAGAGAGTGGTTAAAAATCACAATTTCAGCACCGGTTAGCTGAACAGCTTGTGCGATTTCTAGAGCTTTACCTTCTCCAACGTAGTATTTAGGGAGTGGGGATTGTCGGCTACCAGTAATCACTTGTAGCGTTTCTACCCCCGCAGAGGAGACCAGCATTTCACATTCGCTTAGGTCTTCCCATTCTCCCTCTTGCGTGAAGTTGATATGAACAAGTACGGCTCGCTCGCCGGATTCATAACGGTCAAACAAGCAACCAACTCCTTATTACAGCACAAGCTGTATCAATTGAACGATTAATCTTCAGTCTTCTCTGGACGATCAGATGGCGTGCGTTGCTCGCCGCTGTGGTGACTAACTGCGCGAGCAGGTACCACAGTAGAAATCGCATGCTTGTAAACCATTTGGTTTACTGTGTTCTTCAATAAGATCACGAATTGATCGAAAGACTCGATCTGACCTTGCAGC
Source organism: Vibrio sp. BS-M-Sm-2 (assembly GCF_041504345.1). Taxonomy (NCBI): domain Bacteria; kingdom Pseudomonadati; phylum Pseudomonadota; class Gammaproteobacteria; order Vibrionales; family Vibrionaceae; genus Vibrio; species Vibrio sp. BS-M-Sm-2. The sequence continues at coordinate 1,608,898 of NZ_CP167894.1, forward strand.
TTAATGCCGTTAACAAGATAGATAGAGACTGGAATGCGCTCACGACGGAGTGCATTTAGGAATGGGTCTTGTAGCGATTGCCCCTTAGCCATTTTATTTTCCTTATTTGTATTTTGTTGTAATTATTTAGCTAGTGGTGCACAAAAAGGTGCGGCCTTTGCATCTGAGCTAAATGAATAAAAAACTCCGTTGTTATTGAAAGGCTGTGATTTTTTAAAAGCCTCAATAACGGATCCTTTCCAGAGTATATTCACGCAAAAGCGATCACATTATACACAGCAATACTAATCAGATGCTATTGCATCTGAAAGAGTTTCTAACGCTTGATCAATGTTTTCGCTATCTAACCAAGTTAAATCATCCCAACTGCGCAACCAGGTGATTTGTCGCTTGGCCAACTGACGGGTTGCACAGACACCACGGAAAACCGCTTCGTCTAAATCACAATTACCGTCTAAATAATCCCACATCTGCCTATAACCAACGCATCGGATCGATGGCAGTTCAGGATGAAGATCTTCTCTGGCGTACAACGCCTTCATTTCCTCTTCAAATCCCGCTTCGATCATCTTCTCGAAACGCAGCTCAATGCGGCGATGGAGTTCTTTCCTTTCCTTGGGAGCTATTGCAAATTGTTTTACACGAAATGGCAGGCTATCGCCTTTCGTTTGAGTTAGCTCTGTTAATGTTTTACCCGAAATTCGGTAAACTTCCAATGCCCTTGAAAGCCTTTGTGGATCATTTGGGTGTATTCTTTCAGCGGATACGGGATCAATCTCTCTTAATTGATCGTGCAATGCCTGCCAACCTTGTTCGATAGATTCCGCTTCAATCTGCTTACGAATCTCTTGATCCGCTGCTGGTAATGGCGATAAACCTTCCAACAATGCTTTGTAGTAAAGCATTGTGCCACCAACAAGTAGCGGAATTTTGCCTTCCGCTACAATCTTATTCATTTCATTGATCGCATCACGACGAAAATCTGCCGCAGAATACGCTTCGCTTGGATCCAGAATATCAATCAAGCGATGAGGCGCGAGCGCAAGCTCTTCCGCATCCGGTTTAGCGGTACCAATATCCATGTCTTTGTAGATAAGTGCCGAATCGACGCTGATGATCTCTACTGGGTATTTCTGACGTAAGCGGATAGCTAAATCTGTTTTTCCTGATGCCGTTGGGCCCATTAAAAACAACGCTAAAGGTAATTTTTCAGTCATGATATTTTGTATTTGCTTCTCTGTTTTAGCGCTTTTTAGCAAAGGGCTTTGTGTCGCGACGTATTCAGCTAAAAAGACAAATGTCGTCGCGAAAAAGTTAAACCGTAAACGCGGCTATAGTCGCTGAAAAGTCGATAGGATTAACAAACTCTGGATCATCTAATGGAAGTAGACCATGCCAAAGTTGTTCAAGTTCCCCAACTAGTTGAACCGCTTCAGATAAAGTGTAGTCGCTTTTTACTTGTGCCGTTTGAATCCCGATCCAGTTAACCAATGATGGCAACAGGTCGTTGGAAACATTAGCCGTGTGATTATCAGCAATCTGAGCGTTTAATGAAGCCGCGTAAGATAACAGATCTGGGATCAAAATTTGTAAGTTTTGCTGCCTTAAAGGAGAAGGCACGCCCATCACCATTACCGCCTCACTGTTTCGCGCCTTAAGCTCAATCCCCAGTAATGCCAATGTTTGGCTCAGCGTCTTCGCAACTTCGACAAGTTCACTACCCAGCTTAATCGATAAGGGCACCAATAGTGGCTGGCTTTTTAACGCGCCACCTCGAGTATCAAGTTGGCCAATCACACGTAGCAATTCCGCTTTGGCTAGAGACACCAATACGCTGCCGTTTTTGTTTCCCATTACCAAGTATTGGCGTTCCACTACCGAGACGGCTTTGCCTAAGTCCGTCACAGGTACTCTTGGCTTTGAATGAACAGGATTCTGTTGAGCAGGCTTAGCTTCTATATTTCCTTTATTTTCTATATTTTCTATATTTTCTATGCTGTCTCTGGTTTCTACTGGTGCCACATACTCTTGAGGAGATGAAGTCTGTACAACCTGCTCATCAAAGTCTGGCGTTTTTAAAAGCTCTTTATAAGCCTTAACTTCACGCTTTGAGGGCGCTGGCTCAGCATGATGTTGGTGTGGTTCTTTTTCTTTCTTCGGTGCAGGTCGAGACTCAATCCACTCTTGGCGAGGAGAGCCGGTAAAACTGCTTTCACTAGCAGACGAGCTTCGGCCAGCAGATGTACTTGGACTGGTTGATGAGCTTGGGCTAGTTAATGAAATATAGTGTCGCCCGCCGTCATTAACGCTGTGTTGAGGCTTATCATGAACCTGCTCAGATTCGGCTTTTCTCGGGTAGGAAGGTGTTTGCTCAATGGCGTGTCGCTCCCTCTCCGAAACTTGGGTTTGATCAGCATTACTAGGTAGCGTGTTTTCTGGCTCAGTAAAACTTGCAACACCATCAACTACAGAGCTCGTACTATCTTGCTGATGATGAATCACTTCTGATTGATGAAAAGCTGATTGATTGATTGGCGCAGCATCGATCTGCTTACTCTGTGCTAAGCCATCACTCAATGCTTGGTAAATAAAGTCATGCACAAGGCGCGCTTGATGGAAACGCACTTCATGTTTAGCAGGGTGAACATTCACATCAACTTGATGTGGGTCGAGTTCAATGAACAGCACATACGTTGCGAATTGATCTGGACGCAGGCTAGTTTCATAGCTCTGGCGAATTGCGTGATTGATCAGTTTGTCACGCATCATACGGCCATTCACATAGCAGTATTGCAGATCGCTTTGTTGTCTTGCTCCTTCTGGCGTGGTGATCCAGCCATGAAGTTTTAGGCCTTGATGCTCAAGCTCGATCTTAAGCATATGGCGCACAAAAGGGTTGCCACATACCGCAGCGATGCGCTTTTCTGCTTGAACTTGTGTTTTAGCTGCGCGGTACTGACGAATCATTTTGCCGTTATGACGAAGGTTGATCGTCACATCAAAGCGACTCAATGCAATACGTTTAAGCAACTCATCAATATGCGTGAATTCGGTTTTCTCGGTGCGTAAGAACTTGCGGCGTGCTGGTGTGTTGAAGAACAGATCCAACACCTCAACCGAGGTACCAATTGGATGCGCTGCAGGCTGCAGTTTCACCTGCATATCACGGCCTTCACTGTGTGCCGCCCAAGCTTGATCTTGAGTAGCAGGGCGTGAAGTCATGGTTAAGCGCGCAACTGAACTAATACTCGCCAGCGCTTCACCACGGAAACCGAGGCTGACGATCGCCTCAAGGTCGTCAAGAGTATGGATCTTAGAGGTAGCATGACGGCTCAACGCTAAGGCAAGCTCATCTTTGACGATGCCCTTACCGTTGTCACGAACGCGGATCATCTTAGCGCCACCTTTCTCGATATCAATATCGATACGCGTCGCACCTGAGTCCAAACTGTTCTCAACCAACTCTTTCACAACAGAAGCTGGTCTTTCTACCACTTCACCCGCTGCGATTTGGTTCGCTAACCGAGCTGGCAGTATTTTGATCGTCATATTTATAGCTACCTTACTGCCATTGATGGAAACATGTCTGCGTTAAAAAGCTTACTTGTGCGGAATAATCAACACCTGCCCCACCGCTAGGCTGTCAGATCGTAGCTTATTCGCTTGGCGAATACTGTTAACGCTCACGCCGTATTTCGAAGCTATCTTGCCAAGATAATCGCCTCTTGCGACTTTGTGTTTGCGCAGAGGGACATCTTTCACTTCAACTGTAATACGTAACTTTTGGCCTACTCTCACAGTCTCTGATTTCAAGCGGTTCTCACGTTTGATATCAGCCACCGAAACTTTATAACGGCTGGCTATCTTGCCTAGATACTCTCCAGACTTAACCGTGTGAGTTATGGTCTTAGTTCTAACAGCACTGCTTGATGATGAGCTTGAAGCGCTGCCTGGAATCTTAAGCACTTGGCCAATCGCTAAGCTGCTCGATTTCAGGTTGTTGAATTTCATCAAGGCCTGTGTCGAGGTGCCATATTTATTCGCAATAACAGATAGAGACTCACCACGAGAGACTTTATGTTGGCTCACGCTACCCGTTGATGACGTCGCGTTAGACAAGATAATCCCTTCAGGCGGGTTAGCCTTCAAATACTTAACGACCGCTTTAGTCACTGCTCGTGCCAATTTATCTTGATGCGAGCGTTGGAAAAGCAGCTTCTCTTCCGTCGGATTCGAAATAAAGCCGGTCTCTACCAATACAGATGGGATCTGTGGTGAACGTAATACCGCCAAACTGGTGTTAATCGGCTTACTGTTATGCAGTTTCGCAACCTTACCCATTTCAGACAGAATCGCCGTTGCCAGCTTGTAGCCCTCTTTTTGAGAGTGGCTAAACTGCAAATCAAGCAAGGTTTGATTTACGTTCTTATCATCAATATTGCCAGTAAAAGCAGCACCGCTACCACCAAGTAGCTCTGACTGTTTCTCTTTATTCTCAATCCAGCGTGAGATCTCGGTATTCGCACGTCGAGTATTCAGCACAAACACCGAGCCACCTCTTGGTTGAGGAGTGGTAAATGCATCGGCGTGAATAGAGATCAACAGGTGAGCTTCATTCTCTCGAGCAATCGCAACACGTCGATTCAAGTTCACAAAGTAGTCAGCATTACGCGTTAAACGCGTTTTGATTCCCGGTACGGCATTTAATTGTGCAGCCAGCTTGCGGGAGATACTCAGCGTCGCATTCTTCTCATATTTACGAGATGGACCGATTGAGCCAGGATCTTCACCACCGTGGCCAGGGTCAATCACGATCAAAATGTCTTTCTGACGTTTAACCTGATTAATGTTCTTGCTAACCGTTGGTTTACTTGGCTTCGATGTCGCTTTACTTGCCGCACCATGAGGAAAGTCGATCACCAAACGGTGTCCATACTGACCACCCGGAGTCGGGCTCAGTTTGAACAACTCTGCTTTAGACGACTTCTTTAACTCAAAAACCAAGCGATAGGTGTTTTTGTCTGGCGGTGAACTCTTACGAATCTTAGATAGAACAGGGCTATCTTTCACCACGACCGGTAGCTTAGTTGCAAGGTTGGTATTTTTTAAATCGACCACTAAACGACTCGGGCTACTCAGTGTGAAATAGCTAAAATCCGCTTCTGATTTTAAGTCGATAACCACACGAGTTTCTTCTGGAGAAGGCCAAACCCTTAAACTTTTCAGTGAGTTTGCAGAAACAAGTGAAGAAAACAGTATAGAAAAAACAGCAGCCATCATGGTCACTGCTGAAATAAGGCGTTTAGAAATCAACATAACTCCAACTGACTAAGTAAGCGCTGTCCGTATTCACTATTAGCGGTTAAAGAAACAATACGGTGATCGTCTTGGTAACGAATATCAATATCCAAATCAGCTTCTGGTAGCATCCCATAACCTTTCTCAGGCCATTCAACCAAGCAGATAGCATCTGGAGTAAAGTAGTCACGAATTCCCATGAACTCTAACTCTTCAGGATCGGCTAGGCGATAAAGGTCAAAGTGGTACACCTGCCAATCGGCAAGTTGATAAGGTTCAACTAGAGTATACGTTGGGCTCTTTACATTTCCTTGATGGCCAAGTGCTTTTACAAAGCCACGACTGAAGGTCGTTTTACCTGCGCCAAGATCACCATGCAGATAAATAGTCGTCTGCTGTGAGCAAAGATTAGAAAGCTCCGTTCCTAATTGAATCGTTGCTTGTTCATCTTTCAAAGTAAATTGTTTCGTGCTCATGAATACGTTCTCTAAAAATCGATCGTTGACTATATAAAAATCAAAAGAACAAGAATAGTAAACCGTGATGCTTTTGGGAGACAAGCACTCAAGTGTAAGTTCTATGAAAAATACTGCTCAAAACACGTCTGTTCTGGTCAACACCACTAAGATCCGTTAAGATCCGCCCCCATTTTTGCCTAACCGAATTTTAATCGATAAGTATGAAGCCATGAATCTAGACCATCTTGCTGAAAAAATTAAAATTTGGGGAAAAGAGTTAGGCTTTCAAAAAGTTGGCATCTGCGATGTTGATTTAAGTGAACACGAAGCCCCTCTTCAAGCATGGCTAGATGCGGGTCACCACGGCGAAATGGATTGGATGGCTCGACATGGGATGATGCGTGCACGTCCTGATGAACTTCACCCAGGCACAATTCGAGTGATCAGCGCTCGAATGAATTACCTACCACCAGAAGCTCAGTTCGCCTCTAACCTAAGCGATACCACTCAAGGCTACATCAGCCGTTATTCTTTAGGCCGCGACTATCACAAATTGTTCCGTAACCAGTTGAAAAAGCTGGGACAAAGAATTGAAAAAGAGGTCGAAGGTTTAGACTCACGCCCTTTCGTCGATTCAGCACCTATTTTGGAAAGACCGCTCGCTCAAAAAGCAGGGTTGGGCTGGACAGGTAAACACTCATTAATTCTTGATAAAGACGCGGGCTCTTGGTTCTTTCTAGGGGAGCTGTTAGTTAACATCCCTCTTCCAACAGATGAACCGAGTGTCGATGAGTGTGGTAAATGCACCGCATGTATCACTTCTTGCCCAACAGGTGCCATTATTGATGATGGCGTGGTGGATGCGCGCAAATGTATCTCGTACTTAACCATTGAATATGATGGTGTGATCCCTGAAGAGTATAGAGAAGCGATTGGTAACCGTATCTACGGCTGCGACGATTGTCAGTTAGTTTGCCCATGGAACCGTCATGCCGAACTCACAGAACAAACCGACTTTCACCGCAGAGAAGATTTCCAAGAAGCCGATCTGGTTGCACTTTCAGGTTGGGATGAAGCAACCTTCCTAAAGAAAATGGAAGGCTCCGCAATAAGACGTATCGGCCACACCCAATGGTTGCGCAATATCTTTGTTGCGATGGGCAATGCACCATTTCAACAACGCATTGTTGAAACACTGGAATCTCATCAAGGCAAAAACGAAATGCTAGATGTCCATATTGAGTGGGCTTTAGAAAAACAACTACAGCAATTACCTAGTGCCATTGAGGTGCCAAAAGGTAACAGTAAAGTCGCGACTAAAAAGCACCGACTAATACGTATTGTAGAAAAAGGACTACCAAGAGACGCTTAACGCTTTATATACCAATGTATGGCAAGCGAGCCCCCACTAACAGTCCAATATTTAAGACAACTCGTTGCACATAATTTTAGAACAATGTTTGACCTTGTTCTCAATTCTAGCAATGTGGAAAAAATTCAGAACTCTCGTAAACTTCCGACACTCGCACAAAGTTAAACACAGTACCGATAAATGATTAAGATCAAAAAACAACAAGTTAACGATCTTTTATCAAACCCAAGACAAGCATCCAACTTGATAAAAAACAACAAGTTACGATCGGCGCAATTCATCTAATATATTGAAAACAAGAAAGATCTTTTAGGGATAGGTAAAGAATTAAGCCTGAAATAACTTTATCAACCAAGTTATCCACACCTAACATTTTGTGGATAAGTCTGTTTATAGATATGAAAAACCTCAAGTATCTGCTTCAGAGACCTGATGTTTACTAGCATTCCAGTTGCTAAGAAAAATTTAAGACAAAAAAATATCCACCATGATGGAGGATTATTTGCTTTTTGGGGGGATTATGCTTCGCAGCATTAAAGAAAGAGCGTGACCTTTAAGGTCGCCTTTAAACTCTGTGATTTAAAGAAAAACACGGTGGTTTAAAGAGTCTTAATAGCTTTTTAGAAGAAAGCTGGAGCGATACATCGGGTTCGAACCGATGACCTCAACCTTGGCAAGGTTGCGCTCTACCAACTGAGCTAGTATCGCATTAGTTAATCGCAGCTCTTACCGCCTTGGGCAATAGATAGCGCTTAACTGTAATGTGGTTGCGGGAGCCGGATTTGAACCGACGACCTTCGGGTTATGAGCCCGACGAGCTACCAAACTGCTCCATCCCGCGTCCGGATGCATTGTTTAAGTCAATGAATCTTGCCTTTAAAAGGCTAATTTGGAGCGATACATCGGGTTCGAACCGATGACCTCAACCTTGGCAAGGTTGCGCTCTACCAACTGAGCTAGTATCGCATTAGTTAATCGCTGCTCTTACTGCTTTGGGCAACAGATAGCGCTTAACTGTAATGTGGTTGCGGGAGCCGGATTTGAACCGACGACCTTCGGGTTATGAGCCCGACGAGCTACCAAACTGCTCCATCCCGCGTCCGGATGCATTGTTTAAGTCAATGAGTCTTGCCTTAAAAAGGCTAATTTGGAGCGATACATCGGGTTCGAACCGATGACCTCAACCTTGGCAAGGTTGCGCTCTACCAACTGAGCTAGTATCGCATAAGCTAACCGTTCATCTTGTCTGCTAAGGAAGCATCAAATCAACGTTCAACTGTAATGTGGTTGCGGGAGCCGGATTTGAACCGACGACCTTCGGGTTATGAGCCCGACGAGCTACCAAACTGCTCCATCCCGCGTCCGGATGCATTGTTTAAGTCAATGAATCTTGCCTTAAAAAGGCTAATTTGGAGCGATACATCGGGTTCGAACCGATGACCTCAACCTTGGCAAGGTTGCGCTCTACCAACTGAGCTAGTATCGCATTAGTTAATCGCTGCTCTTACTGCCTTGGGCAACAGATAGCGCCTAACTGTAATGTGGTTGCGGGAGCCGGATTTGAACCGACGACCTTCGGGTTATGAGCCCGACGAGCTACCAAACTGCTCCATCCCGCGTCCGGATGCATTATTTAAGTTAATGACTCTGTTCTCTAAAAGAGAGAATTTGGAGCGATACATCGGGTTCGAACCGATGACCTCAACCTTGGCAAGGTTGCGCTCTACCAACTGAGCTAGTATCGCATTAGTTAATCGCTGCTCTTACTGCCTTGGGCAACAGATAGCGCTTAACTGTAATGTGGTTGCGGGAGCCGGATTTGAACCGACGACCTTCGGGTTATGAGCCCGACGAGCTACCAAACTGCTCCATCCCGCGTCCGGATGCATTGTTTAAGACAATGAGACTAAACCATTTTCATTCCGAGCACTTTCTCAAAGAGACAGCTCCTAAGAATAAAATTTGGAGCGATACATCGGGTTCGAACCGATGACCTCAACCTTGGCAAGGTTGCGCTCTACCAACTGAGCTAGTATCGCATAAGCTAACCGTTAACTTTTTCTGCTAAGAAGCATCAAATCAACGTTCAACTGTAATGTGGTTGCGGGAGCCGGATTTGAACCGACGACCTTCGGGTTATGAGCCCGACGAGCTACCAAACTGCTCCATCCCGCGTCCGGATGCATTATTTAAGTTAATGACTCTGTTCTCTAAAAAGAGAGAATTTGGAGCGATACATCGGGTTCGAACCGATGACCTCAACCTTGGCAAGGTTGCGCTCTACCAACTGAGCTAGTATCGCATTAGTTAATCGCTGCTCTTACCGCCTTGGGCAACAGATAGCGCCTAACTGTAATGTGGTTGCGGGAGCCGGATTTGAACCGACGACCTTCGGGTTATGAGCCCGACGAGCTACCAAACTGCTCCATCCCGCGTCCGGATGCATTGTTTAAGTCAATGAATCTTGCCTTTAAAAGGCTAATTTGGAGCGATACATCGGGTTCGAACCGATGACCTCAACCTTGGCAAGGTTGCGCTCTACCAACTGAGCTAGTATCGCATTATAAAAGGTCTTTCACCCTTCGATTACCGCTTTCGCCGTAACCTACAAATTGGAGCGATACATCGGGTTCGAACCGATGACCTCAACCTTGGCAAGGTTGCGCTCTACCAACTGAGCTAGTATCGCAATCTGAAAACGTCTTTCGCCGTTCAGGGCTGCGAATTATAAGAGCATTTTTTTGTGATGCAAGTCCTTAATGCAAAATTACGAAACTTTTTACTCAACTGCTGTAAAAGCACACAGATTTGCAAAAAAATTAGCTCTTATGTCCCTGAAAAGTTAGATAAACGTAATCATTTTATCCGACTAGATGTTAATAATCGTTTTTCGGTAGTACTGCAGCTCGGCGATCGACTCTCGAATATCATCAAGTGCAAGGTGACTTCCTGACTTAGAAAAACCATCTAGCACTTCAGGTTTCCAACGACGCGCAAGCTCTTTCAGCGTGCTTACGTCAACATAGCGGTAGTGGAAGTACTCTTCTAACTCTGGCATGTGCTTGTATAGGAAACGGCGATCTTGACCAATGCTGTTGCCACAAATCGGTGACTTACCTTTTGGTACCCATTTTTCAAGAAACTCAATCGTTTGTTGGATGGCATCTTGCTCTGAAACCGTGCTTTCTTGAATTCGCTTCACGAGGCCGCTGCCAGTGTGCGTCGTTGTACACCACTCGTCCATCTTGTCCAATTCACTCTGAGGTTGGTGAATAGCCAAAACAGGTCCTTCAGCCAGGATGTTAAGCTCACTATCAGTAACGATAGTAGCAATTTCAATGATTTTATGAGTTTCAGGATCAAGTCCTGTCATCTCTAGATCAACCCAAATAAGGTTCTGATCGCTAAAGGACATAAGGCGTCGCCTATTTGTTTATGTGTAAAAGAGGTACTATACCCAAATAACTATACTCAAACTAGCTTTAGGACCACCGAAATCACGTGGTACCAGCAACATCCTGTTTGAGTTCCCAATCATCAAGTTAGATGTGTTAAGTGAAAAATTGTGGCTAAAAAAAGAAGTTAACCAAAGGTCAAGTACGTCGTGTGCGTAGCAACCAGAACAAGCGACTCAAGAAAGAAGATTCTATCCAGTGGGATGAGAACATGCTTGGCGGAACCAAAAGCGGACTCGTGATTACGCGCTTTGGCCAACATGCCGATATCGAAGATCTTGAAACTAACGAAGTTCATCGTTGTAACTTACGCCGTAGTATCGAGACTTTAGTTTCTGGTGACCGAGTGACTTGGCGCGCAGGCTTAGAATCCATGGCCGGCATTTCTGGCGTTGTGGAAGCGGTTGAACCGAGAACTTCAATGCTGACTCGCCCTGATTACTACGATGGCCTAAAGCCGGTTGCTGCGAACGTTGACCAAATGGTTATCGTATCGGCAGTACTACCAGAGCTATCACTTAATATTATCGACCGCTATTTGATCGCTTCAGAAACAGTGAACATCGCGCCACTTGTTGTGCTGAATAAGGTCGACCTGCTGACTGATGAGCAGATTGCTGAATACCGTGAAACACTGAAAGAGTACGAGAAGATCGGCTACAAAGTGATGTTCGTGAGTAAAGAGTCTGGCTACGGCATCAAAGAGCTGGAAGCTGAACTTAAAGACCGTATCAACATCTTTGTTGGTCAATCGGGTGTGGGTAAGTCAAGCCTAGTGAATGCATTAATGCCAACGCTAGACATTGAAGAAGGCGAAGTCTCTGAGAACTCAGGTCTTGGCCAGCATACCACCACGGCAGCTCGTTTATACCACTTCCCTTCTGGTGGTGATCTGATTGATTCACCAGGAGTTCGTGAATTCGGCCTATGGCACTTAGAAGCCGATGAAATCACTGAAGCCTTCATCGAGTTCAAGCCTTACCTTGGCGGTTGTAAATT